>DATLUE010000144.1:0-6005 GCA_035533255.1 Allostellaceae bacterium | reverse complement strand
GATGGCGATGCCGTCGGCGCCCGCGCGCAATATGAAGCCGCGTTGATCGCCGATGCCGATTTGGCCGAGGCGCATCAAGGGCTGGCGCGGGTCCTGACGGAGCTGGGCGAGGCGGACGCCGCCGCGCCGCATTGGCAACAGGGCTTTGCGGGGCGAGCACTGGTCACCGCGCGTTATCGTGGCACCGCGCCCGCGCTGCCGGTGCTGCTCCTGGTCTCGGCACGCGGCGGCAACATCCCGACGCAGCAGATTCTCGACGATCGCGTCTTCGCGGTTTCCGCGCTTTACGCCGAGTTCTGCGATCCCGTGCCGCCACTGCCCGAGCATGCGGCGGTATTCAATGCCATCGGCGACGCCGATCTGTGCGGCGAGGCTTTGACCTGCGCCGAGAAGATAATCGCGCGGACCAAGGCGCCGGCGATCAATCCGCCGGCGCTGGTGCGCGCGACCGGCCGCGCGGCAAATGCGGCGCGGCTCGCATATCTGCCCGACGTGATCGCGCCGGCGATCCATACGCTCGCAAAGTCCGCGCTCGCAACGGCGGAGGATCTGGTGTTCCCGTTGCTGCTCCGCGCGCCGGGCTATCACACCGGCCGGCATTTTCAGCGTGTCGAGCGGCGCGAGGAGCTTGCCGCGGCCGCCGCCGCTTTGCCGGGCGAGGTGCTGCTCGCGATCGACTATCTCGACGCGCGCGGCCCGGACGGCCTGGCGCGCAAATACCGTGTCATGATCATCGACGGCGCGCTCTATCCGCTGCATCTCGCGATCTCGCAAGATTGGAAGGTGCATTACTTCACCGCCGACATGGCCGCAAACACGGCGCATCGCCGAGAGGAGAAGCGCTTTCTCGACGACATGGAGGCGGCGATCGGGATGCGTGCGAAGGCGGCACTGGCACGGATCGGACAAGCAATGGGGCTCGATTATGCCGGCGTCGATTTCGGCCTCGGCGTGGATGGCGCGGTGCTGCTGTTCGAGGCCAATGCGACTATGGTCATCAACCCGCCCGATCCCGATCCGATATGGGACTATCGCCGCGCGCCGATTTTGCGCGCGCTGGATGCCGCCAAGCGTCTGGTGCTGGCGCGGGCGAGGCTTTAACCCGCTTCGCCGTCGCGCGTGCGGCGGCGGAACAGCGTCCCGCTTTCGAGCGCCTGCCAGGCAAGCAAGACCGGCACGCCGATCGCGATGTCGCGGCCGCGCTTCAAGAGCGACAGCGCCAGCGCCATCTCGGGCGGCAGGCCGAACAGCGCGCCGAGCATGACATAGGCGCCTTCCTGCACGCCGACGGCGTTGGGCACGGCAAAAGCGACGCTGCGGATCGCGTAGAGCAAGCTCTCGATCGTCAGTACCGCAGCGATGCCGAGCGCGACCCCCATGAAGTGCAGCGCGATCAAGGTCTCGACCGCGCTCGCGAGCCACGCGGCGAGATGCAGCGCGAAGCCGGCGGCCAAGGCGCCGCGATGGGCATAGACCGCATCGATCGCATCGAGCATCGGCCGCGCTCGCGACGCGGCGCCGGGCAGCCAGCTTGCCGCGAGGCGCTGGCTCAGCCGCTCCACCAGCGCCGCGCCGCGCCGCTGCAAGAGGATGAAGCCGATGATCGCCATCACGCCGATCGCGATCCCGATCGCGAAGGGATAGATCAGCGCCGTCTGCGGATGCACCCTGACCAGCAGCGCGAGGCCGAGCACGGTGTAGCCAAGCTGCGCCAGCACCTCGATGGTGACGTCGACGATGGTAGTCGCAATCGCCATCGAGGTCGAGGGGCCGAGCAAGGTCGCCGCGCGCGCCCCCATGACGAAGCCGCCGATCTGCGACAGCGGCAGCAGCTCGGAGCCGGAATCGCGCACCAGGCGGCCCCAGACGAAGGCACGGAAGCGATTTCGCGGCGGCGGGACGATCGCCCACCAGCTCGCGCCGAGCAGTAGATAAAGTCCGAGCTGATAGACGATAACGACGGCGAAGCCGCCCCAGCCGATGGTGCCGAGCGCGCCCAGCACCGCCCCGAAGCCGAAATAGGCGACGATCGCCGTGCCGAGCAACAACCCGGCGATCGCCGCGAGGATGGTCGCGATCCGCATCGGGCAGCTTAGACGCGCGCGCTTTGATCGCGAAGGGTCACGCCAGCTTGCCGGGGTCGCGGCGGCGGAAATTCCACAAGCGCAGGCTGGTCAGTGCGGCGTCTGCGAGCGCCGGCAGGAAGCTGGGGCGCAGCAGCTCGGCGTCGAATTCCTTCATGCGCCGCGCGTTCTCGTTGTAGCAATCCTCGAGGAAGCGGCGGAAGGTGAAGCCTTCGAGGAACATGCTCGCCTGCGTCGCCGAGAAATTCTTGCCGTCATTGACCTGCGCGCCGCGCCGCGCGGTGCCGACGAGGCGCTTCAGTGCACGCGTGTAGAAACGCAACGCCGCGCCGGCGCGCCACCAGATACGCCCGCGGTTCTTCTGCATCTGGCGATAGGCCATCCAGTTGACGAAGAAGACGATGTGCCGCGTCTCCTCGTACATCAGCCGATCGAAGATCGCGAACATCGATTCGGGCAGGAAGCCCGATTGGCGCGCGATCTTGAAGACGCCGAAGCCGAGGAAGCTGTCGACGCATTCGCCGTAGCCGAAATCCTTGAACGCGGTCTCGATGTCGTCGGGCAGCTTTTCGAGCGGCGTCTCGGTCGCGTCGATGTTGTAGCGCTTGATCATCACGCGGATCAGATCGGCGTGGCGCGCTTCCTCGAAGCCTTGCAGCGCGATCGCCTTCTTCAGCACCGGATCGTCGACGGTCGCGGTGAATTGCTTGACGATCGCGCCGGCGCGCCGCTCGGTGTGCAGCACCTCTTGCCAGAACGGCACCGAGCGCAGGCGCGCCGCGGCCGCCTCGTCGAGCGCGGGCCAGGGCAGGGTCTCGGGATCGTAATCCTGATAGGTATCGTGGAAGTGCTGGCAGAAGATTTCCTTGTGCGCCTCCGAGCCGATCGCGACCGTGGGCGATTTCTTGCGCATGAAAAACCGCGCCAGGCGCACCAGCCGCGGCACCAGCCGGGGCCGCAGCAGGCGCTGGTCGTAGCCGTCCAAACGGCGCGCGTTCTCCGTCAGGCAGATGTCCATCAGCGCCGCCGCGCCGATATCGACGCCGCCGACCGCCTTGCCGCCGGTGACGGTGAAGTTGTTGTCGGCGTCCGGCGTGCCGCCGAGGCCGCGTGCGATGCCGATGCGCTCCCAGACGAGGAACGCCCAGACCGCCCACACCCGCAAGCGGAACCACGGCCGCTTCCACCACGGCAGATTGCGGCGGTGCCAGGCGACCCAATTGACGAAGAACAGGATGTGGCGGCCTTCCTCCTGCATTACCGGCTCGAAGGTGTCGACCAGCTCGGGCGGGAAGAAGCCCGACCGCTTCGCCAGCTCAAAAAGCCCGAAGGCGAAGAAGCTGTCGATGCATTCGCTGAAACCGGTGACCATGAAGGCCCATTCGGCATCGCGCGGCTTGAGGTAGGGCGGCTCGGGCGCCAGCGCGATGCCATAGGCCGCGACCATGTTGGCGAGCACGTCCTTGTGGCGGCCTTCCTCGAAGCCGTTGAGGTCGATCGCCTGGCGCAACAGCGGATCGTCGATGCTCTCGCCATAGGTGAGGACGCGCAGCTTCGCCTTGCCCTCGGTCTGGACCGCGATGTCCCAGATCGGCAGGCCGATGAGGCGCTGGCGCGCTTCCTCGTCGAGCTTGGGCCAATCGATGATTGCGGGCTTGTAGGGGTTGAAGGTGTCGAGCAGCATGCGGCAGAACATGCTCTTGTGCCGGTCGCTGCCGGGGCGCACCGGGCCGGGCGCGGTCTCGCGCCATAGCCGCGCAACCTCGTCCGCCGCGGTGATCGCCATATCGGTCATGGAGCTAGCCTCCCGATGCCGTCGCGTAAAGTCAATTGCGCTGATCGCCCCAGCGGCCCGTCGCGTGCCCAGGACGGCACCAGGGCCTCTTGGCGAATCCGCAAATTGGGCTAAAGTCGGCCGATATTTCGCGGGAGGGAAGGCGACATGGCGGTTTCAGCTAAGGGTGTTCGGCAGGTTGGGTTCTATGACTGCTACGGCGGCGGCCAGGTTTATGTCGATAACGGCTTCGCCTATATCGGCCATATCCACTCGCCGTCGGGTACCAGCATCGTCGATGTCCGCGATCCCAAGAATCCCAAGCAAGTCGCCTATTACGAGATGCCGCCCAGCACCCATTCCCATAAGGCGCGGGCGGTGAACGGGTTGCTCGTCACCAACCACGAGGTCGATCCGAATCCGGCCGCCGGCAATACCGGCGATACGTCGGGCTTCAAGGGCGGGCTCGGCATCTACGACATCAGCAACCCGCTGAAGCCGCGCAAGATCACCGATTGGGTGACGCACGGCCACGGCGTCCACCGCTACGATTTCGACGGTCGCTATGTCTATTGCTCGCCGACGGTCGAGGGCTATCGCGGCAACATCGTCATGATTCTCGACCTCAAGAATCCGGAGAAGCCGGAAGAGGTCGGGCGCTGGTGGGAGCCAGGCCAGCACATCGCCGGCGGCGAGACCCCGACCTGGAAAGGCGCCGATCACCGCTGCCATCACCCGCTGCGGTCCGGCAACCGGCTTTATACGAGCTATTGGCAGGGCGGCTTCCATATCCTCGATATCGACGACATGTCGAAGCCGAAACGGGTTTCCGGCCTCGATTGGAGCCCGCCTTTCGCCTGCCCGACGCATTCCTGCGTCAAAATCCCGTTCGATATCTTCGGCCGGAAATTCGCGATCGTCGCCGACGAGGACGTGCAGCGGCCCGAGACCGCGCTGCCCGCCTTCATGTGGATGATCGATATCACCGACGAGGCGCATCCGGTTCCGGTCGGCACCTATCAGGTCGAGGGTCTCGATCACGGCAACCATGCCAACAACAGCGGTTGCCATCAGCCGGTCGAGAAAATCCGCGGTACCGAAGTGCCGTTTGCGTGGTTCGCGCAAGGCTTGCGGATCATCGATATCTCGCATCCGCATACGCCGAAGGAAGTCGCGCATTACATGCCCGATCCGGCGCCGGGCGCGAAGCGCTGCCAGAGCAACGACGTGTACCAGGACGATCGCGGCCTGATCTTCCTCATTGACCGCGTCCGCGGCCTGGAAATCCTCGAACGCACCTGACCCGATGAGTGATGCCGTCGAATGCGTCGTCATCGGCGGCGGCATCATCGGTCTGGCGACGGCGCGGGCATTGGCCCGCGCCGGCCGCGAGGTTCTGCTGCTGGAGAAAGAGCGTTGGATCGGCCAGGACACATCCTCGCGCAATAGCGAGGTGATCCATGCCGGCCTCTATTACCCGCAGGGCAGCCTCAAGGCGCGGTTCTGCGTCGCCGGCCGCAAGCGGCTTTACGAATACTGCGCCGAGCGCGATGTGCCGCATCGCCGGATCGGCAAGCTCGTGGTCGCGGTCGGCGACGACGAGATTCCCATTCTCCGCCGCGTGATCGCGCATGCCGAGGCGGCCGGGGTCGGCGATCTCGAATGGCTCGATGGCGGCCAAGCGCGCGCGCTGGAGCCGCAGCTCCATTGCGTTGCCGCCTTCCACTCGCGCTCGACCGGCATCATCGACAGCCACGCGCTGATGCAGGCCTATCAGACCGATGCCGAGCATGCCGGCGCGAGCGTGGTGCTGCGCGCGCCGGTCCTCGAAGGCCGCGTCACGCGTGACGGCTTCGCGCTCGACATCGGCGGCGCCGAGCACATGACCCTCGAATGCAAGCTATTGGTCAATAGCGCCGGCCTCTACGCGCCGTCATTGGCGCGGCGCATCGCCGGCATCCCGACGGCCGCGATCCCGCAGGACTATTACTGCCGCGGCGTCTATTTCACGCTCGCCGGCCGAGCGCCGTTCCGCCGCCTGGTCTACCCCGTGCCCGAGCATGCCGGCTTGGGCGTGCATCTCACGATCGATATGGGCGGTGCCGCGCGCTTCGGTCCCGACACCGAATGGATCGACGGCATCGACT
>DATLUE010000143.1:0-2431 GCA_035533255.1 Allostellaceae bacterium | reverse complement strand
GCGCCGCCACGCCACCTTCATCGGGTTGCAGAATTTCAAGGGCGGCGAATTGGTGGTGAAGCTGGCGCGCGCGTGCCCGGAGATACCGTTCCTCATTTTCGACAATGTCGACCGCAACCTGCCGCAATGGCCGGGCATGACCGGCGCCGAGCTGCGCGCCGCCGCCGCGGCGCTTCCCAACGTCGCGATCCGGCCGGCCGCGCGCGGCGCCGACGCGATCTATGGCTCGACCAAGGTACTGCTCGCGCCCAGCCGCTATCGGGAGGCGTGGGGGCGCGTCGCCAGCGAGGCGCAGATCAACGGCATTCCCGTGCTGGCCAGCGATCGCGGCGGCTTGCCCGAAGCGGTTGGCCCGGGCGGCATCTGCCTCGATTACGACGCGCCGATCGAGGTCTGGGCCTCGCATCTGCAGGCGATGTGGAACGATCCGCACTACTACGCGGCGCTGTCGCAGCGTGCATTGGCGCATGCCGCGCGCGCCGAATTCCAGCCCGCAGCGATCATCGACCGCTTCGCCGATCTGATCGAGGCGCGGGCGGCGGGCATCGTCGTTCCGGCGCCGCGGCTCGCGCTGCCGGCAGCGCATCCGCTGCAAGCGTGAGCCGCTAGTAAGACCGCGGCAAGCCGAGCACATGCTCGGCGAGATAGGCAAGGACGAGGTTGGTCGAGATCGGCGCGATCTGAAACAGCCGCGTCTCGCGCCATTTGCGCTCGATATCGTATTCGCGCGCGAGGCCGAAGCCGCCATGAGTCTGCATACACGCCTCGCCGGCATGCCATGAGGCATCGGCAGCGAGCAGCTTTGCCATATTGGCTTCGGCGCCGCACGCGGCACCGGCATCGAACAGCGCCGCGGCCTTGCGGATCATCAGATCGGCGGCCTCGGTCTCGGCAAAGGCACGCGCCAGCGGGAATTGCACGCCCTGGTTCTGGCCGATCGGGCGCTCGAAGACGATGCGGGTCTTGGCATAGTCGCATGCGGTGCGGATGAACCAGCGCGCATCGCCCAGCGCTTCGGCGGCGATCAGGATGCGCTCGGCATTCATGCCGTCGAGGATATAGCGAAAGCCTTGGCCTTCCTCGCCGATCAGGGTGTCGGCCGGCACGCTGAGGCCATCGAAGAACAGCTCGGTGGTGCTGTGGTTGATCATCGCCGGCAGCTTCTTGATCGCGAGGCCCTTGCCGAGGCTGGTGCGGAGGTCGATGAGAAAGACCGAGAGGCCGTCGCCGCGGCGCGCGGCCGCGCTTTCGGGCGCGGTCCGCGCCAGCAGCAGCATGAGATCGGATTGCAACGCGCGCGAGGTCCAGACCTTTTGCCCGTGAATGACGTAGCGATCGCCGTGGCGCTCGGCGCGGGTCTTCAAACGCGTGGTGTCGGTGCCGGTCGAGGGCTCGGTCACGCCGAAAGCCTGGAGGCGCAACTCGCCCGCGGCAAGCTTGGGCAGAATGCGCTGCTTCTGCGCGGCGCTGCCGTGACGCAAGAGCGTGCCCATGATGTAGAGCTGCGCGTGGCAGGCGGCGGCGTTGCAGCCGCTGGCGTGAATTTCCTCGAGGATGGCGCTCGCCGCACGCAGCGGCAGCCCGGCGCCGCCATAGCTCTCCGGGATGAGCGCGGCGAGATAGCCCGAGCGGGTCAACGCGGTAACGAACTCCTCGGGATAGTCCTGCCGCTCGTCGAGCGCGCGCCAATAAGCGCCGGGAAAGCCGGCGCAGATTTTTCGCAACGCAGCGCGAATTTCCGGGTAATCCTCGCCCAGTGCCAAGGTCTCGGCCATCTCAGCGGCCCCCAACTCAGCGGCCCTTGAATTGCGCTTTGCGCTTCTCGTTGAAGGCGCTGACGCCTTCGCGCCGGTCCTCGGTCGGAACCAAGCGGTTGTAGCATTCGATCTCGAAGCGCATCCCGGCGGCGAGATCGCGCTGCAGCCCGATATGGATCGAGCGGCGCGCTTCGGCGACCGCCAGCGGCGCGTTGGCGGCGATGCGCGATGCGGTCTCGAGCGCCGCCGACATCAGCGCATCGGGCTCGTAGAGCGCAGTGACGACGCCCCAGTGGAGCGCCTCGGCGGCGGCGAACGGCTTGCCGGTGAGGATGATCTCCTTGGCGCGGCGCTCGCCCACGGCACGCGGCAAGGTTTGCGTGCCGCCGGCACCCGGCATCAGGCCAAGCGTCACCTCCGTCAAGGCAAAGCGCGCGTCCTTCACCGCATAGGCAAAGTCGCAGGCGAGCAGCATCTCGAGCCCGCCGGCAAAAGCGTGGCCGTTGACCGCCGCGATCACCGGGATCGGACATTCGATCAGCGCCTGGAATTGCTGCTCGATGACGACATGCTGCGCCATCCATTGCGCTTCGCTCAGCGTGTTGCGTTCTTTCAGATCGGCGCCGGCGCAGAAGGCGCGGCTGCCGGCGCCGGTCAACACGATGCAACGCGGC
>DATLUE010000142.1:0-10351 GCA_035533255.1 Allostellaceae bacterium | reverse complement strand
CTCGGGATTCATCTCGCCGAGGCCCTTGTAGCGCTGAATGTCGCCGCTTTTGGGACCGAGATCGAGCACCGCCTCGATCAGCGTCGTCGGCCCCTTGATCAGAAACTCCTTGTCCTTGGCCACCAGCTTGCCCGGCTTGGCGTAAACCTCTTGCAACTCGCCGGTGCGATCGTCGAGACGGCGCGCTTCGGCGCTTTTGAGGAGCTGGGCGTCGAGCTCGTAGCGCTCGGTGACGCCGTGGCGCGTGCGCGTGATGATGAAAGTTTGACCCGCGACCTCGCCGCGCCAGCCGCGATCGGCCGGCGGCGACAAGCCGTCGAGCCGCCGCGCCAGGACGCGCGCCGCCTCGGCGATCTGCGCCGGATCGTCGAGGATCGCGAGACCCAATAGCCCGGCGATCGCCGCCTGCTCGGCGACATCGAGGCTGCCGATCTTGCGCATCAGCGGTTGCAGCAGGTTGCGCGTGACGCGCGCGTGGTCGACCAGGGCGCGCAGATCGTTGCCGGCCCGCTGCACGCCGTCATGCTGCGTGAAGACGGCGTCGCGCAGGCCGGCGCTGATGCGGTATTCCTCGAGCGCGGTCTCGTCCTTGAGATAGACCGCTTTCGCCGAGCCGCGCTTCACCTGATAGAGCGGCGGTTGCGCGATATAGAGAAACCCCTTCTCGATGAGCTGCGGCATCTGGCGGAAGAAGAAGGTCAGGAGCAGCGTGCGGATATGGCTGCCATCGACATCGGCATCGGTCATGATGACGATGCGATGATAGCGCGCCTTGGCGACATCGAATTCCTCGGCGCCGATGCCGGTGCCGATGGCGGCGATGAGCGTGCCGATTTCGGCTGAGACGAGCATCTTGTCGAAGCGTGCGCGCTCGACATTCAAGATCTTGCCTTTCAGCGGCAGGATCGCCTGGCAGCGGCGATCGCGGCCCTGCTTGGCCGAGCCGCCGGCGCTGTCGCCCTCGACGATGAACAGCTCGCACAGCGCGGGATCGCGCTCCTGGCAATCGGCGAGCTTGCCGGGCAAGCTCGCCATGTCGAGCGCGCCCTTGCGCCGCGTCAGGTCGCGCGCCCGTCGCGCCGCCTCGCGCGCCGCCGCCGCCTCGACCACCTTGGCGACGATCTTGCGCGCCTCGGCGGGATGCTCCTCGAGCCATTGCTGCAGCTTGTCGGCGACGACGCCCTCGACCACCGGCCGGACCTCGGACGAGACCAGCTTGTCCTTGGTCTGCGAGGAAAATTTCGGATCGGGCACTTTCACCGAGAGGATCGAGGTCAACCCCTCGCGCATGTCCTCGCCGGTGAGCGGAATCTTTTCCTTCTTGGCGATGCCGCTCTCGTTGGCGTAATTGTTGATCGTGCGCGTGAGCGCGCCGCGGAAACCGGCGAGATGCGTGCCGCCGTCGCGCTGCGGGATGTTGTTGGTGAAGCACAGCATCGTCTCGTGATAGCTGTCGGTCCACTCCATCGCGACCTCGACGGTGATGCCGTCGCGCTCGGCCGTCATCAGCAGCGGCGCGCCATGCAGCGCCTGCTTCGAGCGATCGAGATATTGCGTGAACGCGGCGAGGCCGCCTTCGTAATGCAGCTTCACCGATTTCGGCTCGACGCCGCGCGCATCGGTGAGTTCCAGCGTGACGCCGGAATTGAGGAACGCCAGCTCGCGCAGGCGATGCTCGAGCGTCGCATAATCGAAATCGAGCTTGGTGAAGGTCTTGGAGCTCGGCCAGAACGTGATCTCGGTCCCGGTCCGGCCGCCGCTCGGGCCGACCACTGCGAGCGGCGCTACGGGATCGCCATCCTTGAAGCGGATGAAATGCTCGCTGCCGTTGCGCCAGATGCGCAGCTCGAGCGTCGCCGACAGCGCGTTCACGACCGAGACGCCGACGCCGTGCAACCCGCCCGAGACCTTGTAGGAATTCTGGTCGAATTTTCCGCCGGCGTGGAGCTGGGTCATGATGACCTCGGCCGCCGAGACACCTTCCTCGGCGTGGATATCGACCGGAATGCCGCGGCCATTATCGCCGACCGTGACCGAGCCGTCGCCATTGAGCATGACGGTGACGGTGTCGCAATAGCCGGCGAGCGCCTCGTCGATCGAATTATCGACCACCTCGTAGACCATGTGATGGAGGCCCGAGCCGTCGTCGGTATCGCCGATATACATGCCCGGACGCTTGCGCACGGCGTCGAGCCCGCGCAGTACCTTGATCGATTGCGCGTCATAGGCGTCGTCCGCGCGCGGGGTATCGGGGGTCGCAGGTTCGCTCATCTGAAACGGTCCATCGGTGAAAGACGGGCATCGGCCACCGCGAAGAACTGCGCCTTGCCGCGCAAAGGCGCGAACAAGGCGGCATCGGTGCCGGTTAGCCAGGCCTGGGTTTTGAGATCGAGAAGCTCGGCGAAGAGCGCGGCGCGCCGCTCGGCATCGAGATGGGCAGCAACCTCGTCGAGCAGCATCAGCGGCGGAGCGCCTTGCGATGCCGCCAGCAGGCGCGCCTGCGCCAAGAGGATTGCCAGCAGCAGCGCCTTTTGCTCGCCGGTCGAGCAATGCGGCGCCGGCATCTCGTTCCCGACATGCTCGACCGCCAGGTCCGAGCGATGCGGGCCGAAGGTGGTGACGCCCGCTTCCGCATCGACGCGGCGCAGCGCGGCCAGGCGCTGCCGCAGCGCGTCCTCGGCGGCAAGCGCGGGCATCGAGCCGAGCCAGGATTCGACCTCGCCCGCCATCGCCAGGCGCGCCTGCGGGAACGGCCCGGCCGTCGCGGCGCAGGCCCGATCGATCTGCATGACGGCATCGCGGCGCGCCGCCGCGACCGCGACGCCATGCGCGGCCATCGTCTCCTCGAGCGCGCCGAGCCACGATGCGTCGGCCGGTCCGTCGCGCAACAGGCGCAAGCGCTCGCGCATCGCGCGCTCGTAGGCCCCGAGCGCATTGGCGTGCTCGGGATCGAAGCCCAGCACCAGCCGGTCGAGGAAGCGCCGGCGCGCGCCGGCGCCTTCGGTGAAGAGACGATCCATCTGCGGCGTGAGCCAGACGAGGCTGGCAAGCTGTGCGAGCTCGGCCTGGGTCTTGGCCGGCGCGCCGTCGATCCGCACGACCCGGCGCTCGCCGCTCTCGCTGTGCGCGTCGCGGCCGGTGCCGATCTGCACCATCCCCTCGGCGGTCGCGAGCTGGAGCGACAGCGTCCAAGCGCTGCCGCCATTGCGGCGGTCGATCTCGCTGAGCTTGGCCCGGCGCAAGCCGCGGCCGGGCGCCAGGAACGAGATCGCTTCGAGCAGATTGGTCTTGCCGGCGCCGTTGGGACCGGCGAGCACCACGGGCGCGCCCGCGACCTCGATCTGCGCCGCGGCGTAGGAGCGGAAATTACCGAGCGTCAGGCGCGCGACCGATGGCAGCGCCGGCTCGGTGGACGCTTCGACCTCGGCAACCCCGGTGGCGATCACCCTCACTGCAGCGCGGCCTCAGACTCGCATCGGCATGAGGACGTAGAGCGCGCTACCATCGGCACTGTCGCGCACCACGGTCGGCGAGGCGGCATCGGCCAGGGCGAACTGCGCGCCGTCGCCCTCGATCTGATCGGTGATGTCGAGCAGATAGCGCGAGTTGAAGCCGATCTCGAGCGGCTGCGCGCTGTAGCGCGCCTCGAGCTCTTCGGTCGCGGTGCCGTTTTCCGGACTGGTGGCCGACAGCGTCAGGCTGCCGCGCTCGATCGCGAGCTTCACGGCGCGGCTCTTCTCGGTCGAGATGGTCGAAACGCGATCGACCGCCTCGGCAAATTGCTTGCGATCCACCTCGAGGATGCGGTCGTTGCCCGACGGAATGACGCGATCGTAATCGGGGAAAGTCCCGTCGATCAGCTTCGAGGTCAGGACGGTCTCGGCGAAGGTGAAGCGAATCTTGGTGTCGGAGAGCGCGACCGAGACATCCTGGTCGAGCTCGTCGAGCAGCTTCCTCAGCTCGGTCACGGTCTTGCGCGGCACGATCACCCCGGGCATGCCGGCGGCGCCTTCGGGCAGCGGGATCTCCATCCGCGCTAGGCGGTGGCCGTCGGTCGCGACCGCGCGCAGCATATCGACCTTGTCGGTCTTCGCCGCGTGAAGATAGATGCCGTTCAGGTAATAGCGCGTCTCCTCGGTCGAGATCGCAAACCGCGTGCGGTCGATGAGGCGCTTCAGATCGCCCGCCGAAAGGAGGAAATTATGCGCGAGATCGCCGCCCGCCATCAGCGGATAATCCTCGGGCGGCAGGCAGGAGAGGGTGAAGGTCGAGCGGCCCGAGCGCAGGGTCATCAGCCCTTTCTCGCCCGTGGCCTCGAGCTCGATTTGCGCCCCGTCGGGCAGCTTGCGGACGATATCGTAGAGCGTATGCGCCGGGACGGTGGTGGCGCCGGGCTTGCCGCCCTGGGCCGCGAGCGAGGACACCATTTCGATGTCCATGTCGGTCGCCGACAGCGCCAGCTTGGCCCCTTCGGCCCGCAGCAGGACATTCGAGAGAATCGGGATGGTGTTGCGTCGCTCGACGACGCTCTGCACATGGCCCAAGGCGCGGAGCAGCGCGGCGCGTTCGATGGTCAGTTTCATGATTCGCGGTTGACGCTCGCTGGAGGCGGAAATTCAGACCCGATGCTTCGGCTTCAAAGACCCGGGAAACCCGCCCGCGACGATCCCGAAAGACCGCCGCGGAACGGTCCAAAACCATAGCACGTCCAACCCCTCGGGTACACCGCCGCTATGGCTGGCGCGCGGCCCGCCGGACCCGCTCCGGAAGCTCGGGAAACGGCTATTTTACGGGCGTTTTAATGGCACCAGCCAAGCCGGAGCCTGGGGCCCGCGCGGCGGCCGAACGCTAGTTCTCGATCATCCGCTTCAAGAGCTCGATATCCTCGGCCATAGCGCGGTCGGAGCTGCGCAGCTCCTCGATCTTGCGCACCGCGTGCATCACCGTCGTATGATCGCGGCCGCCGAATTTGCGCCCGATCTCGGGCAGCGACCGCGGCGTGAGTTGCTTGCAGAGATACATCGCGACCTGGCGCGGCCGGGCGACGGCGCGCGCGCGGCGGGCCGAATGCATGTCGGCGAGGCGGATATTGTAGTGCTCGGCAACGCGCTTCTGGATCTCGTCGATGGTGACGCGGCGATCGTTGGCGCGCAGCAGATCGTGCAGCACCTCTTGCGCGCTTTCGAGCGTGATCTCGCGGCCGACGAGCTGGGTATGCGCGAAGATGCGGGTCAGCGCGCCTTCGAGCTCGCGGATGTTCGAGGTGATGCGGTGGGCGAGGAACTCCAGCACCTTGAGCGGCACCTGGAGCTTGCGATGCTCGGCCGCGGCCTGAAGGATGCCAAGACGCAGCTCGTAGGTGGTGGGATGGATGTCGGCGACGAGGCCCCAGCCGAGCCGCGAGCGCATCCGCTCTTCCATGCCTTCGAGATCGGTGGGCGATTTATCAGCCGAAATGATGATCTGCCGGTTCTGATCCACCAGCGCGTTGAAGGTGTGGAAAAACTCTTCCTGCGTCGTGTCTTTGCCCGAGATGAACTGGACGTCGTCGATCATCAGCACGTCGACCGAGCGGAACTGCTCCTTGAACGCCATCGTGTCCTTGAAGCGCAGCGCCCGGATGAACTGGTACATGAATTTTTCGGCCGAGAGATAGATCACCTTGCGCTTGGGCGCATGGGTGCGGATGTACCAAGCGATCGCATGCATGAGATGCGTCTTGCCGAGCCCGACCCCGCCATAGAGGAACAGCGGGTTGAACGGCACCGAGCGCTGCGGCGCGGCCTGCGCCTCGGCGACGCGGCGGGCCGCCGCATGCGCGAGCTCGTTGGGCTTGCCGACCACGAAATTCTCGAAGGTGAAGCGCGGATCGAGCGGCGCGCTGACGTCTTTCTCATCGACGGTGTCGGCGCCGGCTTCGGCGGCTGGCCCGGCGGCCGGCTCCGGCGTCGCCAGAATCTGCACGGTGCCGCCCGAGACCAGAATGTCGACGGCGACGACGCCGCTGTTCTCGCCATTCCACAACGCGCGAATGCGATCGGCATAGTGCGCGGCCACCCAGTCGCGCAAGAAGCGCGTCGGCACCGCGATCTTGGCGCGGCCGTCCTCGATCCCTTGAAGGCTCATGTTGCGCAACCAACTGCGATAGGCAGCGTCGCCATATTCCGATCGCAGCTTGGCTCTCACCCGCACCCATTGGGACTGGACTTCGCCTTCTTGTCCCAACGAGTCCGTCATTCCGTCACTCCCCCAACAGAACACGCTGGAAAACAGGCGCGCAACCCAACACCGGGCGAAAACGAGGCCCCTCCCGTTTCGCGCCATACCGCCGCAAGCACAAGCCGCCCATTACCGGAATAGTCTCACGCAATCCGTACTAGGCGACCGCTAACTCTTTGGTTTGAAAACTGCCTCTTATGCCGCATCGCGTGCGCCGGATTTTTTTTAATGTCTCGCCGCACAACCGACGTCGGCAACATTACCTAAGCGAATTCGGAGAAGGCAACAACTCTGACAAGAAATCGTCGCAAAAATTTTTTAGTGCGACTTCGCCGCCACGCTTGACAGCGATCAGAGCGCCTTGATGCGCGCGGACAGACGCGACAGCTTGCGGGCGACAGTGCGTTGATGCACCACACCCTTATTGATGCCGCGCTGCATTTCGGGCGCAGCATCGGCGAACGCTTGCTTTGCCGCGCTCTTGTCGCCGGAAGCGATCGCGGTTTCGACTTTTTTGACGAACCCGCGGATGCGGCTCTTGCGCGCGGTGTTGACGGCGGTGCGCTTTTGCGTTTGCCGATTGCGTTTTTCAGCCGAAGGATGATTGGCCATCGCCGGTCCGTTCAAGAAAATGGGGAGCGGCGGCTTATACCGGGGGCGCCCGGGAGCGTCAAGTCAGCGGTTCTTGAACTGCGGCTTGCGCTTCTCGACGAACGCCGCCATGCCCTCTTTCTGATCGTCGGTCGCGAACAGCGCGTGGAACAGGCGCCGCTCGAAGCGCACGCCTTCGGCAAGCGGGGTCTCGAAAGCCCGGTTTACCGCCTCTTTTGCCGCCAGCACCGCGGGACGCGACTGCGCGGCGATCTTGTCGGCAAGCTTGAGCGTTTCCTCGAGCAGCTTGTCGTTCGCGACCACGCGGCTGACCAGGCCGCTGCGCTCGGCCTCGGCGGCGTCGATCATGCGCCCCGACAGGATCATCTCCATCGCCTTCGCCTTGCCGACCGCGCGGGTCAGCCGCTGCGTGCCACCCGCGCCGGGCATGATCGCCAGCGTGATCTCGGGCTGGCCGAATTTGGCGCTTTCGGCTGCGATAATGGTGTCGCACATCATCGCGACCTCGCATCCGCCGCCGAGCGCAAAGCCGGCAACCGCGGCGATGATCGGCTTGCGGCAGGTGGTGATGCGCTCCCAGCCGTCGGTGATGAAGTCGCCGACATAGCAGTCGACGAAGCTCTTGCCCGCCATCTCCTTGATGTCGGCGCCGGCGGCAAAGGCCTTCTCGCTGCCGGTCAGCACCACCGCGCCGATCGCGGGGTCGCGCTCGAAGCCATCGAGCGCCTGGCCGAGTTCGCGGATGAGCGCATCGCACAGCGCATTCAGGGCTTGCGGCCGATTGAGCGCGATCAAGCCGACCGCGCCACGGGTTTCGACCAGGATGTTCTGATAGGTCATCGACGATGGCTCCGTCATTGGGGCGCCCGCTATTGGGGAGATAATGTGAAGCCGACCGCGAGCTTGCCGCCCGTATCGGCGAAATCGAGCTTCAGCCGCTCGGCGTCGCGCCGCCATTGATCGCGGCCCGCAGGCTTCCAGCCGAGCGGCGGCAGGCTGGCGGCGTAGAACGCCTCGACCTTGACGCGCGTGGTGACGCCCGCGGCGCGCGCCTCGACGATCCGGCCCTCGGGCTTGTCGAAGACGATGTCCGAGTTCGGCAGCGGCCTGAGGCCGGGCATCAACGGCACATCCTCGGTGCCGGCAACGAATTCGTCGGCCGCCGCCGGGAGGACGGTGAGAAGAACCAGCGGTAGCAACAGGAGCATGGCGCGCACCGAGCGAGCCTACTCACTTTTGCCGCTTGGCACAGTAAAAAGTCGAGCGCGCGCCCTGCACGATGCGCTTGATGCTCGATCCGCAATCGCAGCCCGGGCACGGCTCGCCTTCCTTGCCATAAACCGCCCAGTGATGCTGGAAATAGCCGAGCTCGCCGGAGGTCTGCACGTAATCGCGCAGCGACGAGCCGCCGGCCGCGATGGCGCGGGTGAGGACATCGTGGATCGCGGTCGCGAGCCGCTCGGCGCGGTCGCCTTGCACCGCGCGCGCGAGGCGGCGCGGCGACAGCCCGGCCCCATAGAGTGCCTCGCAGGCGTAGATATTGCCGATGCCGGCTACCACGCGCTGGTCGAGCAGCGCGGCCTTGATCGAGGTTTGCTTGCCGTGGAGCGAGGCGGCCAGCATGGGGCCGTTGAAGGCATTGCTCAGCGGCTCGGGGCCGAGATGACGGAAGCGCGGATGCACCGCAAGCTGCGCTTCCTCGGCATAGTCCAGAAGCCCGAAACGGCGGGCATCGTTGAACCGCAGCTCGCTGCCGTCGTCGATATAAAAGACCGCGTGATCGTGCTTAGCTCGCGGCGTCGCCGCGCCCGGCGGCACGATGATCAGCCGCCCCGACATGCCGAGATGCACGATCACGACGCCGCCATCCTCCAAATGGATGAGGATGTATTTGGCGCGGCGGGCGATGCGCTCGATCCGCTTGCCGGCGATCTGAGCGGCAAGCCCCGGCGGAATGGTGCTGCGCAGGTCGGGGCGCGCGAGATCGAGCCGCGCCAGGCGCTTGCCGGTAAGCGCATGCGCCAGTCCGCGCACCACGGTTTCGACCTCGGGAAGTTCGGGCATCGGGGCTGCGGTTTGGCGGCGGAGCGCAAGCTGCGCTAGTTTGCGGGAATGCCGCGCCAGCATACAAGCGCCCCCGAGCGCCGCCAAACCGATTTCGGCTTCCGCCGCGTTGCCGAGGCCGAGAAGACGCGGCTGGTGCGCGCGGTCTTCGACAATGTCGCGGCGCGCTACGACCTGATGAACGATCTGATGAGCGGCGGCATCCATCGCCGCTGGAAGGCGCAGCTCATCGATCGCCTCAACCCGCGGCCGGGCGAGGTCTTGCTCGATCTCGCCGGCGGCACCGGTGACGTCGCGCGGCGCTTTCTCGGCCGTGCCGGCCGGGGTGCCCAGGCGATCATTTGCGACATCAACGCGGCGATGGTCGATGCCGGCCGCGATCGCGCGATCGATGACGGAATCCTGGACGGGATCGCCTGGATCGTCGGCGATGCCGAAGCGCTGCCACTGGCCAGCGGCAGCGTCGATGCCTGCACGATTTCCTTCGGCTTGCGCAACGTGACCCGGAAAGACGCGGCGCTGGCGGAAGCGTACCGCGTGCTGAAGCCCGGCGGGCGGTTTCTCTGCCTCGAATTCAGCCGGGTCGAGGCACCGCTGTTGCGCCGCGCCTACGATCTTTATTCGTTCAACGTGCTGCCCATGCTGGGCGGCGTGGTCGCGCGCGACCGCGAGGCCTATCAATATCTGGTCGAGAGCATCCGCCGCTTTCCGCCGCAGGCCGAGTTGGCGGCGATGATGACGGCGGCGGGCTTCGAGCAGGTGAGCTGGCGCAACTTTTCGGGCGGGATCGCCGCCCTTCATGCCGGCTGGCGGCTTTAGGCCAGTGCCGGCAGGGTTGCACAGCGTATGTCACGCGCTTATAGACATAAATCACGCCATCACGGCGTAGAATTGAGTTGAAGCCGATGCTGCACGGCCGGCGCATCCTGCTGATCATCTCGGGCGGCATTGCCGCCTATAAGGCGCTCGACCTCATTCGCCGCCTCAAGGAGCGCGGCGCGCGCGTGCGCTGCATCCTGACCGCCGGCGCGCAGCAATTCATCACGCCGCTGTCGGCGGCGGCGCTGTCGGGCGAGCCGGCCTATACCGATCTGTTCTCGCTCACCGACGAAAGCGAGATGGGGCATCTGCGGCTGGCGCAGGAAAGCGATCTGGTCGTGGTCGCGCCCGCCTCGGCGGATTTCCTGGCGAAGATGGCGGGCGGTCTGGCCGACGATCTCGGCTCGGCGGCAATCCTCGCGACCGACCAGCCGATCCTGGTCGCGCCGGCGATGAATCTGCGCATGTGGAGCCACGCCGCGACGCAAGACAATCTGGCGCGATTGGCGGCGCGCGGCGTAAAGCGCGTCGGCCCGAACGGCGGACCGCTCGCCGAGAACGAAAGCGGCATGGGCCGCATGGCCGAGCCGTTGGAGATTGTTGCCGCGATCGAGCGGATCTTCGTCGCCGATGCCGC
>DATLUE010000141.1:0-19335 GCA_035533255.1 Allostellaceae bacterium | reverse complement strand
ATTCGCGGTCTTGCGGCCGACGCCGGGCAGCGCTTCGAGCGCCTCGCGCGTGCGCGGCACCGCGCCGCCGTGGCTCTCGATCACGGCGCGGCTCAGGGCAATGACGTTCTTGGCCTTGGTGTTGAAGAGACCGATCGTCTTGATGAAGCTTTTAAGCCGCGCCTCGCCGAGATCGAGCATCTTCCGCGGATCGTCGGCGAGCGGAAACAGAGCCGCGGTCGCCTTGTTGACGGAAACATCGGTTGCCTGCGCCGACAGCACGACCGCGACCAGCAAGGTATAGGGATTGATATAGTCGAGCTCGGTCTGGGGAATTGCCCGACCTTTCGTCAAAAGGCGAAAGAACGTCGCGACGTCGGCCGGCTTCATGACGCGCCATCGTAACGGGCACCATCCGCAAATCCAGCGCAATTCATCGCCGAATCGCCTTGCTTCCGCCCTGAAAGCGGGCGAGCGGGCGCGCAGCGTGGCAAGCTGAGCCTTCGCTCCGAGGAAACGATGAAGAAGATCCTGATTGCTGCTGCGCTGGCCGGCGCGATCGTCGGCGCTTTCGCCAGCCTCTCGGTCGCCGCGCCAATGCCGGGCCGGCTCGCCGGCAGCGGCTCGCCCCGGATCGTCGATATGGCGGCGGGCCCGGCCTCGATCATCATTTCGTAAGCGGCTTCCACGACCGGTTTAGTCACCGGATTCGGCCTCGCTACGTCCGCATTCGCGACCGCGATCTGCCCGCTGGCGCCCGGCGGCTGAACCGCGGTGGATGTGCTGGCCGGCGTTGGCCGGTCGCGGTATCCTATCCACAACGCTTCCTGTGGAGGGAACCATGCCCATCGTCAAAGTGAAAGATATTGCCTGGGGGCGGCTGCGCTCGCCCGATCTCGACCGCCAGGAGGAATTCCTGCTCGATTTCGGCATGGTCCGCGCCGGGCGCACCAAGGACAAGCTGTTCATGCGCGGCACCGATCCGGTGCACCATCTGCATGTGACCGAGCTCGGCCCGCCGGGCTTCATCGGCCTTGCTTATCATGCCACCAGCGAAGAAGACCTCGACAAGCTCGCGCGCGTTCCCGGCGCCTCGCCGGTCGAGGCGATCGACGAGCCCGGAGGCGGCAAGCGCGTGCGCTTGCGCGAGCCGAGCGGCTATCAGATCGAAGTGGTCTGGGGCCTCGACCCGGTCGATCCCCTGCCGGTGCGACCCAACATCATCAATTGGGGCACCGAGAAATTCCGCCGCTCGGGCGATCTCTGCCGCCTCCAATCCGGTCCCTCGCAGGTCAAGCGCGTCGGTCACGGCGTGATGACGACGCCCGATCTCAAGGGCACGCTCAAATGGTTCCGCGAGACCCTCGGCTTCATCTGCTCGGACGATGTCTGGGCCGGCGAGCCCGATCACCTGATCGGCTCGTTCAACCGCTGCGATTGCGGCGAGGATTACGTCGACCATCACGTCTTCTTCGGCATCCAGGCGCCGAAGGCCGGCCTCAACCATCTCTCCTTCGAGGTCCATGATTTCGACGATGTGATGGTCGGCCACGAGTACCTCGCCAAGAAAGGCAAGTACGAGCATATGTGGGGCATCGGCCGTCATGTGCTGGGCAGCCAGATTTTCGATTACTGGGCCGATCCGTGGGGCCGGGTGCATGAGCACTGGACCGATAGCGACGTCCTCAACATCCACAACGGCTCGAACTCGCTGCCGGCGCATGAGGCGCTGAACTCGCAATGGGGCGAGCCGGCGCCGCAGCGGTTCATCGACCACACCTCGCCCTAAAGTCCTTCTCCGGACCAACAAAACCGGCCCCGCTGGGAGCGGGGCCGGTTCTCGCTTCGGCGACGATGCTGGATCGCTTAGCGAAAGTTCAGCGGAATCACGAAATTGAGCGAGGGCTCCACCTCGACCGGCGGCGGCGGCGGCGGCGCATAGACCACCGGCGGCGGCGCATAAACGTAACCGGGGTTGTAGTTCACATAGGGGCCGCGACGGTAATGATGCTCGCGCTCGCGCCCACGGTCGCGGTCACGATAATGCCCATTGTCGTCGGCGAAGGCCGGCGCGGCGACGCTGATAAGGGTAACCGCGGCCAAGATGGCCGGGAGAATTTTGCTTTTCATGATGCTGCTCCGTGATGGAAACGCTCAACTCTTGGAGTGGGCCGGCGCGGCCGTGCTACGGACGCGCTGGTTGACGCGCTGATTGAAGACCGTATCCGCGGTCTTCTTCTGGGCCGGCGACATCGAGTCGTAAAGCGTCTCGAACGCCGGCACGACGTCCTTCAGCCCCTCGGCATGAGCGTCGGCGATCTTCTCGTAATTTTTCAGATTATCGACGGCATTCATCGGCTTCGACTTGGCTGCCGCATTGCGCTCTTGGATCAGGGTGGACATGTCGTGTGCGCTCTCGCGCATCGCTTGTGCCAGCTTGTTCCAATCGGCTTGCTGGGCCGAAGTGATCTTCAACTCGCGATGGAGCTGGGTGATCCGGGCCTCGACCTGCGCGTTCGTGCGCGGCGCGACGGTCTGCTTCGCGGCCTTGCTTTGCGGCTGCGCCATCGGAGCAGCGCTCGTGCTTGGCGGCATCGCAGGGGAACTCGTGCTGGACTGCGCCTGCGCGAGCGGACTCCAGGCGGCGAGCCCGGTTCCCAGCGCCGCCGCAGCGGCGAGTGCGAGAATAGTGCGAGAAGCGGTCATGGATAATACCTTTGCTGCAGGGGTGAATGAGGGTGAATTGGTAAATGAAGGAGCCGAGCGCGGATTACCGGCGGAAGGTTAGGGATGGCGAGTGGCGAAAATAAGTCAGGGATGAGCCAAACTGACGATCCGCTTTTCGTTCCTTCACTGCAAAAACGGACGAGCTCGCCCGCTCTTTCCGTGACAAATATTTAATGCTACGCTACCGGATCGTTTTGTTTTCGGACGGCCTATGTCTTTAGGAGCCGAGCCCAAACCGGGCTGGCACAGACACAGGAGATCGCCATGATCCGGACCGCGAACACCAGACCGAAGCGGCGCCGGCTGGCTGCCGTGATTGCCGCGCTTGCGCTCGCCGGCGCGCTGGGCGGCTGCGTGGTCTATCCGGCGGGCTACGGCTATTACGGCGGGTATCACGGCGGCTACGGCTATCACGATCGCGACCGCGGTTACTGGCGCTGATGGAAGGCGGCGCGGTCCGGCGCGGGGGTCGGCCGACGCGGCATGAAGCAGCAGCGCTCGGCGACAAAATCCTCGACGCTGCGACCGCGCTTTTCCTCAGCCGCGGCTTCGGTGCGACCAGCATCGAGGCCATTGCCCGCCGCGCGCGTATTTCAAAGCGGACTTTCTATCACCGGTTCGCAGACAAGGCCGAGCTTTATCGCGCCGTGGTCCAGCGCTTGCTGCAACGCTGGCTGCCGCCATTCGAGGCCGCGCTCGACACTCCGGCCGCGCTCGACGACCTGTTGCTGCGCTCGGCCCAGCACATGCTCGAAGTCGCCTTGTCGCCCGAAGCGCTCGCGCTGCGCCGGCTGTTGCTGGCGGAGGCGGAACGCTTTCCCGAGCTGGTCGAGATCGCGATCGAGCAGGGCGCAACCCGCGGCGTCGAGCGCATCGCCGACCTGCTCGATGCCGAGTGTCGCGCCGGCCACATCGCCCTGACCGATTGCCGCTTCGCCGCGATGCAGTTTCAAGAAATGGTGCTGGCGATTCCGTTGCGCCGTGCGATCGGATTCGGAACGCCGATGACCGCGGCCGAGCGCGAGGTGTGGATCGGGCAGTGCGTTGGATTGCTCATCCACGGCTGCCGCACACAACCGCATGGTGGCTAGCTGCGCGCAGCCGCGCCGGGTAGGGTTTTTCGCGATCGCGGCATTCGTCTTAAAGCTTCCGCAAGCCAAATGGCTTAGCATGTGCTAGCTGATGCTAGGGCGGGCCAATGGACAAAACCGTTCAAACCAATGTGCGGGTCGTCGAAACCGACCGCGTCCTGATCGTGACGCTGGCACAAAAGCTGCGCACCGATCCAGGCTTTCGCGAGCGGGTGAAAGCGCTGCTCGAAAATGACAGCGCCGCTGCGCTGGGCGAGCGCGTCAAGGCGCTCGAGCAACAGGTTCGCTGGCTGCTGTCGGGAGCGATCGTCGTGCCGCGCGCGGCGCCGCGTATCGGCAACAACCCCAGCGGCTCGACCGCACGCTGAACGATAGCGGCCAATAAACGCCACGCTCGAAAATATTGAGCGCGCGAGCCGCCCGGCCTACCGCCGCCTAGCAACCGCGCCCGCACTCACCTAAAGTTCCCGCGCAGCCCAAGGGGGTGAGCGTGGTTGCGCGTATTCGCACGGTGGCGTTTCTTGGCATCGACGCGCTCGAGGTCGAGGCGCAAGTCACGATCGCGGCCGGCCTGCCCGCCTTCATGGTGGTCGGCCTGCCCGACAAGGCGGTCGCGGAATCGCGCGAGCGCGTGCGCGCCGCGCTGACCTCGATGGGGCTGGCGGTGCCGGCGCGCCGCATCACCGTCAACCTCGCCCCCGCCGATCTGGTCAAGGAAGGCAGCCATTTCGATCTGCCGATCGCCCTGGGGCTGCTGGCGGCGATGGAGGTGCTGCCCGCCGACGAGATCGAGCATTACGTCGCCCTGGGCGAGCTCGCGCTCGACGGCTCGGTTCTGCCCGTGGCCGGGGTGCTGCCGGCCGCGGTCGGCGCCCTGGCGCAAGGACGTGGGCTGATCTGCCCGGCGGCGTCGGGCGGCGAGGCGGCCTGGGCCGGCGGTCTCGACATCCTGGCCGCGCCGTCGCTGCTGGCGCTCATCAACCACTTCAAGGGCACGCAGCTCCTGTCGCCGCCGACGCCGCGGCTGGCGGCCGAGCGCGGCAGCCCGCTCGACCTCAAGGACATCAAGGGCCAGGAAACCGCCAAACGCGCGCTCGAGGTCGCGGCCGCGGGCGGCCATAACCTGCTCATGGTCGGGCCGCCCGGTGCTGGCAAATCGATGCTCGCGGCGCGGCTGCCCGGCATCCTGCCGCCACTCGATCCCGGCGAGGCGCTGGAAGTCAGCATGATCCATTCGGTCGCTGGACTGCTGCGCAATGGCGAGCTGATCCGCCAGCGCCCGTTCCGCGACCCGCATCACTCGGCCTCGCTGGCGGCGCTGGTTGGCGGCGGGCTGCGCGCGAAACCGGGCGAGCTCTCGCTCGCCCATTTAGGCGTGCTGTTCCTCGACGAGCTGCCGGAATTCCAGCGCGCGACCTTGGAGGCGCTGCGCCAGCCGATGGAAAGCGGCCGCGCGGTGGTGGCGCGCGCCAACGCCCATGTCACCTATCCGGCGCGGGTGCAGTTGATCGCCGCGATGAATCCGTGCCGCTGCGGCTATCTCGACGATCCGGCACAGGGCTGCGGCCGCGCGCCGAAATGCGCCCAGGAGTACCAGACCAAAATCTCCGGTCCACTGTTCGACCGCATCGATTTGCATATCGATGTTCCGGCCGTCAAAGCGGCCGACCTCTCGCTGCCGCCGCCGGCCGAGGGCTCGGCCGAGGTCGCGATGCGAGTCGGCGCGGCACGAGCCCGCCAGCGGGCGCGCTTTGCCCGCCTGCCGGAAGACCGCCGCATCCGCACCAATGCCGAGGCGGACGGGACGCTGCTCGACGAGATCGCCGCGCCCGACCCGGACGGCCGCAAGCTGCTGCACGAGGCGGCCGAGCGGATGCGGCTCTCGGCGCGCGGCTATCACCGGGTGTTGCGGGTCGCGCGCACCCTCGCCGACCTCGACGCCAGCGACCCGGTGCGCCGCATCCACATCGCCGAGGCGGTGTCCTACCGCCGCATCGTGCTCGCCGCCGGCTGACGCGTGCGGCAGCAGCGGCGACATTTCAAAATGTTGACGGTTGGATTAGGCTTGCGGCTTCGGGCGACGACCGGAGGAGCGCAGCGATGAGCGACCAATACGAAACCATTACCCGCGCGGGCCCTGGCACGCCGATGGGCGAGCTGATGCGCCAATATTGGATTCCGGCAGCGCGATCGAGCGAGTTGGTCGCCAACGGCACGCCGGTGCGCATCCTGCTGCTGGGCGAGAAGCTGATCGCGTTCCGCGATACGTCCGGCCGCGTCGGCATCATGGATCAGCGCTGCCCGCATCGCTGCGCCTCGCTGTTCTATGGCCGCAACGAGGAAGACGGCCTGCGCTGCGTCTATCACGGCTGGAAATACGACGTCGACGGCAATTGCATCGACATGGCGAACATCCCCGAGCGCCAGCATTTCAAGAACAAGGTTCACACCAAGGCGTATCTCACGAAAGAGCATAACGGCGTCGTCTGGGTCTATATGGGCGACCGCGCCAAGGCGCCGGCCGACCTGCCGCAGTTCGAATGCTTGCTGGGGCCGGCGAGCCGGGTTCAGATGCGCTTCGTGCAGCGGCACTGCAACTGGCTGCAGGCGATCGAGGGCGATCTCGACACCAGCCATGTCGGGCTGCTGCATTTCGGCTTCGTCAAGCCGACCGCGACTCTCGACCCGTCGCGCGCCGACCTCACCGTCAATCGCGCGCCCGAATACAAAATCCAGGAAACCAAATACGGCCTCACCTATGGCGCGCATCGGCCGTCGCCGAGCGTGCCGGGCGGCACCTATTGGCGGCTTGCGCATTTCCTGTTCCCGTTCTGGATCATGCCGCCGGTCGCCAGCCTTGCGAACAACGTGATGGTGCGCGCCTTCATCCCGATGGACGACGATCACTGCATGTTCGTCGGCTTCGAATCGACGCTGTTCATGCGCCAGAACGACCGCGAGCGCACCGCGCGAGCGGCCGGCGACGGCGGCTATTTGCGCGACAATCTGCATCCCAATGAAAGCGGCTGGTACGGCCGCTACCGCATGGTCGAGAACGAGGACAATGACTACCTGATCTCGCGCGAGGAGCAGCGCACGAAATCCTTCACCGGCATCGAGGGCATCCACACCCAGGACCAGTGCGTGACCGAGAGCATGGGCGGGATCGTCGATCGCTCGTTCGAGAATCTGGCGCCGTCGGACATCGCCATCGCGCGTAACCGGCGCATGCTGCTCAACGCCGTGAAGGCATTCGAGAACGGCGCGCGACCGCCGGCCTGCGACGACCCGACAGCCTATGCCAATGCCCGCGGCGGTCATTACACGACGACGGAATCGGGCGACTGGATCGACCTCTATCAACAAGAGGTCGAGAAGTTGCGGGCAAAGACGTCCGAAGCCGCCGAGTAGCGGCGCGGCCCCGACCGCGATCAGGGGCCGGCGGCGACCGCCGTCAGGGCGGCGTCGCGGGCGGCGCAGATCGGGATGATGCCGCCGATCCCGGCGGTGCGCAGCACGGCATCGACCTCGGCTGCCGGCGCCAGCAGCGCCATCTTGCCGCCCTTGGCCTTAACGGTCTTGCCGGCAATCAGCAGCAGCCGCATGCCCATCGAGGCAATGAAGCTGACGCCGGAGAGATCGACGACCAGGGCTCGCTTGGCGCCCGCGGTGGCGTTGAATTTCAGCTCGATGGCAGCGGCGCCGGCGACGTCGAGCCGGCCGCGCAGCACCGCAAGGGTGACGCCGCCCTCCAGCTCTTCGACCGTCATTTCCATTCCGGTCCGCCTTTCCGTTGTCGCTTCGAGCGATCGCCGTGTCAGGCGCTCGGCGCGCCGCTCAGCAGGGTTTCGATCTTGCCCAGAAGGCGCAGGAAATCGATCGGCTTGGTGTCGTAATCGTCGCAACCGGCGGCGAGCGCCTTGTCGCGGTCGCCGATCATCGCATGCGCCGTGAGCGCGATCACCGGAATGGCGCGCGTCGCCTCGCCGGCCTTGACGCGGCGGGTCGCCTCCCAGCCGTCGATGATCGGCAGGTCCATGTCCATAAGGATGAGGTCGGGCCCTTCGCTGACCGCCATATCGAGGCCCTGCTGGCCGTCCACCGCCATCACCACATCGTAGCCCTTGCGCGCGAGGCGGCGCGAGAGCATGTCGCGATTCATCTCGTTATCTTCGACCAGCAATATCTTCGTCATCGTCCTACCCGTCTTGAGCGGCCATCTCGGTCAGCCGGCAGCGGCTCCGGATGGCACCGCGCGCGGCCGCAGCACGTCGCGAATCGCCGAGCGCAAATCGACGCCGGTGGTCGCGCCCTTGGCGATCACCTTGCGCGTCGCGCTGTGCAGCAATTCGAGATCGTCGGCGCCGAGATCCATCGCTGTCACGACCACGACCGGGATCTGATTCCAGCCCGCGCGCTCCTGGGCGCGCTCGAGAAACTCGAATCCGTCCATGACCGGCATCATCAAATCGAGCAGAATGATCGACGGCGCCGGATGAGCGGCGAGCCAGGCCAGCCCTTCCTCGCCGTTCTCGGCCTCGCCGACGCTCATGCCCAGGCGCTCCAGCATCTGCCGCGTCATGCGTCGCATCTCGACATCGTCGTCGATCACCAGCACCGAGCCTTCGAGGCTCTGGCGGCTGTGCTGGCGCAGCATCGCGTTGAGCCGGGCCCAATCGATCGGTTTGGTGAGGAAGCCGGCGGCGCCAAGCTGCAGGGCGATCGCGCGATCGTTGAGCATGGTGACCATCGTGACCGGGATCTCGCACAGCTCGGGATCGGATTTGAGCGCCGTCAGCACCGACCAGCCGTCCATCTGCGGCATCATCACGTCGAGCGTGATCGCATCGGGACGGAACTCGCGCGCCATCGTAAGCGCCTCGGCGCCGCTGCGCGCATGCAGCACGCGATAGCCCTCGCGGCCGAGCATGCTGCCGACGGTCTCATGCACCACCTCGTCGTCATCGACCACGAGAACGGTAATCTCGCCCTCGGCGTCGCCCGACATCTTGGGCTTCGCCGGGCCCTCGTCGTCCACCGCGGCGGCAGCCGCGGCGGCGCCGGCCTCGTCGGCGGGCAGGGTGAGGGTGAAGACCGAGCCCTTGCCGAGCTCGCTCGCCACCGTCACGTCGCCGCCCAGCATGCGCGCGAAATGGCGCGTGATGGCGAGGCCGAGGCCGGTGCCGCCATATTTTCGCGTGGTCGAGGAATCCGCCTGCGCAAAAGCCTGAAACAGCTTTTCCAGATGCTCGGGCGACATGCCGATGCCGGTATCGCTGACCCGGAAAAATATCGTCTCGCGCGCGTCCTCGCGGCTGCGGCCGACGGCCAGCGTGACGGTGCCGTCCTTGGTGAATTTGCTGGCGTTGCTCAAAAGGTTGAGCAGGCTCTGCTTGAGCTTGGTCACGTCGGAATCGATCGCGCCGGCATCGGCGGCGCAGTCGATCACGAGCCGGTTGCCGTTCTTGGCGGCGAGCGGGTCGATGATGCCGCGCACCTCGGCAAGGACCGACGTGATATTGACCTTCTCGATGAAGACCGTCATCCGGCCGGCCTCGATCTTCGAGAGATCGAGGATGCCGTTGATGAGATTCAGCAAATGCGTGCCGGCATTCTCGATCTTGGCGAGATCGGGCAGGTAGTCGTCGTGGCCCTCGTCGCTCGCCTCTTCCTGCAGCATCTGGCTGTAGCCGATGATGGCGTTGAGCGGCGTCCTGAGCTCGTGGCTCATATTGGCGAGGAAATCCGATTTGGTGCGGCTCGCCGCCTCGGCGGCTTGTTTCGCTTCGGTCAGCGCCATTTCGGCTTTCCGGCGCTCGGTGATGTCGGTGTAGATGGCGATGAAGGCGCCGCCGGGGATGGGATTGCGTTGAATCTCGATGATCGAGCCGTCGGAGCGCACGCGCTCGTAGGTGACCTTCCGGCCGACCGTCGCCGCACGCTTGCGGACCTCCTCTTCGATATCGACGCCCTCGCCGAATTCGCCGCGCGTGCCGGTGTAGCGCAGGTATTCCTCGAAGGTGTGCTCGCGATCGAAGAATTCGTCCGGCAGGTCGAGGAACTCGCGCATGCGCGAGTTCCATAGAATCATCTTGTGACCGGAATCGTACATCGCGACGCCCTGGTCCATGTTCTCAAGCGTCGCGCGCAGCTCGATCTCGGCCCGTTTGTGCTCGGTAATGTCGGTAAAAATCGCGATGAAGCCGCCGCCCGCGATCGGGTTGCGCGTGATCTCGAGCACGGTACCGTCAGGCCGTATGCGCTCATAGGTGAGCTTGCGTCCCAGCGTCGCCAGTCGCTTGGCGATTTCCGCATCGAGATTAACGTCGTGCCCGAATTCGCCGCGCGCGCCAACATAGCGCAGGTAGTCGACGAAAGTGTGCTCGCGGTCGAAGAACGCGTCGGGCAGGCCGAGCAGCTCTCGCATGCGAGAATTCCAGATGGCGAGCTTCAGGTCGCCGTCGTACATGGCCACGCCCTGATCCATGTTCTCGAAAGTCGCGCGCAGCGAGGCCTCGCGCTTCGCGATCTCGGCGTTCTGGTCGGCGATGACCTTCTCGTGATGCTCGCGGCCGCGCGCGATGGTCCGCGCCAGGCCGCCGATCTCGTCGTTGCGATTGACCGCCATCGTGCCGTTGCCGCCGGGGTTGCGGATCGCCTCGCGGATGGCGGCGACCGGCACGACGATCGCGCGATAGGCGATCGCGGCCAGGATGGCGGCAACCAGCGCGGCGGCCAGTGTCGCCCCCAGCAGCCCCGCCGGCGCGAAACCGCCGGGCAGCGCGATCAGCACCGCCACCTCGGCCGCGAGAACGGCGAGGAAAGACGCCAGCGCAATACGCCAGCAGAGTCGGCTACGAAGCAGAGACGGCATGGCGGTAAGCCCCCTGCGCGATTAGTAAATCACCGCGGCACCACTGGCAAGGAGACCATGCCCGCCGCGCTCGACCGGTTCGCGAATATATGATATCGACCCAGGCGACGCGGCTGAGCAGGCGTGACCGGCGTGGGCGACGAGCGGCTAACATTGCGCATCGTCAACGATCTCGCGGAGCTGACGCGGGTCGCCGCGAGCGTCGACGCGTTTTGCGCGGCGCGCGCGATTCCGCCGGATTGCGCCTTCAAGCTCAACCTCGCGCTCGAAGAGCTGCTGACCAACACGATTTCCTATGGCTTCGACGATGCCGGGCGGCACGAGATCGCGGTGACGGTCGCGCTGATCGGCGGCGAGATCGTGGCCGAGATCGGCGACGATGCGCGGCCCTTCGACCCGCTGCAGGCGCCGCCGCCCGACCTCGATTCGCCGCTGGAAGAGCGCCGCGTCGGCGGCCTCGGCGTCTATCTGGTGAAGACGCTGATGGATGCGGTCGCCTATGACCGTCGCGACGGCCGTAACCACATGACTTTGCGCAAGCGGGTCGCCGCCGGCCCCGAATAGATCACACCCGGGCCAAGAGGCGCAGCGCCAGGCTGGTAATGTCGTCCGATTGCGGACAGCTCTGCGCGAAATCGCGCACCGCCTGCACGGTGTCGCCGATCACCCGGGCGAGGGGCGCCTCGGCGAGGCTGCGCAGCAGCGGCTCCAGCCGCTCCTTGCCGAACATCGCATCGCCCGGCGCCACCGCCTCGGTGATGCCATCGGTATAGAGATAGAGCGCCTCGCCGGGCGCGAGGCGCAGCGCGCCGGTCCGGTAAGCCCAATCGGGGCTGATGCCGAGCGCCATGCCCTGTGGGCCGTCCACCGCCGCGATGCCGCCGGGCCCGAGGCGATAGGCCGGATCGTGGCCGGCATTGCAGAATGCGACCGCGCCGCTGCGCGCGTCGATAATCCCGAACAGCAAGGTCACGAACATCATCGTGTCGTTGTCCTCGCACAGCTCGCGATTGACGCGGGCGACGATCGCCGCGGGATCGGCCTGCCCGCCCTCGGCATGCTGGAGGAGGCCGGTCACCACCCGCAGCAGATTCTTGGTCCGCGCCATGAACATCGCCGCGGCGACGCCCTTGCCCGAGACGTCGCCGATCGCGAAGGCGAGCCGTCCGTCCTCGGTCGGAAAGAAATCGTAGAGATCGCCGCCGACCTCGCGCGCCGGCTCCATCATCGCGAAAATCTCGAGCGGGCAGTCGGGCGTGGGCGCCGGAAACACGCTCGGCACCATGCTCATCTGCAGCTTGCGGGCCGAATCCAACTCGGCCTCGATTCGGGTCAGATGCGCCCGCACCGCGTCGCGCAGCGCCTTCTGCTCGAGGGTCGCGGTCACCCGCGCGCGCAGCAGGGTCGGGTTGAACGGCTTCGGCAGGTAATCGACCGCGCCCAACTGAATGCAGCGCACGACGCTGTCGATCTCGTTGAGCGCCGAGATGACGATGACCGGCAATTCATGCAGCCGGCCGTCGGCTTTGAGCCGCTCCAGCACCTGATAGCCATCGCATTTCGGCATCATCACGTCGAGCAGCACGAGATCGAACGGCGCGGCGGCAATCAGCGCGAGCGCCTCCTCGCCGTCGCCCGCATGGGCGATGTCGCGATAGCCCTCGCGCTGCAGGCGCCGCGTCAGGAGATGGCGGTTGTCCTCGATATCGTCGACCACCAAGATGCGCGCGCCGCTCACGTCGGATACCTGCTTAGCCGCCGCGCCGTTTTCCGCCGCTGCCACCCCTTCGCCTCCGCTCAATCGCGTCGCCGCATGCTCGCGCCGCAAAAGCTTAGTCGCTCGGGCGCGCCGGCGCCATGTGTTGCGGTTTGGGTGTTGCGGTTTGGGTGTTGCGGTTTGGGTGTCGCGGTTTAGGTGTCGCGGTTTGGGTGTCGCGGTTTGGGTGTCGCGGTTTGGGGCGCGTCTTAATTCGACGCCGGCCGCCGCGCGGCGCGGCGGTCGCCGGAATGGCGCGGCTATCGCGCCTTGATCGCAGCCCCGCGCCGAGGCATGACTCGGCGTGTTTGAGAAGCTTTGCCGACGGGAGGATGGTTTCATGGGTCAGTTTGGAGTTGGACAGCCGGTACCGCGCGAGGAAGACCCATATCTGCTGCGCGGCGCGGGACGCTATGTCGACGACGTCCGACTGCTGGACCTCGCGCGCGCGGTTTTTCTGCGCTCGCCGCATGCCCATGCCCGCATCCGCTCGATCAATGCCGACGCGGCCAAAGCGGCGCCCGGCGTCAAGCTGGTGCTGACCGGGGAAAGTCCGGAAGTGACCGCGCTCGGCCTGCAGGTGCCGCGCATGCCACGCAAGCGCCGCGACGGCTCGCCCGGCTTCGTCGCCGCGCAACCGCATCTCGCGCGCGGCACCGTGCGCTATGTCGGCGATCCGGTCGCCTTCGTCGTTGCCGAGACCCTCAACCAGGCGAAGGACGCCGCCGAGCTGATCGAGGTCGATTACGAGCCGCTGCCGGCGCTGGTCGCGACCGCCGCCGCGGTCGAGCCGGGCGCGGTGAAAATCTGGGATACCTGCGCCGACAACGTCGCCTTCTATCACGAGGTCGGCAACAAACCCGCGGTCGAGGCCGCCTTCGCCAAGGCGGATCACGTCGTCAAGCACCGCATGGTGATCAACCGCATCACCGCCAATTCGATGGAGCCGCGCGGCAGCCTCGCGCAATATGACGAGCGCGAGGATCGCTTCGTCATCCGCTGCACGTTGCAGGCGCCGCATCGCAGCCGCGCGATCTTCGCGCAATTGCTGAAAGTGCCCGAGACCCGGCTGCGGGTGATCTGCGAAAATGTCGGCGGCGGCTTCGGCATGAAGGGCTCGCTCGGCTCGGAATATGTTTTGACCGCGGTGGCGGCGAAGCTGCTGCGCCGGCCGGTCAAATGGGTGGCCGAGCGCTCCGAGGGCCTGCTCTCGGATGAGCAGGCGCGCGACAACGTCACCGAGGCCGAGCTCGCGCTCGACAAGGATGGCAAATTCCTGGCGCTGCGCACCAGGACGCTCGCCAATATCGGCGCCTATCACACCTCGGACCGCGCCGCTGGCCCACCCTTGTCCAATCTCGGCTCGCTCGCCGGCACCTATACGACCCCGGCGCTTTACTGCGAGGTGCTGGGCGTGCTGACGAACACCATGCTGACCGGCCATTACCGCGGCGCCGGCCGGCCCGAGGCATCCTATGTCATCGAGACCATGATCGATCTCGCCGCGCGCAAGCTGAGCCTCGATCCCGCCGAGCTGCGCCGGCGCAACACCATTCCGCCGATCGCCGCGCCCTATAAGACCGGGCTGACCTTCGTGCTCGACAGCGGCGATTTCGGCAAGAATCTCGCCGACGGGCTGAAGCTCGCGGATTATGCCGGCTTTCCCGCGCGGCGCGCGGAGTCGCGCACCCGCGGCAAGCTGCGCGGCATCGGCGTCACCAACACGATCGAGGGCACCGCCGGCGGGATGCTGGAGCATGCCGAGATCCGCTTCGATCCGACCGGCACCCTGACCCTCTTGATGGGCACCCACGACCACGGCCAGGGTCACGCCACGACCTTCAAGCAGATCCTGTGCGACAAGCTCGGCATCGATCCCGACAAGGTCCGCTTCCGCAACGGCGACACCGACGAGGTACTAACCGGCACCGGCACGTTCGGCTCGCGCTCGACCGCCTGCGGCGGCTCGGCGCTGGTGCTCGCCGCCGACAAGGTGATCGCGCGCGGCAAGACGATCGCCGCGCATCTGCTGGAAGCCGCCGAGGCCGATCTCGTATTCGCCGGCGGCAAATATTCCGTCGCCGGCACCGACAAGGCGATCGGCCTCATCGACGTGGCCAAGACCTCGTTCCTGCCCGGCCGGCTGCCGCGCGGCACCGAGCAAGGCCTGTTCGAGACCGGAACCTATGATGGCGGCGCGCCGACCTATCCCAATGGCTGCCATATCTGCGAGGTCGAGATCGACACGGCGACCGGCGCCATCGAAATGGTGCGCTATGTCGCGGTCGACGATTGCGGCCGCGTGATCAACCCGCTGCTGCTCGAGGGCCAGATGCATGGCGGCATCGCCCAGGGCATCGGCCAGGCGCTGATGGAGGATCTGACCTTCGATCCCCAGTCGGGGCAGGTAATGGCGGGCTCGTTCATGGATTACGCGATGCCGCGCGCCACCGATCTCTGCACCATCGAGATGGAAACCAACGAGGTGTTGGCGAAGACCAACCCGCTGGGCGTCAAAGGCGGTGGCGAGGCCGGCACGGTCGGCGGCTTGGCCGCGATGATGAACGCGATCAACGACGCCTTGGCGCAGGCGGGCGCGTCCTATGTCCAGATGCCCTGTACGCCCGAGAAAGTGTGGCGCGCGCTGCAGGCGGCGCAGGCCAAGCGCGCAGCCGCGTAACGCCTGACCCACGCCGAGCAGCCAGCGGAGGTAAGACATGAGGCTGATTTCATACCGTTCGGGCGACCGGCACGGCGTCGGGGTCATGGTCGATCAGAGCCGGTTCATCTCGCTGCGCCGCGTCCTGCCCGATCTATCGTCGAGCCTCAGAGAGATTCTGGAGGAGGGCGCCGGCACGCTGAAGCGCATTGCCGAAGCGGTGCAGGGCAATGAGGGCGATCTGCGCCTCGATCAGGTGCAGCTCGATCCGGTGATATCCGATCCGCATGCAACCTGGGCGTTGGCGCTCAATTTCCAGATGCATATCGACGAGACCGGCCTCACCACCTCGCCGGATCATCCGCAGATCTTTCAGCGCATGCCGATCAGCGTCGTCGGCCACGGCGAAGCCTTGTGGTGTCCGCCCGCCGAGATCGCCAAAACCTTCGATTACGAGGGCGAGCTGGCGGTGGTGATCGGCAGGCCGGGCCGGCACATCGCGCCGGCCAGCGCCTTGAGCCATGTCGCCGGCTATTCCTGCTACAACGAAGGCTCGGTGCGCGAATTCCAGGGCCACAATCGGCAATTCGGGCTCGGCAAGAATTTCGAGCGCTCGGGCGGTTTCGGTCCGTGGCTGATGACCGCCGACGAATTCGGCGACCCCAAAACCCACCGTGTGATCACGCGCCTTAACGGCGTCGAGAAGCAGAACGAGACGCTCGACAAAATGCTGTTCTCGGTCGAGCAGGTGATCCATTACCTTTCGACCGGCTACACCTTGCAGCCCGGCGACGTGATCGTCATGGGCACGCCCGGCGCGTTGAAGAAGCCGCCGGGCTACGTGCTGGAGCCTTACGATTCGCCGCGCAATCCCGGCCGCACGCGCATGAAGCCGGGCGATCGTTGCGAGGTCGAGATCAGCGGGCTCGGCATCCTCGGCAATCCGATCGTCGCCGATCCGACGCCGCTATAAGACGCAGACGCTGTCCTTCGGAAAGAAGCGCCACTCGCGGCGCCGGAAGTGCCGCGAGCGCTCGCTCGATCGCCAGCGAAGACGATCAGAAATTCGCAGGATCAATTCGGAGGATTATTGATCTGGCTCCAGCCTTCCAGCGGGAAGCCATGCCGTCCGACATAGGCGTCGCCCTGGTCGTAGACGCCGGTGGTCGGAACCGCGACGTTCGGGTTGACGTTCGCGCGATAGGCCTGGAACGACGAGGTCTCGGTGGATTGCTGCTCCTGTCCCGGCTGCATCGCCTCCTGCTGCGACGGCGGAATCACGTTTTGCGGCTCGGCCAGAGCAAGACCGGCGGGCAAGGTGAGGGCGAGGGCAAGGGCAAATAGCGATTTTCTCATGGGTCATGTCTCCTGACATCAAAAGTCGGGCAACTGGCGGCGGCCGCTGTGGCTGACCGCCCGATTGCCCGACAAGGGGTACCTGGGTGTCTTGTGCAGATGCGAAACGACGAGTTTCGCGCAGCCGCCATGCGATAACGCAAGGCCCAAAGAAATCTGCGATTTTTCCGCTTGACCTGCCTTCAGACCGCCGCACTGCACCGCAGCAATCGTGGCGGCTTTGCGGCGCCGGCTGGCCGCGGCGCCGTGGCGCGGCGCGCCTTACGCGGCCGGGAGTTGCGAGGTGCAATGCGGACAGCGCGTCGCCGCTGCCGGAATCGACGATTTGCAATCGCCGCATTCCTTCATCGCCACCGGCGCGGGCGCAGCCGGCTTCGGCGCAAAACGGTTTAGCTGCCGGATCAACAAGAAAACGGCGAAGGCGACGATGATGAAATCGATGATGTTGTTGATGAAGATGCCGTAATTGATGGTCGCGGCGCCCGCGGCCTTGGCCTCGGCAAGCGATGCGAAATGCTTGCCGGAAAGATCGACGAAGAGGTTCGAGAAATCGACCTTTCCAAGCAACACGCCCAGCGGCGGCATCAGAACGTCATTGACCAAGGAGCTGACGATCTTGCCGAACGCGGCGCCGATAATGATGCCGACCGCCAGATCGACGACGTTGCCGCGCATCGCGAAGTCGCGAAACTCTTTCCACATGGGTTGGGTCCCCCCTTGAGCAACTGGCACTATATCACCGCCGCCAGCCCCCGCGGCAGAGGCCCGGTGTGGTTGGGATGCTTTTAGACATTCAATAAAATCAAACAGTTATGGAACTGCGTCCCAGCGCGCGGCCGGCAAAGCGGTCCTTGTTGCGGCGCGTCAAGGAAAGCTCTAAAGACGGCGCCGTTTTGCTCACGGGAGTGCCGCATGGCGCGAACCGCTGCTGCAGAGCATCGCAGCTCCGGTTCCGGCACGCTCGCGCGCCAGAATCTGGTGCTCGGAGCGCTGGGCATTGTCTACGGCGATATCGGAACCTCGCCGCTCTATACCGTCAAACAGTGCTTCGTTGCCTTGGGCGGGATCACGCCCTACGCGATCTATGGCGTGCTCTCGCTCATCACCTGGGCGCTCTTCGCGATCGTGACGCTGAAATATGTCGGCGTGATCATGCGCGCCGACAATCGCGGCGAGGGCGGCATCCTTGCCTTGACCGCGCTGGCGCTGCGCACGGCGCGGCCGGGCACGAAACTGCATTGGTGGATTCTGGCCGGCGGCCTTTTGGGCGCGTCGCTGTTCTATGGCGACGGCGTCATCACGCCGGCGATTTCGGTGCTGAGCGCAGTCGAAGGCTTGAAGATCGCGACCCCGATCTTCGACCCGATCGTCATTCCGCTGACGATGGTGATCCTGCTGGTCCTGTTCATGATGCAGCGCCGCGGCACGGCGCGGGTCGGCGGCTATTTCGGACCGGTCACCGCGGTGTGGTTTCTGGTCATCGGCCTTTTGGGCGCGATCGAGATCGCGCGCGACCCGGATATCCTGCTCGCGCTCAACCCCTATTACGGGTTGCGGCTGCTGCTGCGCGAGCCGGTGCGCGGCTTTGCCCTGCTGGGAGCGGTGGTGCTGGCGGTGACGGGAGCCGAGGCGCTCTACGCCGATATGGGCCATTTCGGCAAGCGCCCGATCCGCCTCGCGTGGCTGTCCTATGTGTTTCCCGCCCTGTTGCTCAATTATTTCGGCCAAGGCGCGCTGCTACTGCACGATCGCAGCGCGCTCGACAACCCATTCTTCCTCTTGGTGCCGAGCTGGGGGCTCTATCCGATGGTCGCGCTGGCGATGGCGGCGACGGTGATCGCCTCGCAGGCGGTGATCTCGGGCGCGTTCTCGATGACGCGCCAAGCGGTGCTGCTCGGCTACCTGCCGCGCTTCGAGATCATTCACACCTCGGAGCAGGAGATCGGCCAAATCTACGTGCCCAAGGTCAATTTATTCCTGCTGATCGCGGTCGAGGCCCTGGTGCTCGGCTTTCGCAGCTCGGACAATCTCGGCTCGGCCTACGGCATCGCCGTGACCGGCACGATGTCGCTGACGACCGTGCTGGCGCTCATCTACATGGTCGGCGTCGCCGGCTGGAACCGGATGGTGGCGGTGCTGGTCTTTGGCTGCTTCTTGATCATCGACCTGGCTTTCTTCTCGGCCAATCTGATGAAGATTCGCGAGGGCGGCTGGTTCCCGCTGGCGGTTGCGGCGGTGGTGTTCACCGTCATGGTCACATGGCTGCGCGGCCGCGAGACCCTGCTCGCCGAGCGCTGGCGCGAGGCGCTGCCGCTCGAAACCTTCCTCGCGACCTTGAAGCCCGATCGGCCGATGCGCGTGCCGGGCACGGCGGTGTTCATGGTACCGAACGATCGCGTCGTGCCGACCGCGCTGCTGCACAATCTGAAGCACAACAAGATTCTGCACGAGCGCGTGGTGCTGATGAAGGCGGAAACCAAGGACATCCCCCATGTCCCCAACGATCAGCGCATCGAGGTGAAGCACCTCGATCACAATTTCCACACCGTCGCGGTCAATTACGGCTTCATGGACGAGCCCAACATCCCGCGCGCGCTGGCGCAGCTCCGGCTAATGCAGTTCCGCTTCAATCTGCTCGAGACCTCGTTCTTCGTCGGCCGCGAGAAGGTGGTCATCGGCAAGGTCGACGGCTCGCTCTGGACCTGGCGCAAGCGGCTGTTCATCTTCATGCATAGGACGATGCTGAGCGCGACCGAATATCTGCGCATCCCGAGCAACCGCGTCGTGGAGCTCGGCGGCCAGATCGAAATTTAGCGGCTCGATCTCAGGCGACGTTCATCGACTTGACCTCGTGCCAGGCCGCCGGCGGCGCGGGCGCGAGGATTTCGCGCTT
>DATLUE010000140.1:0-11520 GCA_035533255.1 Allostellaceae bacterium | reverse complement strand
GAGCGTTCCAGGGGCGCGGTGTGGCGGAGAATAAGTCCCAATTGCCGTTTTATCGCGCGCAGGCCGAGCGCGCGCGGCGGCTCGCGGCGCAATTGACCTTCGCCAATCCCGCGGTTTCCCAGGCGCTCGAAGCGCTGGCGCAAGAATTCGATCAGCGGGCCGCGCACGAGGCCGACGATCGCAACGCAAATGATCGGCCCGCTTGACAGTCCGCGCTCGAGCGCGCATTTTCTCCCTTCTCGTGGCGATTTGATTTGAAGCCGACCGGCTTGCGGCCACGTTAAAACAACCGCTAAAAGGTCGGAGGCTTCGTCGAAGCCCTGACCCTTCGCGGGCGGGGCTTTTTTGTTGAGTCCGTTTTGCTCGCCGGTTGGAAACGCGAAGGAGGGCGACATGGCTGTGATCAACCCCGAGCATTCCCCGAATTGGCGCCCGCGCACGATCCTCACTCATAGCGGCGTGCTGCGCTCGCAATTCGAGGAGACCTGCGAGGCGATCTACATGACCTCGGGCTTCGTCTATCGGAGCGCCGAGGAAGCCGAGGAGGCGTTCAAGAACCAGGGCGCGCGCTACGTCTATTCGCGCTATGCCAATCCGACCATCGGCATGTTCGAGGAGCGGCTGCGCTTGCTCGAAGGCGCCGAGGCCTGCCGCGGCACCGCCTCGGGCATGGCCGCGGTGTTCGCCTCGCTGGCTTGCCTGGTCAAGGCCGGCGATCGCGTGGTTGCCTCGCGCGCGCTGTTCGGCTCGTGCCTCTTCATCCTGCAGGACATCCTGCCGCGCTATGGCGTCGAGACCGTGCTGGTCGACGGCGCCGATCTCGACCAGTGGCGCGACGCGCTAAAGCCCGGCGTCAAGGCGGTGTTCGTCGAAAGCCCGTCCAATCCCGGGCTCGAGCTGGTCGATCTCGAGGCGGTCGCCGACCTCACCCACGCGGCGGGCGGCGTCCTCATCGTCGACAATGTTTTCGCCTCGCCGCTGCTGCAAAAGCCGTTGCAATTCGGCGCCGACATCGTGGTTTATTCCGCGACCAAGCATATCGACGGCCAGGGCCGCAGCCTCGGCGGCGCGGTCCTTGGCTCGGCGAAATACATCGGCGAGACGCTGGCGCCGTTCCTGCGCCACACCGGCCCAGCGCTGTCGCCGTTCAATGCCTGGATCCAGCTCAAGGGCATGGAGACGATGGATCTGCGCGTCCGGCAGATGTGCGACGGCGCGCTGGCGATCGCGCAATTCCTCGAGGCGCATCAGCGCATCGACCGCGTGCGCTATCCCGGCTTGGAGAGCCATCCGCAATATGCGCTGGCGCGGCGCCAGATGACCGGCTCGGGCACGGTCGTCACCTTCGATATCGGGCGCGACAAGGCCGAGACTTTCCGCTTTCTCAACGCGCTGAAGCTCGCGCGCATCTCGAACAATCTCGGCGACAGCAAGAGCCTCGTCACCCATCCGGCGACCACGACGCACCGCACCCTGAAGGCCGAGGACCGCGAGCGGCTCGGCATTTCCGATGCGCTGATCCGCTTCTCGGTCGGGCTCGAGGACCCGCAGGATCTGATCGACGATCTCGAGCAGGCGCTGAAGGCGGGCGGCTGACCGCGGCGCGCGGTTTATTCCTCCGCGTTGTCGCGCATTTTGCCGAACGCCCAAAGGCCGAGCCAGTGATAGATCAGGAGCATGCCGAGCGCGCCGAGCGCCAACGTCGGCCCGAGGATGATCGCGGCCAGCGTCCACGAGCCGTCGCCGAAAGCCTGCGGGCTCCAAAACAGCCAGCCAAAGGCACCGAGGAGACAGGCGATGCCGATGCCGAGCCGGTATTTCGCGCGCAGCCAGGTCGCGCGGCTCATCGCGATGCGGATCGCGGGCGCGGGCAGCCCGCGCATGATGTTGAACGCCAAGACGCATCCGGCAACGAACAGCAGCGTGCAGACGCCGAGCCAGAGGGGATCGTAATCGGCTTGGTTTTGCGAGGCGTAGGAGATCGCGATGCCGCAGGCGACGAGGATGGTCAGCGCCCGCGCCGGATAGATATTTTTGAACATCGTTCCGAACTTTCCTTTACCGAGATATCGAGGACGACCGGCGGCGGTGCCTCGAGCGCCGGTCTTGCTGGATGGTCGCAAGAGCGCGTCAACAACTCGTTGCGCCGAACCGCCGTTCGACCTGAAAATCGCTTAAGGTTAAGGGCGATTAGCCATCGCGGGGCCGCCAGCTTATGAAAGCCGCCAACGACCGCATCGGCTCATTGCAAGCCGCCTGGGATGCGGGCTATTCGATCGCCGAGCTATGGGGCCACTCGGCCCCGGTCACGCGCGCGACCAGCGCGGTCGAGAGTATCCACCATCTGCTCTGGGGCATCCTCGCGATCGCGGAATATCAGATCGATATCGGCGCCGGCCAGAAATATTTGCGCGCGCGGCTGTGGTCGGGCGATTGGGTGGCGATCGGGTATCGCGCGCCGAAAACCGAATCGTCGCCGCTTGCGATCGTCCCGCGGATTCCCGACGCGAAATTCGGCAAGAAGCTGTCCGCGATCGGCACGGACGATGTGGAATTCGTCGACCTGCGGATCGTTCACGCCGATTATCTGGAGCAAGGCTGACCGGCGGCGATTGCCTTATCCCAACCGCGGCACGAGGCGCAGCGCGTTGTCGCGGTCGATCGCGGCGTGCTCGACGGCCGAGAAATCACAACGCGCCACGCCTTCGACCTGACCGACGCAGCCTTTGCCATAAGGGTAATCGGTGCCGAACAGGAGCTGCTCGACCGGCACGATCTTGCGCAAGGCGGCGACCGGCGCCGGATGCGCGGTTTGCGCCAGGTCGTAGTGGAATCGCGTCAGCTCGTGCATCATCCCGTGCGGCATCGCCGCCTTCATCGCGGCGGTGTCGCGGCCAGTGAAGTCGATGAAGCGCTCGATCAGATAGGGCATCGTCCCGCCGGCATGGCAGAAGATGAAGCGGATATTGGGATGGCGCGCCGCCGCACCGCCGAAGACGAGGCTCGCGATTGTGCGCGTGGTGTCGGTACCGTATTCGATGATCGCATCGGCGATCTCGGGCTGCAGCGCGGAGCAGCAGAGGCACGAGGTCGGATGGACGAACGCCACCGCGCGGCGCCGGTCGAGCTCCTCGAGGATCGGCGCAAATTTCGCGTCGCCGAGAAATCGCGCGTCGTAATTGGTGTAGAGGCCGATGCCATCGGCCTTGAGCTGGTCGAGTGCATAGGCGATCTCGGCGAGGCTGCCTTCGATATCGGGCAGCGGCAGCGCGGCGAAGAGCCCGAAACGCCGCGGCCGGTCGGCGACCATCTTCGCGCCGGCTTCGTTGCATTGCCGCGCGAGCCTGCGCGCCGCCGCATCGTCGCCGAAATGGATGCCGGGCGTCGTCACCGACAGCAGCGCGCTGGCAATGCCGGCCCGGTCCATCTGGTCGAGCGTGCGCGCCTCGGTCCAGTTCTGCAACGGCGGCTGATAGCCGGGCGCCGGGCACGCATCGCCGCAGGCGATCAGCGCGTCCTTATAGACCTGCGGCACGAAATGATGATGGACGTCGATGCGATGCGGCGTCGTCATCGCCGGTATCCCTATCGTGCGGCTTTGAGCTTCGCGGTTTCGGCGCGGAATGCCGCCAGCACCTTGGCGCCGTCCGGCGTGGCTTTCACCCAGTCGTCGACCACCGGCGCAACCGCCTGCCGCCACTTCGCCTGTACCGCGGGCGGCGCCTCGACGATCTCGTGCTTGGCGCCGAGTCCTTTGACCATGTCGCGCCCCTCACGATTGACGTCGTCCCAGAAAGCGCCGTAGGTCCGGCTCTCGGCCTCGCCCGAATTGTCGTCGAGCAGCTTGCGCGCCGCCGCCGGCAGGGCGTCGTATTTCTGCTTCGCCATGAAGACCATGCCGGTCGCGCCGCCCAGCGCGGCATCGACGTGATAGAAGGTTACTTCTTCGAGCTTGAAAGGCTGAAACGCAGTCCACTGCACCAGGACTCCGTCGACCATGCCGCGCTGAACCGCGGTGAAATAATCGCTCGTCACCATCGAGATCGGCGCTCCGCCGAGCCGCGCAATCGTGTCGGCGCCGGTTTTCGAGCCGGTGGCGATTTTGAGGCCGTCGAGGTTCTCGAGCGTCTTCATCGGCTTCGCCATGTGAAAGCCGGAAGGCGGGAAGGTCACCAGGAACAGCGGCTGAACCGTATCGTATTCGGGCTTGAGCAGGCCGCGGGCGAAGAGGCGCCACAGAGCCACCGAGCCATCCTCCGCCTTCTCCACCTCGAACGGCAATCCCCCGACCGCCGTGCGGGGAAATTTTCCCCCGATGCTCGATTGCAGGCCCCAGGAAATCTGGATCACGTCGTCCTGAACGCGCGAATAGAAATTACTGAGATTGGCGATCGATTCGCCGTCGCGGACGTCGATATGGAGCACGCCCTTGCCTTGTTGGTTGATGCGCTCCGCCCAGGGGTGAAGCACGCGGACATTGAGATGCACCGCGGCGGGAAGCGTCGTGCCGAACAGCAGTTTGATCTCGGCGGCGCGAGCCTGCGGCACCGCCAACAGCAGCGCGGCAGCGGTCAAAACGAAAAGCTTTTTCATCTCTGTCATCCTTTGAGAAGCGTTAAGCCGTGGCCAGCATCCCGAGCCGCGGCAGGAGCCGGAGCGCGTTGCGGCGGTCGATGCCGGCGATCTCGTCCTTCGTGAAGCCGGTGCCGGCGACGCCCTCGACATGCTCGATCGAGGTCCGATAAGGGTAGTCGGTCCCGAACACGATCTGGCCGGTGCCGACGACCGATTTGAGGCAGCCGAGCGCCGAGATGTTCGCGGCTTGCGCGGTGTCGTAATAAAACCGCTTCAGCTCGTGCATCAAGCCGTTCGGCAGCTTGGCCGCGACCTGCGGCAGCTTGGCGAGATTGACCATGCGCTCGATCAGGAACGGCATCGTGCCGCCGGCATGCGAGAAAATCCACTGGATGTCGGGATAGCGGTGGCTCGCGCCGGTGAACACGAGGCTCGCGATCGTGCGGCTGGTGTCGGTGCCGTATTCGATGATCGATTCGTTGACCTCGGGGATGAGGCTCATGCAGCATGCCGCCGCATGCGGATGCACATAGACGACCGCCTTGCGCCGGTTCAGCTCCTCGAATAGCGGGTTGAAATCGGCATGGCCGAGCCATTTGTCGCCATAGCTGGTGAAGAGGCAGATGCCGTCGGCCTTTAGCGTGTCGAGCGCGTATTCGGCTTCCTTGAGCGAGCCCTCGACATCGGGCCAAGGGAGCGCCGCGAACAGGCCGAAGCGCCCGGGATGATCGCGAATCATCGCCATGCCGTAATCGTTGCAGAGGCGCGCGAGGCGTCTTGCTTCTTCAACGTGCCCGAAATACAGCCCCGGCGTCGTGATCGAGACCAGCGCGATCTGCGTCTCGGCCTGGTCCATGTCGTCGAGCGAGTTCTGAATCGACCAGCTCTGCATGCAGGGCTGCATCGGCCGCTTCTTGTTCATCTCGTCGCGATAGGCGGGCGGCACAAAATGGTGATGCACGTCGATGCGATGCGGCGCGGCCATAGACCCTCCCCAGCGTTTCGCATCACCTTACCGGCGGCGCCGCACGGCGACAATAGCGGCATCGATCGCGCCTCACGCGGCGCGCGGCAAGCGCAGCGTCACCTTCAACCCGCCCAAATCCGACGCACCGAAATCGAGGTCGCCGCCGTAAAGCTCGGCGAGCTCGCGCGTGATCGGCAGGCCGAAGCCGAAGCCGGGCGCGGTCTCGTCGATCCGCTCGCCGGGACGCAGGACCTGCCGGATTTGGTGCGGCTGCAGGCCCGGCCCGTCATCCTCGATGACGATCGCCACCTGTCGTCCCGGGTCGCGATCTGCGCGGATGCGGACCTGACCGCGCGCCCATTTGAACGCGTTGTCGAGCAGATTGCCGGCCATCTCGTCGAAATCCTGCTGCTCGCAGGCGACGGCGAGATCGCGTGCCGCGTTTGCAACCAGCGCAATGTGCTTGTCGGCGTAGATCTTGGCGAGCACCACGCCGACATCGGCGAGGCGCGCCGCGACCGGTGTTTTTGCGCGCACGGGACCGCCGAGCGCGGCGGCGCGCGCGCGGCTGAGGTGATGGCGGATGCGCCGCTCGATCACGCCGGCCAGCGCGTGAAGCTCGCCGCTCGGGTCGCGGCCGCGCTCGGCCAGCGCGAGCGCCAGCGTCGCCAGCGGCGTCTTGAGGCCGTGCGCGAGATTGGCGACATGCGCGCGCGCGCGCTCGAGATTGGCGGCGTTCTGCGCCAGCAAGCCGTTGACCTCGGCGACCAGCGGCAGAATTTCCAGCGGCTGTGCTTCGGGCACGGTGTCGCGGCGCCCGTCGCGTACCTCGGCGATCGCGTCGCGCAAGCGCTCGAGCGGGCGCAGGCCGAGCCGCACCTGCAGGACGATGGCGACGACCAACGCAATGCCGAGGACGATGAGCGAGAGCGCCAGGGTTCGCATCGCCGCGTGCAAGGGGGCGGTCACCGCGTCGCGCGGCGCGGTTGCGACGATGACGATGGGAAGGCCGCCGACCGTCGTCGGCTGAATGCGGAAATGCAGCGTTTGACCGCCCGGCCCCGGACCGTCGGCGGGCGCGGGACGATCGCCGCGCGGCGGCAGATGGAAGCGCGGCACGTCGAAGCTCGTGTCGCCGAGCGCGTGCGACAGCAGCGCATTGCGCGGGCCGATGATCTCCCAATACCAGCCGCGCTGCGGGCGATCGAAAGGCGGGCCGTCGGCGTTGCCGGCGAGCGCGATGGTACCGTCGCCCGCGCTGCGCAGCAGCGACGATAGGAAAACGATCTGCGTGTCGAGCCGACCGTCGATCTGGCCGGTGATGAAGCGCTCGAGGATGAAGGCAATCGCAATGGCCGCCACGATCAGTGCTGCGGCGATGAAGACGGCGGCGCCGAGCAGCAGCCGGCGATTGAGCGAGGCGGGGCTACGGCGCATGCGGCGCCGAGACCAGCCGGTAGCCGCGGCCGCGGACCGTCTCGATCATCGCGTGGCCGATCTTGCGCCGCAGCCGGGCGATGATCACCTCGAGCGAATTCGAATCGACATCGGCATCGCCGTCATAGGCTTTCTCGTTGAGCTCGGAGCGCTCGACCACGACATCGTGGCGCAAGGCGAGGCAGGCGAGCACGCGCCACTCCAGAGCGGTCACGCGCATCGGCAAGCCGTCCAATTCGAACACGCCGGTTTGCGCGTCGAAGGTCAGCGGCCCGCAAATGATCCGCGGCTCGGCATAGCCCGCCGCGCGCCGCACCAGCGCGCGCAGCCGCATCACCAGCTCTTCAATGCGCACCGGCTTGGTCAGGTAATCGTCGGCGCCGGCTTTGAAGCCGTCGACTTTCTCGGTCCAGCCGTCGCGCGCGGTCAGGATCAGGACCGGCAGATGGCGGCCCTTCTTGCGCCACGCGCGCAGCACGGCAACCCCCGGCACTTTCGGCAGGCCGAGGTCGAGCACCGCCGCGTCATAAGCCTCGGTCTCGCCGAGATGTTGGCCATCCTCGCCATTGGCGGCGATGTCGACGGCGAAATTCTCGGCGCGAAGCGCGTGGCCGATCTGCTCGGCCAGCAGGCGATCGTCTTCGATAAGCAGCACGCGCATGGAGGCCTCAATAGACCAGCCTAGCTTAACTCAACCTGAACCGATTGGTTCAGCATGGGTTCGGTCGCACCGGCTTAGATTCGTCGTCGACCCCAACAAAGGAGCGCTCGATGACAACCGATTCAACCCAGCCGCACGCGCGGCATCCCCTCGGTCGCGGCCGGCCCGCGATCAAAGCCGCGATCCTGGTCGCGGTGCTTGCAATCGGCGCGGCCGGCGGCGTTGCCGGCACACGCTATATCCACGGCGGCTATCCGCACAGCGTGCTGCTGTTGCAGCCAACGCCCATCGCGCAAGTGAGGAAAGACGGGCCGGTCGCGCTGAAAGGCCAAGTTGCCGAAATTTATGGCGGCAAGTTCATCCTCCAGGATGCCAGCGGCCGCACCTTGGTGGACACCGGCCCGCGCGGCGACAGCAACCCGCCGGTGACGAAGGATGAGAGCGTCACGGTCCAGGGCTATTTCGCTCATGGCTTTCTCCACGCGAATGTGCTGATCGGTGCCGACGGCACCACCGAGGCTTTCGGCCCGCCAGGCCCGCCGCCCTGGCACGGCCACCGGCCCGGTCATGGCCCAGGCCCGGGTCCCGGCCCCGGTCACGCGCCGCCGCCGGCGCCGTGAGCGAGCGCCGCTATAGCGATTGCCCGGCCAGCGGATGTTGTCCTCGCTGCCGGTTTGCGGTTAGCTGGGCGGCGGGGAGGAACCGATGAACCAGACCATCATTATCGCGGCGCTGCTCGCGGCCGGCGTCGCGCTATCGTCCGCGACCGCCGCCGCCGCCGATCCGGTGCCGCTGCGCATCGGCTGGGCGCAGGTGCCGACGCAGCTTACGCCGCTGGTCGCCGCGCTGGCGACAATCCATCCCGAGCTCTTTCCCAATCTCGGCCGCAGCTATACCTACGAGCCGATGCGGTTCCAGGGCTCGCCGCCGCAGATCCAGGCCTTCGCCGCGGGCGAGATCGAGATCGCGGCGTTCGGGCCGTCGGCGCTCGCGCTCTCGGTCACCAACGCGCATCTCGATCCGCGCGTCGTCGCCGACATCGCGCAGGACGGCAGCTCGCACGGCTATTACTCGACCTGGTGGGCGGTGCGGAAGGACGGACCGATCAAGCGCCTCGCCGACCTGAAAGGCCATACCGCGATCGTCAACGCCAAGGGCGCCACCACCGACATGCTGCTGCGCGAGACCATGCGCCGCAGCGGCGTCGGCGATGATGACTTCACCGAGATCGAAGCCGATTTCGCCCACATGCTGCCGATGCTGGAGAGCGGCAAGGGCGATGCCGCGCCGGTGATGGCGCAGTTCAACCACGATTTCGTCGCCACCGGCCATTACCGCTCGCTGTTCACGACCAGCGACGCGGTCGGCGGCGACGACCAGGTGCTGTTCTGGGTGATGAAGGCGGATTTCATCGCGGCGCATCGCCCCGCGATTGTCGACATGCTGACCGACCACATGGCGGCGTTGCGCTGGTTCCTCGATCCCGCGAACCGCAACGAGGCGCTCGCCCTGACGCATGACTTCACCAAGCAATCGCTGCCGGCGCTCGATTACGTCTTCACCCATGATGACGTCTATCGCTCGCCCGATCTGATGCCGGTGATCCCGCCGATCCAGAAGGATATCGATACCGCCGTCGCGATGAAGATGCTGCCGGCACGGATCGAGGTCGCGCCGCGTTACGTCGATCTGTCGATGGTGCAGGAAGCCAAGAAGCGGTTCCCACCGCAGTGATGGTCGCAGAGGCTGGCATAACCAACACGAGCCCTTCGACACGCGCTCCTACGGAGCGCTGCTCAGGGTGAGGATGGATTTTTAATGGCATTAAGAAACCTCCTCGTCCTGAGCGCGAGCCGCAAGGCGAGCAGTCGAAGGACCCCTGCCGGTCCCGGCAAATCTTGTTGGCGTATCGCGGCGCTATGTGTCGCCATCTTCGCTCTTGCCATCCCCGCGTGCGCCGCGCCGGTGCGGCTGCGCGTTGCCTGGGTGGACACGCCGAGCCAGTTGACGCCGCTGCGCGCGGTGCTCGCGGCGCGGCACCCCGAGATCTTCCCGCATCTCGGTCATAGCTATACGTTCGAGCCGGTGCATTTCGCCGGCAGCCCGCCGCAGATCGCGGCGTTGGCCGCGGGCGATTTGGAGATCGGCGCGCTCGGCGCCTCGAGCCTCGCGCTCGCGATTACCAACGCCCATCTCGACATGAAGATCGTCGGCGACGTGATCCAGGACGGCTTGCCCGGCCATTTCAACGCTTATTTCGCGGTGAAGAAGAATGGGCCGGTCCAGCGCATCGCGGATATGAAAGGCCGGCGCGCGGCGATCAACGCGCTCGGCTCGCCGGTGTGGATCGAGCTGCATGTCGCGCTCCAGCGCCACGGCCTCGGCGACAAGGACTACACCGTGATCGAGGCGGCCTTCCCGAACATGTTCGCGATGATCGAGGCGGACAAGGTCGATCTCGTGCCGGTGATCAGCCCGAAATTCGCCGCGGCCTTCGATGCCACCGGCGATTACCGCAAGCTCTTTACCGCGGCCGACGTGGTTGGTCCGAACCAGGCCTCGATGTGGGCGATGCGTGCGGATTTCATTGCCGCGCACCGCGCCGCGCTGGTCGATTACTTCGAGGACGCGATGCGCGCCTCGCGCTGGTTCCTCGATCCCAAGAACCACGCAGCCGCGGTCGCGATCGCGGCTGCCGTGACCAAGGCGCCGATCGCGACGATCGATTATGCCTTCACCGCCGCCGATGTCGGCCGCTCGCCCGATCTGGTGCCCGATGTGAAAGCGGTGCAGGACGAAATCGATACTGCGGTGGCGCTGAAGCTGCTGCCGGCGCCGGTGATGGTTGCGCCAACCCATGTCGACCTGTCGATGATCGCGGAGGCGAAGACGCGGCTCGACGGGAAGTGACGATTCAGCCAAGCCGATCGTCGGCCGGCGGCTTGACAAACTGTACTGGTCCGTACAGATTGAGGCGATGAGCCCAATCTCTCGAAAAGGCGCGGAACAGGCGCGCAACCAGCTTCCCCGGCTTCTGGTGGCGGCGGAAAAGGGGCGGTCCACGATCATCACCAAGCATGGCCGACCGGTCGCGGCCCTGGTTCCGATCGAAGCCGCGCCCGTCGCCGTTCGCCAGCATTCGCTCCTTCCGCTCGCGGGTTCCGGTCGCGGCCTCTGGGGCAAGGATAGTGCGCGTACCATGCGAAAGCTTCGCGACGAATGGAGCCGCTAGACCTTCGATCGCTTCCCAAGGCCGCGCTGCTGCTGGTCGATACGCCGCCGATTATCTATTTCCTGGAGGGCCATCCCCAATTAGCACAGCGCTTCACGCCGCTTTTCGAGGCGCAGTCGAGCGGCGATCTGCGGCTCGCGGTGACGACCATCACGGTCGCCGAGGTGTTGACCGGTGCTATGCAGCCTGGCAACGAGGTGCTGGCGCGTCGTTACCGCACCGTGCTCGAATCATGGCAAATCGTCGATCTCACGATCGACATCGCGGAAAGCGCGGCACGGTTGCGGGCGTCGCTCCGCCTGAAGCTGCCGGACGCCATTCAGGTGGCGAGCGCTCTCGCCATCAACGCGGCCGCGCTCGTGACCTATGACCGCGACTTTGCGCGCATCCGCTCCCTGCGCGTGCTTTCTTAAAGCCCGCGCCACTGGCCGATGACGCGGCCCTGGATGTAGGCTTCGGCAAGGGTGCGCTCGTAGCCGTCGTATTTCGGATTGTCGGAGGTGATCCTGACGCGCATCGGCTCGCTATGCGCGAGCGCCTGGACGCGCTTCACGACCAGCCCGAGCCCGTCCCACACGACGAAGATGCCGGGCGGCGTCGGCGTGCGGTCGCCGGTATCGACCAGCACGCGCTGGCCCGGCTGCAGGG
>DATLUE010000139.1:0-6117 GCA_035533255.1 Allostellaceae bacterium | reverse complement strand
TATCTCGCGGTACCGAAAAACGCCGTCCATCCCAATGCCGGCAAATTGTTCGCCGCCTTCTCGGCAACGGTCGAGGGCCAGAAGATCGTTCGCGATCAGACCACCACCGACCTGCACCTGTTCCCGGAATCGTCGGAACGCCGGCGGATCGAGCAGGTCGAGAAAGATTACCGCGTCAAATTCAAGAGCGCCGATATCGACTGGCAGATCGCCAACATTGCCGGCAACGCGGCGCAAAAGAAGATCGCGGCTATCCTCCAGCACAGCAAATGACGACTGGACGCGCGTCTCGCGCCGACCGCCGCACGCACAGGCGATGGCCGGCGCGGTTCTAGCAACGCGGAGGCCGTCGCGCTTCGCCTGGCCGCTTCTCGATCCCTGGGGCTGGGTCATGGTTGCGGTGACGGTCGCCGCGAGCGCGATCATCGTCGTGCCGCCCCTCATCGTGTTGCTGCTGAGCTTTCGCGAGGGCCGGCCGATCGATCCCGGCGCCGGCTATTCCCTCGCTCATTACAGCGCGGTGTTCGGCGACCCGTTCGTTTACCGTGTGCTGGCGAATACGCTGGGCGTCGCGCTGATCACGCTCGCGGTCGCGCTCGCTTTTGGCGTTTCGGCGGCTTGGCTGACCGAGCGCACCGATCTGCCGGGCAAGCCGATCGTCCTGACGGTGATGACCATCGGCCTGCTGGTGCCGGGCTTTGCGACCGCGATGGGCTGGCTGTTTCTGATGCATCCGCGCATCGGCCTCGTCAACGCCTTCGCGGTCCGGGCAATGGGCTTCGCGAGCGCGCCGTTCAACATCGCCAGCATCGTCGGCATGGGCTGGGTGCAAGGCCTCAACCTCGCGCCGATCGGCTTCATCATGACTGCCGCGGTGCTGCGCGCGATCGACCCGACCCTCGAGGAATCGGCGCAGATGTCGGGCGCGGGCTTCGCCGGCATCATGCGGCGCATCACGCTGCCGCTCGCTTGGCCCGGCATTCTCGCGGCCGGCATCTACATCTTCACGATCGGCTTTGCCGCGTTCGACGTGCCGGCGATCATCGGCTGGTCGAACAAGATCTTCACCTTCTCGACCTTCCTGGTGAACGAGCTGGCGCCGGCCGACGGCTTGCCCGAATACGGTCCCGCCGCCGCGCTGTCGACGGTGATGATCGCGCTCGCGGGCCTCTTGAGCTGGTGGTACGGCCGGCTGCAGGGGCAGGCGCATCGCTATCAGGTCGTGACCGGCAAGGGTTATCGCCCACGCCTCGTCCGGCTCGGCCGCCGCACCGGCTGGGCCTGGGGCTTTCTCGCGCTCTATTTCACCCTCGCCAAGCTGCTGCCGCTGACGATTCTGATCTGGGCGGCGGTGCTGCCCTATTTCCAGCTTCCCTCGGCCGCAGCCTTCGCCTCGGTTTCGCTGGCGAATTTCCGCGGCATTCCGTGGGACATCACGCTGATCGGCGCACGCAACACCTTGATCCTGACGGCGGCGACGCCGACCGTGACGCTGGCGCTGGCGGTCGCCTTCTCGTGGGTCGCCCTGCGCTCGAAGCTTCCCGGCCGCTCGATCTTCGACTTCATCGCCTTCCTGCCGCATGCGATTCCCAACATCGTCTTCGGGGTCGGCGTGCTGCTGTTCGTCCTCTATGCCGTGCAGCGAGTCGTGCCGCTTTACGGCACCTTATGGCTGTTGCTGTTGGTCTTCGTGATCGCCCGCCTTAGCTACGCGACCCGCATGACCAATGGCACGCTGATTCAGATTCATCGCGAGCTCGAGGAGGCCGCGACCATGAGCGGCGTCGCCGCCGGCACGGTGCTGCGTCGCGTGCTGCTGCCGCTGCTGACGCCGACCCTGATCTACGCGTGGCTGTGGACCGCGCTCTTGACCTTCCGCGAGCTTACCCTCGCGGTGCTGTTGACGACGCGCGACAATCTGACCTTGCCGGTCGTCGTTTGGAGCATCTGGCAGGATGGCGGCTTCGGCCGCGCGGCCGCGATCACGCTGCTGCTGATGGCGATGATGGTGCCGCTGATCGCGCTCTATTGGTGGGCGATGCGCCGGACCGGGCTGCGCGAGGGCGGCTAAGCCACGCCGGCGATCAGGCGTTGCAGGACGGCCAGCCCGTCGGTCAGCGCCGCCGGCCCTGGCTGCAAGATCAGCGGCGATTTGATCTCGTAGAGCGCGCCGCGCTGCACCGCCGGGATGCGATCGAATCCGGGGCGCGCCGCGACTTTCTCGGGTCGGAATTTCTTGCCGCACCACGACCCGATGATGATATCGGGCGCGCGGGCGATGATCGCGTCCGCCGTCACGATGCGATCCATCGCGGATTTGCCGCGCGCGCGATCGGCGAAGACATCGTCCCCGCCGGCCGCCTCGATCAGTTCCGATACCCAGGCGATGCCGGCGATCATCGGCTCGTCCCATTCCTCGAAATAGACTTTCGGCCGGCGCGGCAAATGCGCGGCCTCCCGTCGGGACTCGGCGACACCGGCGGCCAGGGTCTCCGCGAGGCGGTCGGCGCGCTCAGCCGCACCCACCAGCGCGCCCAGCATGCGGATCATGGCGAGGATTTCGGCGATGCTGCGCTGGTTGAAGGCATGCACCGCGACGCCCTGCCGGATCAGTGCGGCGACGATGTCGGCCTGAATATCCGAGAAGCTCAAAATCAGATCGGGTTTCAGGTCGAGGATCTTCGGGATATCCGCCGAGGTGAACGCCGAAACCCGCGGCTTGTCGCGGCGCGCCGCGGGTGGGCGCACGCAGTAGCCCGAAACGCCGACGATGCGATCCTGCTCGCCGAGCAGGTACAGCGTCTCGACGGTCTCGTCGGTCAGGCACACGATCCGCTCGGGCGGAAACATCGTCCTCGGCCTTTCAGCGGCACCGCTTGCGTGCGCGGCCATGTTTCTTTCGGCGGACGTTCCGCTCGCGCGCTTACCGCAGCCGCTCGATCAGCGCTTGTGCCGCCGCCGGTGCGCGCACTTTCGCGCCGGAGATCATGTAGAGGAAGACATCGCCGCGCTTCGCCCAGGCGCGGGCGCGTTCGGCCCAGCGGTCGAGCGCGGCCGGCGTATAGCCGGTCTCGATCTCATCCTTCGTGCCCATCAGCCGCGCATAAGTGAAATCGGCGGTCGCCTCGTCGATCACCGGAAAATCGCCGCCGTCGGCAAAGACGATGGCCGCATTGTAGCGGCGTGCCAGATCGTAAAACCGCCGGTCCTGGAAGCTCGGATGGCGCAACTCGAGCGCGTGGCGCAGGGGGAGGCCGCCGACCGCGCGCGGCAGCAATTTGAGAAAACTTTCGAAATCTGCGGCGTCGAATTTCTTGCTGGCCATGAATTGCCAGTTGATCGGCCCGAGGCGGTCGCGCAATTCGTTCATGCCCTGGCCGATGAAGCGCGTCATAGACTCGCCAGCCGCCGTCAGCTCCTTGCGGTTGGTGCAGTAGCGCGATGCCTTCACCGAGAAGACGAAGCCCGGCGGCGTTTCCTCGCGCCACTTGGTCCAGCTCGTCGGCTTGAAGGTCGAGTAGTACGTCCCGTTGATCTCGATCGAGGTGAGATTCCGGCTCGCATATTCGAGCTCGCGCTTCTGCGTCAGCCCGGCGGGATAGAAGACGCCGCGCCAGGGCGCGTAGGTCCAACCGCCGATCCCGACATAGATCTTGCCGCTCATGACATCACTTCGGACAAAAATGGTGGGCCCGGCAGGACTCGAACCTGCGACAACACCGTTATGAGCGGGCCGAAAAGGCGTGGACAATGGCGGAAATCCTAGCATTTCGTTGCGAACTGTTGAATCTGGCTCAATGCAAATTCAATTGGTTATACCCAGTTGCGTGCCGTTTGCGTGCCGCTTCTTCACCGTGGCGGACTCGGTATCGGACTTTGCTAAACAGAATGCGGTGTTCTGTTCACGGGGCTGGATCTCCTAGCTATCGCTCGCACTAGGCATCCTCGACTTTGCCCAGCTTCTCGCTTGATCAGTGCCGCCATTCATAACGGCCTTTGCCGTTGGCGCGATTACGCCTATCTATAGTCGATGGGTCTTCAGCTCCCGAATTTACGCGTATTTGTTCCCGAGAGTTGGGGCGAGGTCGGTCGATTCAATAACCTCTACCAGGCGACTTTCGACTTTACGCGGCTCGAGCAAAGATTCGTCGGCGGAGTGGCAGCTCACTTCCACAAAGCGGTGACGCTTGAATCGCTCGCGTTAAAGCTGAAACCAAATCTCGAAATCGATCGTCGCGAGCTGAACGAACGTGGCTATACACCTGCACTAAACTCTACCGAAATTACCGCTGTCGTCGAAGCGGCGATGCTCGAACTTTACGCCGCGGCCGATTGTGCGGCGGAGGTCATCTACGCAATCTTTAGGCGGAAAGCCGTTAGAGGGTTGAAGCAATCGACCCGGACTCTATTCGCGAAATTCGAGCGGCTTCCGCCCCCTTTTCCCGAGGAGCTGAAAGCGGCTCTGCGCGGCGCGACTTGGTATCCCGAGCTTCGTCGTATCCGGGACGAGCTTACGCATCGGCAGATCGGCCGGTGTAATCTCGACGAGAAATCCCAGACCGTAACTTATATGCATCCCGGCATGCATTCGGAGGATCGAGCGCTGATCATCGAGGACATCTTCAAATGGCTCGTGACGATGCGAGATGCAGTCAACGAATTTCTCGGGCTTTCTTTTCGCTATCTCAACAGCCTGCTGTCCGCGACACCCGTGCCGGTCCCTTGTGGACTGACCCAGGGAAGGATGCTGATGCGGATGCTCAATCCCGCCGAGCCGGTCATCACGTTCGATAGCGGGATCTGCATGTCGTATCAGTGGTTCGAGCCACCGACGGGCCCGGGTTGCCCGTTTTCGGGCAGCTGCGGCGCGTATAAGAGGACGCGGCCAAGCCCTCCTCCAGCCGCCGAACCGGCTTCGCCCGTATGAACGCGCACATTACGAGGCTTGGCTATCCGCGCGGCGCTCCGCCGCAAGCTCGGCAATCATACGGCTAAACTGCCGACCGGCCGGGCTGTTACCAGTGATCGTCCGCCCGCACGCCGTTCGAGCGTAGGCGCTACCCAGTCGAACCGACGGAATCCCGAATTCGGAAGGCCCGAACATGGCCGAGATAGCCTCCCGCGATTCAAGTCGTCGCGGCAAGGCGCGCCCATCGGGAAAGCGAGGCGACGTTAAGACGACCTTGCCCTTGCGGCTTTTGAAGCCAAGTTCCGCGATCGTAAGCGGGAAGCTGCTGAGGTTGATGATCTCGATCGAGGCTCCGAACGGCTCGCCTCCTGTCGTCGCAAGGAACATAGGCGTGACGCGGAGACGAACACGTCGCTGGCTAAACACATTCCACGTGTTCATGACTCCGAGTATCGCGCCGACGAGCGCGATGCCCAGCGTTATCCCGTCTTTCCAGGTCGCGGTATCGCCCGCCATGTTCGCTGACCGTGCTTTGCTATCAACGCTTTTGGCGTCGCGAGGACGCCCATCGCCCTAACGCTTCTTGAGAAGCTGATCGAGCGTCTCGACGCCTTCGCCTTTGAGGACGGTTCCTAATTTCGCATCCGAGCGATAGCCCTTCGCGAAATCCTCGCCGTACTCGTCGCGGAGCGTCCGCACGAGCGTGTCATCGCGCTTTTTCCTGATCTCGCCGTCGCGATCGCGCTGACGGCCATCAAGGCCTTTCGGATAATGCTTCGTCACGCCAACTTCCTTTCCCGCGGCAAAAATAATTTTGATATCCGGCACATCCTTCGCGGCAACTTCACCCTAAAGCGTCGCGAAGGGACTGCAGCAAAGCGTGGGCTTCATCAACCTTCTTCAGGATCTCGGGGTCTTTCTTCAGTTCGGCAATAGCCGTCCACGGCACGCGCCTCATTGAGTCGATGACCGCGCTGAGTTCAGAAGCCAACCCGCTCTGCTCCTTGTTCGGGGGCGGCCCTAGACGCAACATCGCGGTCTCCAAGTCACCTTCTTCCGAGAGAAAGTTATCGCGCGCGACCGGGTCAACGAGAATAATACGGAGCTTTCGTAAATCCTTCGAATTGGTAATGCGCTTCTGCGCAACCTTTGCGACCACAGCGTCTATCACGCTTGGCGTGCGAAGTTTCTGATTCACGCCGATTAGT
>DATLUE010000138.1:0-9581 GCA_035533255.1 Allostellaceae bacterium | reverse complement strand
CGGAAGGTTAAGGGGCAGCCGGCGCTGCGCGTCCTAGACATAAATCAAATACGCCAAGAGGCCGGGTAGGGTCGACAGGATGAAGACACAGCGGAAGGCCAGGAAGATTGTGCCATAGGCCGCGTGGGCCGCGTGCGGCGCGAGCATCGCACAGGCCGACGCGAAGGCGCCTTCGCCGATGCCCAAGCCCCCCGGCGTGACCGGCAGGCTGTTGGCGATCAGCGCATAGAGGCCGGCGATGCCGTAATCGAGCGCGCTCGGTCCGGCGAGCGGCATCGCCTCGGCAATCAGCACGATCGGTCCGACCGCGAGCGCGACGATCGCCGCCGATAGCAGCAGCGCGAGGCCGGTGCTGCGCCAATCGTGCGCATATTGGCGCAGCGCCACGCCGGTGTCGTCGATCACCTGCACGAGCCGCGCGTTGCGTCCCGACATCGCCCATCGCAGGGATTGCGCGATGCGGTGGCCGAACCGGAATACGACCGCAAGCGCGGCGATGAATGTCGCCGAGAGCGCGACGATCGCGAGCTCAAGCGCCGTATCCGTCGTCGCCGGCCGTGCCAGCATCGCGGCAAGCCCGATCAGCACGAAGGCGACGAGGCCCAAGAGGCGGTCGATCAGGATCGACAGCAACGCCGGTGTGCGCCGTCCTTCCGTCGCCTGGTAGATATAGATGCCGCGGATCAGATCGCCGCCGGCGGCGCCGGGCAGGAAATTCGCGAAGAAAATGCTCGTCGCAAGAATGCGCATCGTCCGGGCGAGCCGCAACTCCAGCCCTTGCGCGCGCAAGAGGATGTGCCAGCGCAAAGCTTCGAGCGGGATGTTGGCAAGCGAGGCGACCAGCGCCAGCGTCAGAATATCGGGCCGCGCCAGCAGCACGCGCAGCGTGCCGACATCGATGATGCGCCAATGATACAGCAGCGCCAGGAGCGCGAAGCCAGCGGCGACGCGCGCCAGATTGCTGGCGGCAGCAAGCGCGCGGCGCGGCGGCGGCACATCATCGCCCGTGGCTTTCGCCATCAATCTGTCATTGATCGGCGTTATCACTGTCACAACCGACAGGGTGTACGAACCGAGTTGTCCCACTACGCATTGAGGGTTTCATTGTCAATTGCCAAAGCCCCGATCGCCGATCTACCGCCGCTCTTGTCCCCGTGCGAGAAGACGGCGCGATGAAGCTCGTGCTCGTCACCGATGCGTGGCCACCGCAGGTCAACGGTGTCGTGCGCACGCTGCAAGAGACCATCCGCATCCTTGAAGCGGCGGGCCATCGCGTCGACGTGATCGCGCCGGACGGGTTTCGTTGCATGCCGTGCCCGACCTATCCCGAGATTCCGTTGGCGCTGTTTCCCGGCCGCGCGGTCGCGCGGCGCCTGGGCGCGGCGGCGGCCGATGCCGTGCATATCGTCACCGAAGGCCCGCTGGGGCTCGCGGCGCGGCGCTATTGCTTGCGCGAAGGCATGCCGTTCACCACCGCCTATCACACTGCCTTTCCGGAATATGTCGAGGACCGGCTGCGCGGCACCGGCGGCATCGCCTATGCCTATCTGCGGCGCTTTCATGCCGCATCGCGCGCGGTGATGGTGCCGACCGATACGATGATCGAGCGGCTGGCGCAGCGCCGCTTCGATCATCTGGCCCATTGGTCGCGCGGCGTCGACGGCACGCTGTTCCGGCCGCGCAGCAAAGCCTTCCTCGGCGACACGCGGCCGATCTATCTCTATGCCGGCCGCGTCGCGCCGGAAAAGAACATCGACGCGTTTCTCAAACTGAAACTATCGGGCACGAAATATGTGGTCGGCGCCGGGCCGAGCCTCAAGCGGCTGCAGGCGACCTATCCCGACGCACGGTATACCGGCTATGTTGATGACGAGACCTTGGCGTCGTTCTACGCCGCCGCCGATGTGTTCGTCTTTCCCAGCCGCTCGGAAACCTTCGGCCTCGTGCTGCTCGAGGCGTTGGCGAGCGGCTTGCCGGTCGCGGCCTATCCCGTCACCGGGCCGCTCGACGTCATCGGCGCGAGCGGTGCCGGGTGCCTCGATGCCAACCTCGCCGACGCTGTTGAAGGCGCGCTGGGCCTTTCGCCCGAGCTCTGTCGCGCCCATGCGCTGACCTTCTCCTGGCAGGACGCGACCGAGCAATTCCTCGCCCATGTCGTGCGCGCCAACCACCGTCAACCCGTAGCCGAGGTCGAAAAAGCGCGATGACCCTCGCCCTATGTTTCCTGGCTTTCTGTCTGCTCGCGATCGCGCTTCATTTGATTAGCATCGCGCTTGCCGCGACCCGCATGCGCGTGCGTCGGCAACTGTTGCAGCCGCCGCCCGACGCACCGCCGGTGACGCTGATCCGGCCGGTCTGCGGCATTGAGGCATTTTCCAAAGAGACTTTGGGATCGAGCTTCGCACTCGATTATCCGAACTACGAGATCCTGTTCTGCGTCGCGCGCGCGGACGATCCGGTGACGGCGATCGTCCATCGCTTGATCGACGCCCATCCGCACATCCCGGCCCGCCTCCTGGTCGGCAACGACCGCGTCAGCCTCAATCCCAAGCTCAACAACACGGTCAAGGGCTGGGACGCCGCGCGCAGCGAATGGATCGTCATGGCGGATAGCAACGTGCTGATGCCGCGCGACTACATCCAGCGCCTGATGGGGCGGTGGCGGCGCGACACCGGCGTCGTGTGCTCGGTGCCGATCGCATCGCGGCCGGCGAATTTCTGGGCCGAGCTCGAATGCGCCTTTCTCAATAGCTTCCAGGCGCGCTGGGAATACGCCGCAGACACGCTGGGTGCCGGCTACGCGCAGGGCAAGAGCATGCTGACGCGCAAAAGCGTGGTCGAGCGCGGCGGCGGCATTCGCGCGCTCGGCGCCGAGATCGCCGAGGACGCGGCCCTGACCAAGCTGTTGCGCGCAGCTGGACTCAAAGTCCATCTCGTCGACAATCCGTTCGAGCAGCCGCTGGGTCCGCGCAGCGCGGCCGAGGTGTGGGCGCGGCAGACACGCTGGTCGCGGCTGCGGCGCATGACGTTCCCGCTGCTGTTCGTGCCCGAATTGCTCGCCGGCGGCTTTTTCCCGCTCGTTGCGGCGATGGCTTTTGCACTCGACGCACGAATCGACATGGCGGCGATCGCGGCGGCGTTTCTCGTGCTGTGGCTCGGCGCCGAGGCGGTGCTGGCGCGTCGTGCCGGCTGGCATTGGTCGATCCGGATGCTGCTCGCCTGCCTGCTGCGCGACCTGTTGCTGCCGCTGCTCTGGGTCGATGCCTGGCTCGGCAGCAGCTTCACCTGGCGCGGCACCGAGATGCGACCGCGCGAAGCGACGTGAGTCGAGAGCTGTCGGCGATCGGCTATCAGCGATCAGCCAAAAAGAAACTGCCTCGCTGCGTGTGGCACCGAGGCAGTTATCCATCGCTGACAGCTTCTTCAGTTCCCCGGTTGAGTCGGGCCGGGATTGCTCTTCGGCATGGTGGTGGGCGAGGCGGGAACCATCGAGCTGCCGCTCGTAGCGCCCGCGCCGTTATTGTTCATGCCCTTGTTCATCGAGCCGCTATTCGACGGGCTGCTGCTCATATGGTCGCCGCTGTCCATGCCCCCGCCCATGTCGCTGCCTTGCAAGCCGGACATGGTCGCGCGATCGAGCTGGGCGGTCTGTTTCATGCCCTTCTCTTTCTGGAACTTCGATACCGCGGTCCGGGTCATCGGTCCCATTTTGCCATCGACGCGGCCGTGATAGAGGCCTTGGGATTTCAGCGCTTCCTGCGCCTGACGGACGTTGCTCGACGACATGTGACCCATCCCGCTACGCGCGGTCGAGGCACTATCCGCCATCGGGCCGGCATTGGCGCCCGAGCCGTTCATGCTCGAGCCGGTCGTGCCGGTCGAGTTCGAGCCGTTCATGCCGCCGGCATTGGTGCTCTGCGCGCTGGCGCCGTTGGTGCCGCTGCCCATCGATCCCGCGCCCGATTGTGCGAATGCGACGCTACCCATGCTGAGCGCGATCAGGGACGTCGCCAAAAGAACCCGCTTCATTGTTGAACCTCCTTTTGCGGCGGGACAGTTCCCGGCGCTGTTAGGGGAACGCCGCAATCAGCAGATCGTTCCGCGCTGCCGCCCGCGTCGCCGCGTTCGAGGGACCGCCGGACGCGCGGCGATCGATTCCGCTTTGGCGGGGCGGAGTCGTGACAAGTGCGATGCCGCGTCCTAGGTTTCCGCCGCATGATGATGGACGACGATCTTCCTGGCTCGACCCCGCACAGCAGCGACCCTGCGGCGCCCGTGGCGGCATCCGATACGAGCACCGATTCGGGCGCGGATTCGGGCCGCTCAACCGACGCTTCCGGGGCGCCGCAAAATACCGGCGCGCCGGGCGCGCGGCCGCGTCGCCGCCGCCGTCGCCGCCGTCGCGGTCCCAAGCTGGAAAGCTCCAGCGCCAGTGCCGGCGATCCGGGCTCAGCTCGCGGCGAGGCTGCCGCCGACGGTCCTGCGAGCGGCGAGGCTGCGCCGGCAAGGGCCGCGTCTCCGCCACGCGTCGCCGCGGAAGCGATTGCGGCGGGCGGCGAGTTCACGCTGGCGCCCGATGCGGTTCCGTCCGGCGATCCGGCGCAGCGCCGTCGCCGTCGCCGCCGGCGGCGCAAGCCTCCGCGGCCCGATGGCATTGCGGCGCCGGGCGGCGAAACCTTTGTTGTGGCCGGCGAGCCGACGGCGGGGCAGCCGCCCCATCCGCCGCGCGAGCGCGGGCCGCGGCGCCGTGGACCGCGCGACGGCCAACGCCGCGGTGGCCAGCATCGCGAGGGCTTTACGCGACCGGAAGGCGTGCCGCGCGACGGCCAGCCGCGCGAGGGCCAACTGCGAGAAGGCCAACCACGCGATGGCCAACCACGCGATGGCCAACCACGCGACGGCCAGCGCGAGCGCGGCCCGCGTCACGGCCAGGCTTTCGGCAAGGGCGGCAGCAAGGGCGGCGATCGCGGTCGGCGCGACAAGCCACAGCCCAAGCTCTATTCCTTCGAATCGGTGGTCGATCGCGGCTTCGAGGAAATTGCCGAGCCGGTCGCCGAGCCGGCCAATGAGGGCAATGAAAGCCAGACGCGGCGCGTCGATTGGACCATCGTCAAGCGCACGGTCGCCGACCAGCGCGCGGCGAAGACGGTCTCGGCGCTCTATGTCCTGAAGCGCGACGGTACGGAGACCGAGTTCCCGAATCTCGGCGCGGCGCGGGCGGCGGTCAACAAGACCATCGTCCATCCCGAGAAGCTGACCCGTCCCAAGACCGATTACCCGAATAAGAAGTGACTTGGAGCATTGTCCGGCGAAGTGTGCAGCGGTTCGCCGCAGACAATGCGACAAATTCAAAAAATCTAGAGGGTGATCCGATTCTATCTGGTCGGATCACCCTCTAGCCTGCCTGCTCGCGATGCGCGCGGTCCTCGAGCGACGAGCCGATGACGCGCAGCACGGCCTCCCATTCGGCGATGAAGCGCGGATCCTCGGCGATGCGCCCCGTCGTCATGCGCGTGATCTGCGGCAGCATGCGCGGATAGCTTACTAGCGCGAACGCCGCGAGCCGTATGTAGGCGGGATCGAGTCCCGCCGGCAGCAGCCCTTCGGCCTGGCGCTCGCGCGCTTCGCGCACCTGCACGTCGATCGTCGTCATGCGCTCGGCCTCAAGCGGCACCAGGCCGTTGCCATAGACCAGCGCCTCGCGCATCAGATAGCGCATCCAAGCGGTGTCGACGGCGCTGGCGTCGAAATGATAGGCGAGGAATTCGCCGGGCGCGCGCGGCGCTTCGCGCGTGCGCCGGAGCCGGCGATCGGCGATGCGCTCGGCCATCTCGTGAACCAGCCCGTCGCCGAGGCGGCCGCCGGTCATGAGGAACATGGAATAGGCGAAGCCCGCGCTCCATCCCGGCAGCCGCTCGACCAGCGCGTTGCTTTCCTCGAACGGCGTGCGCGGCAAGCGACGGACGAGATAGGCGGCCGTGAGCAGTAGCAACGCGCTGAGCGGCAAGGTGATGGCGAAGGCGTTGGCGTAAGCCGCGCCCGGCGGCGCCGCGCCGAGGAGCGCGAAGAACACCAGGCCGATGACCGCGATGCCGAGCACGTTGCCGATCTGCAGCGTGGTGGTGACGATGCCGGCGCCGGCGCCGGCTTCTTGCGGCGCGAGACCCGCGATCACGGTGCCGACCAGCGGGCTCATGCCGAAGCCCATCCCGAGCCCCGCGATCAGCAACGACGGTGCGAGCTCGTAGCCATACAGATGACCGCCGGCGGCATGCGCGGTCGCCGCCGTTGCGACGAAGCCGAACGCGGCGATGATGTAGCCGACGGTCAGGACGTGACGGCCGAGCAGCGGGATGAAACGCGGCGCCGCGAGCGAGGTGATGAAAAAGCCGATCGCCGAGGGGATGTAGGTCACCGCCGAGCGCAGCGGCGAGAAGCCGAGCCCGACCTGAAGATAGAGCGCCAGGGTGAAGAGATAGCCGGCATAGGAGGCCATGAACAAAGCGGCGATCGGGACGCCGAAGGCGAAGCTCTTGTTGGCGAACAGCTCCAAGCGCACGAGCGGCCGGCCGCCGCGCTTGCCGAAACGCCGCTCGTACCAAATGAAAGCCGCGAACAGCGGGAAGGCGGCCAGGAAGGAAACGATGCTCCACAGCGGCCAGCCCAGCTCGCGGCCTTCGAGCAGCGGGACGACCAGCAGCAGGAAGGCCGGCGTGATGAGCGCGACGCCCCCCCAATCGAGGCCGACGCGCTCGTGCTTCTGCTCTTTGGGCAGGATGAAGATCGCCGCGAGGATGGTGGCGAGGCCGAGCGGCACGTTGACCAGGAAGATCGGCCGCCATGCGAGGCCCCACAGATCGGCGGCCAGCAGCGTGCCGCCGAGAATCTGCCCGGCGATAGAAGCGATACCGATGACCGAGCCGAAAATGCCGAGCGCCTTGGCGCGGTCGCCGCCGGCAAACGTCACTTGGATGATCGCGAGGACTTGCGGATACATCAGCGCGCCGCCGATGCCTTGGACAGCGCGCGCGACGATCAGCACCGTGCTCGTCGGGGCGAGGCCGCAAGCGGCCGAGGCCGCGGCGAAGACGAGCAGGCCCAGGATGAACAAAAGCTTGCGGCCATAATTGTCGCCGAGCCGTCCGCCGGTGACGAGCAGGCACGCATAGGTGAGGGTGTAGGCGGAGACCACGAATTCGATCTCGCCGAAGCTCGCCTGGAGATCGGTGCGGATCGAGGGGATCGCGACATTGACGATGGCGACGTCGAGAATCGTCATGAAGGTGCCCATCAGCACGACGCACAGCACCAACCATCGTCGTGTTGCGGTCATCGCGCGTCTCGCTTTCGCCGGGGTTCTAGGGGATCGCCGAATGTCCGCCCAGTACAAGCGACCGCTTCGCGCGGCGCAAGCATTTCTACCCTGGCCGCTTGGCCAGGTTGTGCGGCCGATTCTTACACCGCGACGCGCAACTGCCACTCGACGGCTTCGAAGCTGCCGAGATCGGCGAGGAAGCACTGGCCGCCGGCATCGACGAAAATGTGGCAGTCGAAGCGGTACCACATGCCGTCGAGGATCAGCACCCCGGCATAGGTGCCGAACTCGCCGCCGTCATCCTCGCGCTCGATACGCTGCTCGCGCAGCACCACCCGTGCCGTCGCGCCGAGGCGCTGGTCGAGTCGGCCGATCAGGCAGCCATCGCACAGCACATCTTCGAGGCCGAGGCCATATTGCGCCTCTAGGAAATCGTCGACTGCCTTGGGCGCGGAGATTGGGGCAACGGCGGGGATCGGGGACATCGGCGACTCTCCGGAAGGTGACGAAGCGAGGCTGAGCATAACCTTATCGGAACAAAAAAGGAACATTTATGGAGGAAAAAGTGAGATCGCCGTGGGAAGCCTGCCTCGGATCAAGTCGGATCGAATTGCCTTACAATATTGTAATCTTCGCCGATCTAGCTCAAAGTGCCGCCCTCCGATGGATCAGGAGGCCAAAGCGAAATGATCGCGCCGGATCGAAAACGGCGCTTGGTGAAACGGTTGCGCGAGCTGGCGCAAGCGACGCATCCGGCACCGGAATGGCCCGGAATCGCGGCAAATTATCGTCGCGTGGCCGATGATATCGAGGCCGAGCTGACTGCCGCCGAAGTTCCTCCTCCGCAACCGCTCTAACGCCGCCATCTCCGCTGCCTCCGGGACCGCGGCGGATGCGCTCGACTCGACGCTCTGCTGATCCGCAGCAAGGCTGCCGGCCGGCACGGCGCGGCGCGGCGTCGGGCGAGGTTAAATTTTTGGAATGGCGGCTGCGGCGGGACGTTGTGGCCTATGATAATGAGGCGGGTCGGTTGCGTATCGGTTTGGCTCAGGGAGCGGGAAGCATGAGCGTCATTCGCTGGGGTGCTGCGGCGGTCGCGGTGCTGGCGCTGGGCGGGTGCGTCGCGGCGCTGCCGCCCGGCCCGTCGGTCACGGTGATGCCCGGCCCGGGCAAGAGTTTCGAGGCGTTTCGGGCGGATGACGGGACGTGCCGGCAATTCGCCGCGCAACAGGCTGGCATCGCGCCGGCCGACGCCGCCAATCAAAGCCTCGTCGGCAGCGCGGCGGTCGGCACCGTGCTTGGCGCGGCCACCGGCGCGGCGATCGGCGCCGCGGTCGGCAATCCCGGCGCGGGCGCGGCGATCGGCGCCGGCAGCGGTCTCGCGCTCGGCACCGCCTCGGGCGTGGACGCGGCGCAATATGCCGGCGCCTCGACCCAGCAGCGCTACGATATCGGCTATGTGCAATGCATGTCGGCGAAAGGCGAGAGCGTGCCGCAAATGCCGGCCCCGCAAACCGCCTATGCCGCGCCGCCTTACCCCTATCCCTACGCGGCCTATCCGTATTATGCGCCCTATCCCTATTACTATCCGGGTTACGATCCCGGCTGGTACGGTCCGCGCTTTGGCTTCGGCTTCGGTTTCCATGATCGCGACCGCGACCGTTTTCATCACTGATCGCCGATAGACATGGCGGGCTTTTTCCTCAAGGCTGGCGGCAAAGCCAGTAAGGGAGAGCGCGTCGATGGAACCCACGGAACCGACTTTTCGGATCGGCGATCTTGCGGTCAGGGCGTTCAGCGACGGCATTCTGAAAACCTCGCTCGATCTCGTGCTCAACATGGATCGCGCACGGGCGACCGGCTTGACCGGCGCCGATTCGAACGGCGCGCTGTTCATTCCGGTCAATAATTTCCTCTTCCAGCGCGACGGCAACACCGTCCTGATCGATGCCGGCGCCGGCAACACGATGCAGCCGACGCTCGGCAAGCTGCCCGAGAATCTGCGCCGCGGCGGTATCGATCCGGCCGCGGTCACGCAGATCCTGCTGACCCACATCCATCCCGATCACGCCAACGGCCTCGTCGATGATGCCGGCGCGCCGCATTACCCCAATGCCGAGATCGTGGTGCACGAGACCGAGATGGATTTCTGGCTCGGCGACGCGCAGCCCGGCGCGAGCGAGAACACCAAGCGCATGCATCAACGCGCGCGCATCGATCTGAAACCCTATCTGTCGCGCATCCGGCGCGTCAAGGATGGCGAGGA
>DATLUE010000137.1:0-24084 GCA_035533255.1 Allostellaceae bacterium | reverse complement strand
GGTCGCGTTGCATGGTGCGCGGCGAACGGCAACGAGCCTCAAGCTCCTTGCGATCGCCCCACCTTAATCGTACTTCTCTTGCTGCGGGAACCATCCCGATCTTGAATCACGAATCACCGTCCATGAAAAGTAGGTACTAGCTTTCGGCCAGCGTCGCGTCCTCGGCAAAGAGCGAGACCCAATCCGGCGCGGGCAGATTGCGACGCAGCGGTGGCGCGAGTTCCTCGTAGAGCAGCCGCGCTTCGGCGGGCGGGCCGCGCCGCGCGCCCAGCGCACGGACGGCGAGCTGCCGTCGCTGATGCGGCAGATCGACCACGACGACGTCGCCAATGCGCAGGGCGTGATGGGGCTTCGCGCCCTCACGCCCGCCTACCGTGACGCAACCTCCGGCGCAGAGCCGCGCCGCCAGCGAGCGCGTACGCGCGACCCGCGCGAACCACAGCCATTTGTCGAGACGCAAGCTGGACGGCGATTCGGCTTCGCCGTTCATCGCGCGAGTTGCAGCGCGGCCAATTTCGCGAACGGGCTGTCCGCGCGCGGCCGCTCGATCGTGGCGACGCGCTTCTTCGCCGGGCGCGGATGGAAGGTGACGCCCTGATCGTCATGCACCGCGCGATAGCCCAACGAGGTCAGCATCGCCGGCAGATCGTGGCGCGACGCGCTGGCCAGCGCCAGCAATTCGGGCACGATGCCGAACGGCCCCTCGCGCGCAAGCCGCCGTGCCGCCGCCGCCAACGTCTCGACCTTATCGACGCGCAGGACGCGCGGACCGAGCACGCGATAGCCGATCGCGCGATAGGCCTCGTCGGAAATCGCGGCCTCGCGCGGCGCCGCCACGCCGCCTGGTAGCTTCGGCGGCACGCATTTGTGCCGCACCGCCCAGAGCAGCGCCGCGAGCGACCCCGCCTCGCGCTTCAGCATGCCGTCGAGATAGACCGTCTCGGTCCCGAGCCGCACGCCGAGCCGCGCCAACGCCTTGCGATCGTCGCCGCTCAGCCCGGCGCATTGCGCCGCCACCTCGCTCGCCGGCAGCGCGCCGAGCGCCTCGCAAAGCTGGTACACGAGCCCGCGCGCCGCGCCTTCCAATTCGGCATAGCGCGCCCGCAGCAGCGCCGCCAAGCACCGGCGCTTTTCCATACCCCAGAACGAGGCGAGGCGGCGGCGGATCGTCTCGCGAAACGGCGCATCGAGAAAGTGGCCGGACGACACCTCGATCTGCGGATCGAGCACGCTTTCGCCTGCCGCCAAGCGGCCAACCGCGCCGCCGCGCCATAGCAGCGCACCGTCGGGCGACAGCGCGAATTCGTCATCCGCCGCCGCTGCCAGCTCGCGCACCCGCGCGTCGATCTCGCCGCGCAGCACGCGGTTGGCGGCGACAAGCAAGGTCTTGCTCGCTTCGGTGTTGGGAACAGCGTCGGGCACGAAGTGGAAACCGTCGAGCCGCCCGACCGGATGACCCTCGACCTTGACCTCGCCAGTACGGCTGACCGAGGCGAGCAGCTCGCGCGACGAAGCAAGCTGCTTCACGAGGAAGGCCGAGCGGCGGTCGACGAAGCGCTGGGTGATGCGATCGTGAAGCGCGTCGGAGAGGTGATCCTCGATCGCGCGCGCGCGTTCCTGCCAGCCCGCGCCGTCGGCGATCCAGTCGGCGCGATGCGCGATGTAGGTCCAGGTGCGGATATGGGCGATCCGCGTCATCAGCGTGTCGATATCGCCGTCGGCACGGTCGAGCCGGTTGACCTGGCCGGCGACGAAATCGGGCGGCAGCCTGCCGGTGCGGCCGATCAAATGGCGATAGATCTGGGCCAGGAAGCGCGCATGGGTGTCGCTCATGATCTTGCGGAAATCGGGGATCTGGCAGACTTCCCACAACAGCCGCACGGCGGCGGGGTTGGCGGCGGCGGCGGCGATGTCGTTGAGCTTGGCGAGCGCCGCCAGCGCCAATTGATCGTCGGCCTCGCGCGCCGGGATGAGACCGGGCAGATGCGGCTTCTCCTCGAGGCTCTTCAAGAGCCCGCCGATCGAGCGATAGTCGAGCCGCGCATTGCGCCAATAGAGCCGCGGCAGCGGATCGAAGCGGTGATTCTCGACCGCCTCGACGATCTCCTCGTCGATGCCGGGAAGCTCGCCGGTGGTGCCGAAGGTGCCATCGCTCATGTGGCGTCCGGCGCGGCCGGCGATCTGCGCGATCTCGGCGGCGGCCAAGCGCCGCGGCCCGCGGCCGTCATATTTCGCCAGCCGCGCGAAGGCGACGTGGTCGAGATCCATATTGAGGCCCATGCCGATCGCATCGGTCGCGACCAGATAATCGACCTCGCCGGATTGGAAGAGCCCGACTTGCGCGTTGCGCGCGCGCGGGCTGAGCGCGCCCATCACCACCGCGGTGCCGCCGCGCTGGCGGCGCATCAGCTCGGCAAGGGCAAAGACATCGGCGATGGCAAAAGCCACCACGGCGCTGCGCGGCGGCAGGCGGGTGATTTTCTTCGGTCCGGAATAGGCGAGGGTCGAGAAGCGCGGCCGGCTGACATATTCGGCCTCGGGCACCAGCCGTTTCAGCAGCGGCCGAATGGTGTCGGCACCAAGGAACATGGTCTCGGCCGAGCCGCGCGCATGGAGCAGGCGGTTGGTGAAGACATGGCCGCGCTCGGCATCGCCGCATAGCTGAATCTCGTCGACCGCCAGGAAATCGACCGGCCGGTCGAGCGGCATCGATTCGACGGTGCAGATGAAATAGGACGGATTGGGCGGGACGATCTTTTCTTCGCCGGTGATCAGCGCGACCGCGCGGGTTCCTTTGAGGCCGACCACGCGGTCGTAATTCTCGCGCGCCAGAAGGCGAAGCGGAAAGCCGATCATGCCCGTGCGATGGCCGAGCATGCGCTCGATGGCGAGGTGAGTCTTGCCGGTGTTGGTAGGCCCTAGCACTGCCAGGACCCGCGCCGCCGGGGTAAACACGCCCATGAGCGAATCATCGGGTGTCTCGCGGCGAAAGGCAAGCGCGGCATCGTGGCGCGGCGCGCCCGAGGACAAGATTTTATCCGGCGGCCCGTGATAGGGTCGCGCCGCCCGCGTATGTCGGCCGGCGGCCGGCGAATCGGGGTCGCCGCGGCTACTGCGCGGTGATAGCGCTGCGGAGCTGCAGCGGGTGCTCGATGTTGCGAAACGGCTCCAACGTGCCGCCGGTACCGCGCACCAGGATGGTGCCGTAATTGAAGATGCGGCCGGCGACGCTTTGGACGACATCGACGCTCTCGACCTTGGAGCGCGCCATCTCGATGGTGTAGCGACTGACGATGCCGCGCTTGAAGATGACGCGGTGATCGGTCACGGCGAGCTCGGTCGAGGCGCGCTTGATCGCGGCATGGATCGCCGAGATCGCGGCGAAGGCCAGAAACAGGCCCCCGGCGGCGAGCCCTGCCTTCTCGAAATCGTCGCCCCCGGCGTAATAGCCGGCGCCGGCAAAGGCCGCGGCGATGATCAGGAAAATCACCGCGCGGACATAGACCAGCCAATGCAGCCGGGTCACATAGACCAGGGTCTCGCCGGGCTGAAGCACCTTCCGGATGTAGCTCATGCCGGTATCCTACCACGCCCTTGCAGGAACGCATGTGCCGCCACATATCTCGGGACGGCCCGCGTCAAGCCGTTGGGTCGGACATTGGGGGTTGGGATCATGGCCAGCGAGAAACGCGAATTCCAGGCGGAAGTCAGCCGCCTCCTCGAGATCGTCGCGCATTCGCTTTATAGCGAGAAGGAAATCTTCCTGCGCGAGCTGATCTCGAACGCGTCGGACGCCTGCGACCGGCTGCGCTACCTGGCGCTGACCGAGCCGGGGCTGATCGCGGGCGACGCGAATTTCCGGGTCGTCATCGCGCCCGACAAGAACGAGCACAGCCTGGTCATCGCCGATAACGGCGTCGGCATGAGCCGCGAGGAGATGATCGACAATCTCGGCACGATCGCGCGCTCGGGCACCGCGGCGTTCGTCAAAGGCCTGTCGGGCGACAGCAAGAAGGACGTGGCGCTGATCGGTCAATTCGGCGTCGGCTTCTATTCCGCGTTCATGGTCTCGACCGAGGTGGACGTGATCTCGCGCAAGGCCGGCGAGGAGATCGCGCATCGCTGGGTCTCCAACGGCAAAGGCGAGTTCACGATTGAGGAGGCAACGCGCGACCAGCGCGGCACCACGATCACGCTTCGTCTCAACGAGGCGGACGCGGAATACGCCGAGCCCGATCGCATCCGGCAGATCGTCAAGAAATATTCCGACCACATCGCGTTGCCGATCGTGTTGGATCACGCCGGCAAGGAAGAGACGCTGAACGCCGCCTCGGCCCTGTGGATGCGCCCGAAAAGCGAGATCACGCCCGACCAGTACAAGGAATTTTACCATCACGTCGCCCATGCCTTCGACGAGCCTTGGCTGACGCTGCACAACAAAGCCGAGGGTACTTATGAATACGCGACGCTGTTATTCGTTCCCGGCACCAAGCCGCTCGACCTGTTCGAGCCGCAACGCAAGCATCGGGTGAAGCTCTATGTCCGGCGCGTCTTCATCACCGATGACGCGCAGGAGCTGCTGCCGCCCTATCTGCGCTTCCTGCGCGGCGTCGTCGACAGCGAGGATCTGCCGCTCAACGTCAGCCGCGAGATGCTGCAAAACAACCCGATGCTGCAGCGCATGCGCGGGCAAATCACCAAGCGCGTCCTCGGCGAGCTGGCCAAGAAAGCCAAGGACGAACCGGCGGAATACACGAAATTCGCCGAGAATTTCGGCGCCGTGCTGAAAGAAGGCATCTACGAGGACCGCGAGCACCGCGACGAGATATTGCCGCTGGCGCGATTTCATTCGACCGCCGGCGACGCGCTGGTCTCGCTCGACGAGTACATCGCGCGCATGAAGCCCGGCCAGGCGGCGATCTATACCATCGCCGGCGAGGACCTCGAGTCGCTGAAACGCAGCCCGCAGCTCGAAGGCTTCCGCGCACGCGGCATCGAGGTGCTGCTGCTGACCGACCCGGTCGACGAGTTCTGGATGCCGAGCCTCGGCGACTATCAAAAGAAGGAATTCAAATCGGTGACGCGCGGCAGCGCCGATCTCGACACGATCGCGCCCGAGGAACAGCCCGCCGCGAGCGCCGACGCGCCGCTCGAGGGCGACCTCGCCGCGCTGGTCGCGGTCTTGAAGCTGAGCCTCGGCGATGCGGTAAAGGACGTGCGCGTCTCGAAGCGCCTGACCGACAGCGCCGTGTGCCTCGTCGCCGACGAGCACGACATGGACATGCATCTGGAGCGCCTCTTGCGCCAGCACAAGCAGCTCGGCGCCGTCGATTCAAAGCGCATCCTCGAGATCAACCCCAAGCACGCGCTGATCGCGCGGCTGGTCGATCTCGCCGGCAAGGACGGCGCCGCCGACGCGCTCGGCGATTTCGCCTGGCTGCTGCTCGATCAGGCGCGCATCCTCGAAGGCGAGACCTTGCCCGATCCGGCGGCCTTTGCCAAACGCCTGTCATCGGTGCTGGCAAGGGGACTGACGGCGTAATCGTTTCGTGCGACAATTGCGAGCACGGACCCGTTGTGATACGGGCTGTCGTCATTCAAGGAAAAGCCGAGCCCATGAAATGCCAATGCCAATCGAGCGCGCACGGCCACCGGCCCGGTCATTGCGCGAGCGAGGCGACGATCGAGAATCATTGCCCGCGCTGTCACGCTGAAAAAGCGAAAGAAGATGCTGCCAAGCCCCAAGGCAGCCACGTCGCCGCGACACCGTCGCGCCGACCTTAGCCCGCAACGCGCGATGGGATTTGATCTAAGCCCATCGGATCTGGTTTATCGCCCCGGCAGTTGGATGCTGGCGGCGGTGAGGATCGGGCCACTGCCATTCGCTTGCAGCAGCACCGCCGCGCCGTAATTGCTGAGCGTCTTCGCCTCGGCGGGCGGCACGATCAGCTCTTCCGACCAGCCGGCCCACGAGCCGAGGCGGCGGAAGCTGCGCACTGGGTGGTGGTCCCAGGCGGTCTTGCCCTGGTTCTCGCCCGAGGTCACCGCGACCGTGTCCAAATTGTCGAAGCCGACCAGCCACAGGGTCGCGGGCTGGCCCGGCGGCGATGGGCCTTCGCCGATATCGGCCACGAGCGCCCCGTCGTCGCGCCAGCGCAGCGTCAGATCGGGATGCGGCGCGCGCGCGGCCTCGGCGGCGCGGATCAGCGGCTCGATGGTCGCGGGCTCGGAGCCGACGCCCTCGGTCGCCCCCTCGATCACCATCTCGGGCGTATAGACGTAGCGCAGCTTCAACGCGGCTTGGTAATCGCGCTGGCGCCGCGTCGCCCAGGGCTTCGAATAGGAATCGGTCCAGCCGATGTAGTTCCAGTATTCGACATGGAAGGCGAGCGCGAGCAGATCGGGACGCTTGGCCAGCTCGCCGAGATATTTGTCGGCCGGCGGGCACGAGCTGCAGCCTTGCGAGGTGAACAGTTCGACCACGACCGGCGAATCATTCGCGCGGGAGGCCACCGGTGCGACCGCGACAAGCGCGGCAAGGAGGAACGGGAAAGCCGGCCGGAGCATTCTGCTATCCTGCCCCCCGCCTGCAAATTTCGCAAAGCACTATCCTTCACAAGCGAGTGAGGCTTGACCCCGGCGCGCGGCTTGCGGCACGCTCGCCGCGCAATTCCTGGGAGGAAACACATGATTCTCGAAGTTCGCACCTATACGGCGCAAACCGGCGGCGGCGCCGCACGCTGGCTTGAGTATTACGAAAAGAACGGGCTGCCGGCGCAGAAGCGGCATCTCGGCGGGCTGGTCGGCTTTTTCACCAGCGAGATCGGGCCGCTCAACCAGATCGTCCATATGTGGCGCTATGAGTCGCTGGCCGATCGCGAGGCGCGGCGCGCGGCGCTGGCCAAAGACCCGGAATGGCAGGCCTTCTTCAAGAACGGGCCGCAGCCCTCGCCGCTCCTCTCGCAGGAATGCAAGATTCTGGTGCCGACGTCGTTCTCGCCGATGCGGTAGGCGCCGAGCGCGTTACGCCTTCATCATCCCGCGCAGCACGTATTGCAGGATGCCGCCGTGGCGGAAATATTCGAGCTCATCGAGGGTATCGATGCGGCACAGCAGCTTGATCTCGTCGCTCTGACCGTTGGCGCGATGGATGCGGCAGGTCAGCTCGCTGCGCGGCTTCAGCCCTTGCGCGATGCCGAGAATGTCGAAGCGCTCGGTGCCGTCGAGCTTCAAGGTCTGGCGCGTCGCGCCGCCGGTGAATTGCAGCGGCATCACCGCGATGCCGACGAGGTTCGAGCGATGGATGCGCTCGAAGCTCTCGACGATCACCGCGCGCACGCCGAGCAGCTTGGTGCCTTTGGCCGCCCAATCGCGCGATGAGCCGGTGCCGTATTCCTTGCCGCCGATCACGACCAGCGGCACGCCCTCCTTCTGGTAGAGCATCGCCGCGTCGTAGATCGGCATCACCACGCCGTCGGGCTGGTGCTTGGTGACGCCGCCCTCGACGCCCGGCACCATCTCGTTCTTGATGCGGATGTTGGCGAAAGTACCGCGCATCATCACGTGATGGGTACCGCGGCGCGCGCCGTAGGAATTGAAATCCGCCGGGCGCACCTGATGCTCGAGCAAATATTGCCCGGCCGGGCTTTCCTTCTTGATCGAGCTGGCGGGCGAGATGTGGTCGGTGGTGATGCTGTCGCCGAAGAGCGCGAGCTCGCGCGCGCCGCTGATGTCGGCGAGCGCCGCCGGCGCTTTCGGCATATTATCGAAATAGGGCGGCAGCGCGAGATAGGTCGAGCCGGGGTTCCACGCGAAGGTCATGCCCTCGACGCGCGGCACTTTCTTCCATTCCTCGGGGCCTTCGAAGACGTTGCCATAGCGTTTCTTGAACATCGCATCGGTGACGGCGCTGCGGACGGTGTCGGCGATCTCGCGGTTGCTCGGCCAGATGTCCTTGAGATAGACCGGCTTGCCATCGGGATCCTCGGCCAGCGGCTCGCGCGTCAGGTCGATGTTCATCGAGCCGGCAAGCGCGTAGGCGACCACCAGCGGCGGCGAGGCAAGATAATTGGCGCGCACTTGCGGATGGATGCGTCCCTCGAAATTGCGGTTGCCCGACAGCACGCCCGCGACCACGAGATCGCCTTCGTCGATCGCATCGGCGATCGGATCGGGCAGCGGTCCGGAATTGCCGATGCAGGTGGTGCAGCCATAGCCGACCAGGTTGAAGCCGAGCTTGTCGAGATCGCCCTGCAGGCCCGCGGCGGCGTAATAATCGGTGACCACCTGGCTGCCGGGCGCGAGCGAGGTCTTGACCCAGGGCCGGACCTTCAAGCCGCGCCTCACGGCATTGCGCGCGAGCAGCGCGGCGCCGAGCATGACGCTGGGGTTCGAGGTGTTGGTGCAGGAGGTGATCGCGGCGATCACCACCGCGCCATCCTTCAGCGCGTAATTCGTGCCTTTGACCGCGACCTCGCCCGTGGCGTCGGCTTTGCGGTTGGCGGCGAGCTTCGGCTTCTCGGTCGCGAAATTCTTGGCGACGCCCGAGAGCCCGATGCGATCCTGCGGCCGGCGCGGCCCCGCGAGCGACGGCTCGACCGTGTCGAGATCGAGCTCGAGCGTGTCGGTAAACACCGGCGCGGGCGAATGCTCGTCATGCCACAGGCCTTGCGCCTTGGCATAGGCCTCGACCAGAGCGATTTGCGCCGGCTCGCGGCCGCTCAATTTCAGATAGCGGATGGTCTCGGCGTCGACCGGGAAGAAGCCGCAGGTGGCGCCGTATTCCGGCGCCATGTTGCCGATGGTGGCGCGATCGGCGAGCGGCAGGGTGGCGATGCCGGGGCCGTAGAACTCGACGAAGCGCCCGACGACGCCGCGCTTGCGCAGCATCTGCACCACGGTCAGCACCAGATCGGTCGCGGTCGCGCCCTCGCGCATCGCGCCATGCATCCGAAAGCCGACGACCTCGGGCAGCACCATCGAGATCGGCTGGCCGAGCATCGCCGCCTCGGCCTCGATGCCGCCGACGCCCCAGCCCAGGACCGCGAGGCCGTTGATCATGGTGGTGTGGCTGTCGGTGCCGACCAGCGTGTCGGGATAGGCAATGGTCTTGCCGTTCTCCTCGGTGGTCCACACCACCTTCGCGAGATATTCGAGATTGACCTGGTGGCAGATGCCGGTGCCCGGCGGCACGACGCGGAAATTGTCGAAGGTGCCCTGGCCCCAACGCAGGAAGCTGTAGCGCTCCTGGTTGCGCTCGAACTCGACCTTGACGTTGCTGCGAAAGGCTTGGGCGTTGCCGAAATTATCGACCATCACGGAATGGTCGATAACCAGATCGACCGGCGCGAGCGGATTGATCTTTTTGGGATCGCCGCCGAGCTTTACCATCGCCTCGCGCATCGCGGCGAGATCGACCACCGCCGGCACACCGGTCAGGTCCTGCATCAGCACGCGCGCCGGCAGGAACGCGATCTCGCGGTCGGAGGTGCGGGTCTTCATCCATTCGGCGACCGCCTTGATGTCGTCGACCGTGACCGTGCGGCCATTTTCGAGCCGGACGAGATTTTCCAAGAGCACTTTCATCGAGAACGGGAGGCGGGCGATATCGCCGAGCCCCGCGGCCTGCGCTGCCGCCTCAAGGCTGAAATAATCGTAGCTTTTGCCGCCAACGATAAGGGTGCGACGGGTCTTCAGCGAATCCTGGCCAGTGACGGGCACGTGCTTTCTCCTCGGACGCGAAGGCGGGGAATGTTTGCTGCTACCGCCTTTGCCGGCGGAGATCAAGCGCGGCCACACCCGGTCGGCGCGTGCGACCAAGCGCGAAACGAGCCCGCAAGGAACGGCCAGCGGCGGCGGCCAGCGGCGGAAATCGGCTCATCATCGGCTCCTGAAAAAGTCGCTTGCTCGAGTCGCCGCTCTAGAAAACATCAAATGATTTCAGATGGATAAATGAGAGAGGATCGGCGTTCCGGATAACTCCGGCCAAATACCTCTTTTTCGCCATAATTCTATCCCAGGGGAGACTTATTGATCGTGTTTCCTAGGTGCGGGTGAGAGAAGCTCGTGGCTTTTTCTCCCTCTCCGTAGCGGTCAATCCCCCCGACCGCTCATACGCGGCCTCGGTTCCCCCGACCGAGGCCGCCTTTTCTTTGTGCGGCTTTCCTTGGCGGCGGCGAGACGCCACAATCGCCAGCCGATGCCATCCCCCGAAACTTCCACCGCCGCCACTTTCACCGGGCGCCAGCTTGCCTGCCAGCGCGGCGAGCGGCTGATTTTTCGCGCGCTCGATTTCGCGCTGGCGCCAGGCGGCGCGCTGATCCTGATCGGCCCCAATGGCAGCGGCAAATCGAGCCTATTGCGGCTGATGGCGGGACTGACGCCGCCGGCCGCGGGCGTGCTGGCCTGGGACGGCGTCGATACCCGCGAGGACCGTGCCGCTCATCGCGGGCGGCTGCATTTCATCGGTCATAGCGATGCGCTGAAACCAGTGCTTTCGCCCCGCGAGACCCTGGTGTTCTGGGCTGCGATGCGGGGGGCGGCCGCCGAAGTGCCGCAAGCGCTTGCGCGCTTCGGGCTCGAGGGCGCTGCGGATCTGCCATGCCGCTATCTTTCCGCCGGGCAGCGGCGGCGGCTGGCGCTGGCACGGCTGACGGCATCGTCAGCGCCGCTGTGGCTGCTCGACGAGCCGCTGACCAGTCTCGATGCCGAGGCGGCAACGCAACTCCTGGCCGCAATCGCGGCGCATCGCGCCGGCGGCGGCCAAATCGTCCTCTCGACCCATGCGCCGGTCGAGCTGGCCGATGCCGCGCGTCTGTCGCTGGCCGATTTCCGGCCCGCGCGCGAGGGTCTGCTGGCATGAATCCTTTCCTCGCCCTGGTCGCGCGCGATTTGCGGCTGGCGCTGCGCCAGGGCGGCGACGCGGCGATGGTGGTCGGCTTCTTCGTGCTGACCGTGGTGCTGTTCCCGCTCGGCGTCGGACCCGAGCCCGAGCTGCTGCAGCGCATCGCGCCCGGCGTCGTGTGGGTGACGGCGCTGCTCGCCGCGCTGTTGTCGCTCGAGCGCCTGTTCCAGGCCGATTACGAGGATGGCAGCCTGGAAACGCTGGCGCTGTTGCCCTTGCCGCTCGAGGCGCAGGTGCTGGCCAAATGCCTGGCACATTGGCTGGTCACTGGCCTGCCGCTGATCGTGGTGGCGCCACTGCTGGCGCTGCTGCTGCAGCTCGATGCCGCCGGTTACCCGGCGCTGATCGCCAGCATGGCGCTCGGCACGCCGACCCTTAGCCTGATCGGCGCGATCGGCGCGGCCTTGAGCCTCGGCGCGCGGCGCGGCGGGGTTCTGCTGTCGCTTCTGGTGCTACCGCTCTATATCCCGGTGCTGATCTTCGGCGTGGCGGCGGTGGAGAGCGAAATCGCCGGCTTCGGCGCGCGGCCGCATCTGCTGCTGCTGGCCGCGTTTTTGGTCCTGGCGCTGGGCCTGGTTCCTTTTGCCGCTGCGGCGGCGCTGCGCCTGGCGCTAGAATAGGCACCGGGCCGCGGTTGCCGCCCTCGATGTGCCTAGAGTAGATGTGGTTGTGATGTTGCGCCTCGCCAATCCCAATCGGTTCATGCAATGGTCGGGCAAGCTGTTGCCGTGGTGCGCGGTCGCGACCGCGATCCTGCTCGGCGCCGGGCTATATCTGGCGCTGTTCGTCGCGCCGCCCGATTACCAGCAGGGCGAGTCCGTGCGTATTATGTATGTCCACGTCCCGGCCGCGTGGATGGCGACCTTCGTCTATGCGGTGATGGCGACCGCAAGCGCGGTTGCGCTGATCTGGCGGCATCCGGTCGCCGACATTGCCGCGCGCGAGGCGGCGCCTCTGGGCGCGGGTTTCACGCTGCTATGCCTGGTCTCGGGCTCGCTCTGGGGCAAGCCGATGTGGGGCACCTGGTGGGTGTGGGACGCGCGCCTGACCTCGGTGCTGGTGCTGTTCTTCCTTTATCTCGGCTACCTGGCGCTCATCAACGCCTTCGACGACCCGACCCGCGGCGCCCGCGCCGGCGCGATCCTGGCGCTGGTCGGCGTAGTCAATTTGCCGATCATCAAATTCTCGGTCGATTGGTGGAACACGCTGCATCAGCCGGCGAGCGTCTTTCGCTTGGGCGGCCCGACCATCGCCCCGTCGATGCTATGGCCGCTGCTGATCATGGCGCTGGGCTTCACGCTATTCTTCGTCACGCTGTTGCTGGTGCGCATGCGCAGCGCGCTGATGGCGGCGAAGCTGCGCGCATTGCGCCTGCAGCAGGCGGCATGACGTGGCGGCGGTCGATCACTTTCTCGCGATGGGCGGCTATGCCCGCTTCGTCTGGCCGGCCTATGCGGTGGCACTGATCGTGATGGGCGGATTGCTGATCGAGAGCGTCCTCACCTATCGCAAGCGGCGGCGCGCGCTCGACGCCGCCGAGAAGCGCCGGCGATGACCCGAAAGCGTAAGCGTCTTTACGTCGTGCTCGGCGGGCTGGCGCTGCTCGGCGTCGCCACCGCGCTGGTGCTGTCGGCGTTCAGCGACAATCTGGTTTTCTTTTACGGGCCGTCCGATCTTGCCGCCAAGCATGTGCCCGATGATCGCTACATCCGCATCGGCGGCCTGGTCGAGAATGGCAGCGTCAAGCGCGAGAGCGACGGCGTGACGCTCGATTTCCGCGTCACCGACGGCAACACCGCCGTGCCGGTCGTCTATAAGGGCGACGTGCCCGACCTGTTCCGCGAGGGCCAAGGGGTGGTGGTCGAGGGCAAGCTCGAAGGCGGGGTGTTTCATGCGGCGACCGTATTGGCCAAGCACGACGAAAATTACATGCCGCCCGAAGTGGTCGACGCGTTGAAGCGCGCCGGCCATTGGCAGGGCGAGCATCCGACGCAGGCGGCGGCGCAAAAACCATGATGGTCGAGCATTATGATTATTGAACTGGGCCATTTCGCGCTGATCCTGGCGCTGTGTCTCGCGGCGCTGCAATCGACGCTGCCGCTCTACGGCGCGGCGCGCAACCACGCCGGGCTGATGGCGGTGGGACAAAGCGCGGCGGTCGCGCAATTCGTCTTGATCGCGGTCAGCTTCGCCGTGCTGGTCAACGCCTATGTCACCTCGGATTTCTCGCTCGCGACGGTCTACGACAACAGCCAGGCCGCAAAGCCGCTGCTCTATAAAATCACCGGCGTTTGGGGCAACCACGAAGGCTCGATGGTGCTGTGGGTGCTGATCCTGTCGTTCTTCGGCGCAGCGGTCGCGCTCTTCGGCGACAATTTGCCGCCGGGCTTGCGCGCCCGCGTCCTCGCCGTGCAGGGCATGATCGGCCTCGGCTTCCTGACTTTCATCGTCTTCACCTCGAACCCGTTCCTGCGCATCCATCCCGCGCCCTTGGACGGGCAGGGGATGAATCCGGTGCTGCAAGATCCCGGCCTCGCCTTCCATCCGCCGTTCCTCTATCTGGGCTATGTCGGCTTCTCGGTCGCGTTCTCGTTCGCGGTCGCCGCGCTGATCGAAGGCCGCGTCGATGCCGCCTGGGCACGCTGGGTCCGGCCCTGGAGCCTCGCCGCGTGGTGCGCGCTCACCATCGGCATCGCGATGGGAAGCTGGTGGGCCTATTACACGCTCGGCTGGGGCGGGTGGTGGTTCTGGGACCCGGTCGAGAACGCGTCGTTCATGCCCTGGCTGGTCGGTACCGCGCTGATCCATTCCGCGATCGTCGTGGAAAAACGCGACGCGCTCAAAAGCTGGACCATCCTCCTTGCGATCGTCACCTTCTCGCTGTCGCTGGTTGGCACGTTCCTGGTGCGCTCGGGCGTCTTGACCTCGGTTCACGCCTTCGCGGTCGACCCGACGCGCGGCACTTACATCCTTATCCTGCTGGTGCTGGCGATCGGCGGCTCGCTGACGCTTTACGCCATCCGCGCGCCGTCGATGGCGGGCGGCGGCCTCTTCGCCCCGATCTCGCGCGAAGGCGCTCTGGTCCTCAACAACGTGCTGCTGACGACCGCCGCCGCGACCGTGTTTCTCGGCACGCTCTACCCGCTGTTCCTCGACACGATCGGCGGGCCGAAGCTGTCGGTCGGCTTTCCGTTCTTCAATCGCACCTTCGTGCCGCTGATGGTGCCGGCGCTGCTGGCGGTGGCAGTCGGGCCGCTGCTCTCGTGGAAGCGCGGTGATCTCGGCGCCGCGCTGCAGCGGCTTTGGATCGCGTTCGCGGCGGCGCTCGCCGTGGCGCTGGTCGGCCTCTATCTCGCCGGCTTCAAGCCGATTCTCGCTTTACTTGGCTTGGCGCTCGCCGCCTGGGTCGGGCTGGGCTCGCTCAGCGAATGGGCCGAGCGCGTGAGGCTGTTCCGCGCGCGGCCGCAGGAGAGCTGGCGCCGTGCCATCAACCTGCCGCGCGCATCCTATGGCATGACGTTGGCCCATATCGGCCTCGCCGTCAGCGTCGCCGGCATCGCCGCCTCGGCCTTCGCCGTCGAGAACATCCAGATGATGCATCCCGGCGACGCGATCCCGATCGCCGGCTACACCTTGCGCTACGACGGCACCGAGAAAATCCCCGGCCCCAATTTCACCGCCGACCGCGCGAGCGTCGATGTCATGCGCAACGGCAAGACGGTCGAGGTGCTGCATCCCGAGCGGCGATTCTTCCCGCTGCAGCAGATGACCACCAGCGTCACCGCGATCCGCAGCAATCTGTTCGCCGACCTCTATGTCGCGCTCGGCGATCCCGACAATACCAACGGCTCGACCATCCGCGCCTATTGGAAGCCGCTGGTGCCGTGGATCTGGATGGGCGCGGTGATTATGGCGCTGGGCGGCCTCTTGAGCCTTAGCGACCGGCGCTGGCGCGTCGGCGTCGCGGCGCGGCGGCGGATGCCGGCAGCGCATCCGGCGCCCGGAGAATAGATTTGCGGCGTTTGCTCTTTATCTTGCCGGCGGCGCTGTTCGTCGCGGTCGCGGTCTATTTCCACTTGGCGCTCAATCCCGATCGCGACCCGCAGCTTTTGCCGTCGGCGCTGATCGACAAGCCGGCGCCGGCCTTCCAGCTTGCCGGGCTCGATGGCGCACCAGGTCTCGCGCTCGACGCGTTCAAAGGCCAGGTGGTGCTGATCAATTTCTTTGCCTCGTGGTGCGTGCCCTGCCGCGACGAGCATCCGGTGCTGATGGGGCTGGAAAAACAGATCGGCGTGCCGCTCTACGGCATCGCCTACAAGGATAAGCCCGCGGATACCGAGCACTTCCTGAAGGAGCTCGGCGATCCCTATCGCGCGATCGGCGTCGATCAGAGCGGCCGCACCGCGATCGATTTCGGCGTCTATGGCGTGCCCGAGACCTATGTGATCGACAAGGAAGGCCGCATCCGCAAGCGCTTCGTCGGACCGCTCAGCGAAAGCGACATCGCCCGGGAGCTGCTGCCGCTGGTGCGGCAGTTGCAGCATTCGTGACCAAGATCCTGGCGCTGCTCTTGCTGATCCTCTTGGCGCCGGCGGCGCTCGCGGTCGAGCCGAGCGAGCGGCTGGCCGATCCCGTGCTCGAGGCGCGGGCGCGCGCGCTGAGCGAGCAATTGCGCTGCCTCGTCTGCCAGAACGAGACCATCGACGAATCCGACGCGCCGCTGGCGCATGATCTGCGCGTGCTGCTGCGCCAGCGCATCGCCGCCGGCGACAGCGATTCGCAGGCGGTGAAGTTCATCACCGACCGCTATGGCGATTTCGTGCTGCTGAAGCCGCCGGTCGAGCCCGCGACCTATGTCCTGTGGTTCGGGCCGATCGCGGTGCTGGCGCTCGCCGCGGGCGGGGCGCTGCTCTATCTGCACCGGCGTCAGGTCGCGGCGCCGGCGCCGCCGCTCAGCGCCGCCGAGCGCCGCCAGCTCGAGCGCCTCATGAAAGAAGGCGAGGGCTGATGCTGCCGCTGATCCTGCTGCTCGCCGCCACCACCGCGATCGTGCTCGGCTTGGTGCTGGGCCCGCTGCTGAAGCCGGCGCGGCCGCCGGTGGCACGCGCCGCCTACGACCGCGCGATCTATCGCGACCAGATCAAAGAGCTCGAGCGCGACGTCGCGCGCGGCACCGTGCCCGACAGCGAGGCCGGCACGGCGCGGCTGGAATTGCAGCGCCGGCTACTGTCCGCCGAGGGCGATCCGGCGCCGACGACCGGCGGCGCGCGCAAGCCGCTCATCGCCGTTGCCACGGCGCTGCTGATCGCACTGATAGCCGGCGGCATCTACGCCGATATGGGCTCGCCCGGCCTGCCGGACGATCCCTATGCCGCGCGCCAGGCCGAGCGCGATCAAGCGGCGCAGCAGCAGGCGCAGATGGTGCAAATCCACGCGATGGTGGCAAAGCTCGCCGACGCGATGAAGGCGCATCCCGACGATCTCGACGGCTGGATGCGGCTCGGCCGGTCCTACGCCGTGCTGGGTCAGGCAGACGATGCCGCCGCGGCCTTTGCCCACGCCGAGACGCTGAAGCCCGACGATCCCGGGATACTGATGGCCGAGGCGCAGGCGCTGATGGCCGGCCATTCGATGGCCGAGCCGCTCTCGAATCAGGTGGTCGCGCTGCTCGACCGCGTCCAGACGATCAGCCCCGACACGCCAGCGGTGATGTGGTATTTGGGGCTGCACGCCGCGCAGCAGGGCGACTTCGCCACCGCGCGCGCGGATTGGCAGAAAGTGAAGGCGGCGATGCCGCAGGGCAGCGACGAGAGCAAAACCGTCGCCGCTGCGCTCGACGCGATCAAGGATAAATGAGCCTCGTCCTTCGAGACGGCGCTTCGCGCCTCCTCAGGACGAGGAAATTTTATGACCTCATCCTGAGGAGCAATGCGTAGCATTGCATCTCGAAGGATGAGAAACCCGTCAATTTCCGCTGTTGATCGTCGCTTCGCTCTTGGCGCGCACTTCCTCGAGCGTGACGCCGGGCGCGAGCTCCATCAGGGTCACGCCTTTGCCGCCTTGCTTGTCGATCGAAAACACGCCGAGATCGGTGATCAGCATATCGACAACCTGCGAGCCGGTCAGCGGCAAGGTGCAGCGCTTCAAGAGCTTCGCGCCGTCCTTGGCCGAATGCTCCATCACGACGACGACCTTCTTGACGCCGGCGACCAGGTCCATCGCCCCGCCCATGCCTTTGACGACCTTGCCGGGGATCATCCAATTGGCGAGATCGCCATTCTCGGCGACCTGCATCGCGCCGAGGATCGCGACGTTGATATGGCCGCCGCGGATCATCGCGAAGCTGTCGGCACTGGAGAAAAAGCTGGTCGTCGGCAGCTCGGTGACCGTCTGCTTGCCGGCATTGATGAGATCGGGATCTTCCTCGCCCTCATAAGGGAACGGCCCGAAGCCGAGCATGCCGTTCTCGCTCTGGAGCTGCACCGACATGCCTTTCGGAATGTAATTCGACACCAGGGTCGGGATGCCGATGCCGAGATTGACATAGAAGCCGTCGCGCAGCTCTTTCGCCGCGCGCGCCGCCATCTCATCGCGTGTCCAAGCCATGAACGACCTCCTTACGCCCGTTTCCGCACGGTGCGCACTTCGATGCGCTTCACCGGATCTTTGATATGCACGATGCGCTGGACATAGATGCCCGGAGTCATGACCTGATCGGGATCGATCGCGCCCGGCTGCACCAGATGCTCGACCTCGGCCACCGTGACCTTGCCCGCGGTCGCAATCACCGGATTGAAATTGCGCGCGGTCTTGCGATAGACGAGGTTGCCCTCGGTATCGCCCTTCCAGGCATGGACGATGGCGAGATCGCCGACGATGCCGCGCTCCATCACGTAATGCTCGCCGTCGAAATCCTTGGTCTCCTTGCCCTCGGCGATCACCGTGCCGTAACCGGTCTTGGTATAGAAGGCCGGAATGCCGGCGCCGCCGGCGCGGACCCGCTCGGCCAAGGTGCCCTGCGGGTTGAACTCGAGCTCCAGCTCGCCTTTCAGGAATTGCTCGGCGAAAAGCTTGTTCTCGCCGACATAGGACGAGATCATCTTCTTGATCTGGCGCGTCTCCAAGAGGATGCCGAGCGCGGCACCGTCGGTGCCGGCATTGTTCGAGACGACGGTGAGGCCCTTGGTCCCGGCCTTCTTGATCGCCTCGATCAGCGCATCCGGTACGCCGCACAGGCCGAAGCCGCCCGACAGGATCATCATCCCGTCGCGCAGCAACCCCTCGAGCGCCGCCTCGGGCGTCGGATAAACCTTGTTCGCCATCGAAGGCGCTCCCATCCCACTCTTGTCGACGGGACAAATAACACGCGGCAGAGGCGTGCGCGAGTCCGGGACAAAGCCTCCGAGCGATGCCCTGTCAGGCCTTGTCCCGCGTTAGGGCTTATCTCGCGAGGGGGCGATCTCCTCGATCGCCTGGGCGAGCTTCACGTCGCGCTCGCTCAGCCCCTCGACGTCGTGGGTCGCGAGCACGATCTCGACCCGGTTGTAGACATTGAACCATTCCGGATGATGGTCCATCTTCTCGGCGAGCAGGGCGACCCGCGCCATGAATGCCCAGGCTTCGCTGAAGGTACCGAAATGAAACACCTTGCGAATGGCGTCGCGGTCCTCGACCTCGGCCCAGCCCCTCAATTCCGCCACCGCCTCCTTGCGCTTTGCGCCGACGAGTCTCTCGACCATGTTCCGTCTCCCTTGCCGTCATGAGCCAGCTTCCGCCCTCGGCAGCCGAAATCGAGACGCTGGCGCAGCAGGCGCTCGCCACTATACCCCCGGAATTGCGGCGCCATGTGGGTGACGTGGTCATCCGGATCGAGGAATTCCCCGATGAGGAGACCGAGGAGGAGATGGAGCTCGACAGCCCGTTCGATCTCCTCGGCCTCTATCGCGGCGTCTCCTTGCCGCGGCAGAGCGTCTTGAGTCCGCGTGCCGGCATCGACATGATCTTCCTCTATCGCCGGCCGCTGCTCGATTATTGGTGCGAGACCGGCGAGGATCTGGTCGCCGTGGTGCGCCATGTGCTGATCCACGAGATCGGCCATCATTTCGGCTTTTCCGATGAGGACATGGAGCGGATCGAGAACGCGGTGAGGTGAGCGATGCCCGATCCACACCTCACCCTTCCCGTCGCCTAAGCGACGGGCCCCTTCCCTCTCCCCGCTTCGCGCGGAGAGGGAACATTAATCAACTCCCTCACCCGCCTTTTGAGCGCCGGCAGCAGCTCGGCCTCGAACCAGGGATTCTGGCGCTCGAAGGTGATCGTGCGCCACGACGGGTGCGGCAAGGCGAAATAGCGCGGCAGGTAATCGCGCCAGGCCGCCACGGTATCGGCCATGCGCGGCTTGGCGCGATCGCCGAGGTAATAATTGATGGCATAGGAGCCGACCAGCAGGACGAGCTCGAGCCGCGGCAGCACGGCCAACACCTTCTCGTGCCAGAGCGGCGCGCATTCCGGCCGCGGCGGCCGATCGCCGCCCCGCACGTCGCGCCCGGGATAGCAGAACCCCATTCCCATGATGGCGACCCGGCGCTCGTCGTAGAAAGTCTCGCGATCGAGACCGAGCCAGTGCCGCAGCCGGTCGCCGCTGCGGTCGTTGAAGGAAAGGCCGGTCTCGTGAACCTTGGTGCCGGGTGCCTGGCTGATGATCATCAGCCGGGCCGACCGCCGGCCGCGCAGCACCGGCCGCGGCCCCAGCGGCAGATGCGCCGCGCAGGCCGTGCAGCCGCGAATCTCGGCATAGAGCGCGTCGAGCCGGGGTTTGGGCATAAGGCCGTTTTAGCCTGCGAGAAATCGTGGGCAAAGTGTGCGTTGAATCGCCCCCGCCGTTGCCTATGATGCGCGCGGCATCGAGGTCAAGAAACACAAGGGACGGCCATGAAGAAGATCGACATTTTTCCGCATATCTTCCCCAAAAGCTATTTCGACAAGATGGTCGAGATCATCCCCAACAAGGCGGCGATCCGGCGCTGGACCAACATTCCGGTGCTGTACGAGCTCGACCGGCGCCTCGCGATGATGGACCAGTTCGGGCCGGATTATCAGCAGATCCTGACCCTGTCGATGCCCGCAGTCGAATTTGTGGCACCGGCGATGCAATCGCCCGAGCTCGCCAAGCTTGCCAATGACGGCATGGCCGAGATCGTCGCCAAGCACCCGAAGCGCTTTCCGGCGTTCGTCGCCTCGGTGCCGATGAACAACATGAAGGCGACGCTCGACGAGATCACCCGCGCGGTCGAAAAGCTCGGCGCCAAGGGCATCCAGATCTTCACCAACGTCAATGGCCGGCCGCTCGACGATCCGGAATTCGCGCCGCTGTTCGAGAAGATGCATTCCTACGATCTGCCGATCTGGATGCACCCGACCCGACCGCAGAAATTCGCCGACTATCCCGGCGAGAGCGGCTCGAAATACGACATCTGGTGGGTGTTCGGCTGGCCCTACGAGACCAGCGCGGCGATGGCGCGCATGGTGTTCGCCGGCTATTTCGACAAATGGCCGAACCTCAAAATCATCACCCATCATCTCGGCGCGATGGTGCCGTTCCTCGAAGCGCGCGTCGGCCTCGGCCTCGACCAGCTCGGCTCGCGCGAGGGCGCCGAGGAAAGCTATTCCAAGATCGTCGAGGCGATGAAGAAGCAGGGCCGCCGTCCGGTCGATTATTTCCGCATGTTCTATGCCGATACCGCGATCAACGGCTCGGCCTCGGGCACGCGCTGCGGCCTCGACTTCTTCGGCAGCGAGCATGTGCTGTTCGGCACCGATTGTCCGTTCGACCCCGAAGGCGGGCCGATGTTCATCCGCGACATCATCAAGATGCTCGACCAGCTCGGCCTGCCCGACAAGGACCTTGAGAAAATCTACGAAGGCAACGCGAAGCGCATGCTGAAGCTTTAATCGGTATCATATCCCGGAGGCGACCCATGAAGTGGTTCAGAGGCTCGGAACGACGGCGGATGGTTATTGCGCACGGATTTGGATCGGCGGCGATCGTCATGGCGATGCTCTACGCCGGCGCCGCGCAGGCGCAGAGCAGCTACGGCACGGACCAGCGCTACTGCGATCGCAGCGCGATCTCGCAGGTCCTCAGCCCGACGACCGGCAACATCCTTGGCAGCGCGGCCGGCGGCGCGGTCGGCGGTCTGCTCGGCAGCCAGATCGGCAAGGGCAGCGGCAATACCGCGGCGACCATCATCGGTGTCCTCGGCGGAGCGCTGGGCGGCGGCTATATCGGCCGCTCGATGCAGCCGGCGGATCAGGGCTGCGTCACCCAGTCGCTCGACCACGCGCCGACCAATCAGCCGGTCGCCTGGCAGAATCCGAGCAACGGATCGAGCTATTGGGTCACGCCGACGCGCGATCTGCGCGGGCCGCGCGGCGAGCCATGCCGCGAATATGTCACCGATGCCGTGATCGACGGCCGGCCGCAACGGACCCGGAACACGGCCTGCCAGCAACCAGACGGCAACTGGGTGCCCCTCGCCCGTAACGAGGTGCATGTCGCGCGTCCCGCCGCGCGGGAGGGAGCGTACAGCGCACCCGCTCCGATCTCGCGCGACATGGTATTCCGGGTGCAGCAGCGGTTGCGCGATTTGGGCTTCTATGTCCGCGACAATATCGACGGGCAATGGGGTCCGAGGACCTCCGTCGCAGTGCGGAATTTTCAGCGCGCAAAGGGTCTCGATCCGTCAGGCCAGTTGAATTCCGCGACGTTGACGGCGCTCAACCTGCGTTAGGGGCGCGGTGCTGGCCGCAAAGCTTTACCGCAGCGCCGCGGCGATGTTGCCGCCGTCGACCGTCGTGACATCGGCCGTGGTCTTCAAGGACAGCGCCTGGTGCAGGAACGCCTGCGCGACATCCTCGGCCGTGACCTCGCGGCCAAGGAGATTGCCGCTGAGGTAATCGCGCTCGCTCAAGCCCCGCGCCTGCGAGCGCTCGACAATCATCTCGGGCGTCAGCAAGCCGCTGCGGATGCGGTCGGCATTGACCGCGTTGGCGCGGATGCCATCCTTGCCGTAATCGAGCGCGTATTGCCGCGACAGGAACAGCGTCGCCGCCTTGGGCAGGCCATAAGGCCCGAAATCGGGGCCGGGATTGACCGCCTGCTTCGAGACGTTGAACAAGAGGCAGCCGCCCATGCCTTGGGCGAGCATGATCTTCACCGCGGCTTGCGCCACGCGCTGATGGGCGAAGAAATTGAGCTCGAAGCTTTGCCGCAGCACCGCCTCGTCGACCTCGCCGATGCGGCCCTGCCAGGCGGCGCCGGCATTGGAAATGACGATATCGAGCCCGCCGAAATGGGCAGCGATTTTGTCGAACGCCGCCGGCACGGAAGCCGCATCGGTCACGTCGCAGGCAAGGCCCAGCGCCGCGCCGCCGAGCTTGTTCGCAACCGCCGCCGCCCCCTCGCCATCGCGATCGAGCACGGCGATCTCGGCGCCATTATCCTTGAAGAGCTTGGCGCAAGCGGCGCCGATCGCGCCCGCACCGCCGGTGATCGCGACGATCTGGCCGGCGAGCGGCTTTTCGGCGACGCTGCCGAGCTTTGCCTGCTCCAGCGACCAGTATTCCATTTCGAAGAGCTCGCTTTCGGCGAGCGCTTCAAAACTTCCGATCGCCTCGGCATCGGTAATCGTGAGCACTGTGTTCTCGGCGATGTCGGCGGCGATCGCGGCGTCCTTCTTGCTGCGCCCGAGGCCGAAAAGTCCTAGCCCCGGCACCAGCGCGACGCGCGGTAGCGGATCGAGTTCGCGCTTCTGGGGATCGCGGCCCTGGTTGTTGCGCGCGAAATAGCCGTGATAGGCGGCGGAGAAATCCAGGGCTGCCTGCCGCGCCGCTGCGCGAAAGCCGGCAAGATCGCCCGCATCGGGCGCGGGCAGGATCAGCGGGATGTTCTTGGTGCGGATGGTGTGATCGGGCGTCACCACGCCTTGGCCGGCATAGCGCGTCACCTCGGCGCCGTTCACATAGGCGAGGATCTGCTGGTTGGTGCGGAAATCGAGCACCAGCCGCCGCCACGCCCCTTCGGTCTTCGCGTCTTTCTCGGCGCAGGCGCCGCGCAGGATCGGCGCGACCGCGGCGATGCTGGCGATGCTCTTTGGCACAGGTGCGGCGACGAACACCGCTTTGCGATTCTGGGCGAGACGCTCTTCGGCGCGCGTCACCATCGCGATCATGCGCTCGTAAGATTCGTGCGCGCTGGCGCCGAAAGTGAAGATGCCGTGCTTCACCAGCACCAGCCCTTCGACCGCAGGATCGGCCTCATAAACCTCCGCCGCTTTCTTGGCGAGGGCGAAGCCCGGCATGATGTAAGGCACGAGCGCCATGCGCTTGCCGTAAATCTCGGCGCAGAGCGCAGCGGCGTTCGGCTGATCGGCGATGCTCAAGACCGCGGTCGAATGCGTATGGTCGACATATATATGCGGCAGGAAGGCATGCAGCAGCGTCTCGACCGAGGGGTTGGGCGCGCCGGGATCGAGGAGGTTGGCGCGCTGATAGCGCACCATGTCTTCGTCCGAGAGCCTGTCGCGCGCGCGGAGCTTCAACAGCGGCTTCAGCCGCACCGCCGGCAGGCCCGCCGGCTCGATATCGCCCATATCCCAGCCCGAGCCTTTGACGCACAGCGCCTCGACCGCGTCGCCGGCGAGATCGGTCGCGGTGGTCTTCACCGAGGTGTTGCCGCCGCCATGCAGCACCAGGAGCGGGTCCTGGCCCAACAGCCGCGAGGTGTAGACGCGCAAAGCGAGATCGCGGCCGATGCCCTGCTGGGCATAGCGCCGCACCATCCCTTCCGCGTCGGTGTCGTTCCAGCGCGATTTCATGCGCAATCAGGAGATCATTTGGCGGGTTGGACGGCGTTCTTCGCGCTCGGCAAAGGCTCGCCGGTCAGGGAGTGTCTCAGCACGTCAGGACACAAATCAGCGCCGTTCGGCCACGCGACCGTGCCGATATCCGCATTGACGTGAACCTGGCGGAAATATGCCTCATCGCGCAGCGGTGCGAATACGCCTTCGAACGGCGCGAGCAACGGAGCCAAATCGATCTCTCCCGCCTTCCCGTCGTCGAAGCGAAGAAAGACGCGATAGTGATCGAGGACTCGTACCTCGATGACATCGTTCAGCATGGTA
>DATLUE010000136.1:0-4844 GCA_035533255.1 Allostellaceae bacterium | reverse complement strand
CGGGTTAGGGTCGGACTCGATGGTTTGAGAAAAACGGGAGTGCTCAAATAATGGCGACACCTGATCTCAAGACCATGAGCGTTGATGAGCTTGTCGAGCTTTTTGCGCAGATCGGGGTCGCTCAGGGCAAGGCCATCAGGGAAGGGGTTCTGCCGCCGGAGGAGCCATCGCTCGAAATGGAACGCGAGGCGGCGCAAAAGAAATTTGAGAAGCTGTACTGGGAGATGGATGCGGTCGACCGCGAGCTACGAGCCCGCGGGCGGGAAGCGCGGTCGGCGCTTATGCAGCTGTACGATTACCCTAATATGCAGGTCAAATTGATGGCGGCGCGACACACGCTGGGCGTCGCCTATGAGGCTGCGCGCGAAATGATCGAGGCTATCGCAGATTCAAAGTGGCCGGGTCAGTCGCTGGACGCCGGGATGACAATCTGCAATCTCGACAACGGCACGTTCAAGCCCGACTAACCCTACGCCCCCGCTGTCGCGATCGCCGGCCGCGCGGCCGCGGGTTTCTTGCGGCCGACGTTCAGCACCATGATCGCGGCGAGCCCGCACAGCACGCCCGAGATCCAGAACGCGCCGGTGTAGCTGCCGCCGAACGTGCGGATGAGGCCCGCGCCATAGGCGGCGGCGGCGGAGCCGACCTGATGCACCACCACGATCCAGCCATAGACGATGCTCGATTGCTTGGCGCCGAAGGCGGCGGTGGTCAGCTTCACCGTCGGCGGCACGGTCGCGATCCAGTCGAGGCCGTAGAACAGGCCGAAGACCGTCAGACCCCACGGGCCGCTGACGTCGAGCGCATAGGGCAGGAACAGCAGCGACGCGCCGCGCGAGGCATAGAACCAGCATAACAGGAGGCGGCCGTCGATCCGGTCGCTGAGCCAGCCCGAGGCGGTGGTGCCGATCATGTTGCAGACGCCCATCGCGCCGAGAATGCTCGCCGCCGTGGTCACCGGAATGCCGTGGTCGAGGCAGGCCGGGATAAAATGCGTCCCGATGAGGCCGAGCGTCGATGCGCCGCAGACGAAGAAGCTGCCCGACAGCAGCCAGAAATCGCGATTCTTGGTCGCCACGCCGAGCGCTTCGAACGCGGCGGTCAGCGGGTTGACGCGCCCCGCGGGCGCTACCGGCGGCTGGTTGGGCTTAGCGCCGTAAGGCTGCAAGCCGAGCTCGGCCGGCGTGTCGCGCATCAGGATCCACACCACCGGAATGATGGCCGCCAGCACCGCGGCGGCGGCAAAGACGGCGGTGCGCCAGCCGAAATGCGCGACCATCTGCGCCAGCGACGGGATGAAGATGAGTTGGCCGGCCGCGGTCGCGCCCGACAGCAATCCCATCACCAGGCCGCGGCGCTCGAGGAACCAGCGATTGGCGATGATCGCCGCCATCACCATCGCGAGCGCGCCGACCGCGAGCCCCATGAAGATGCCGAGGATCGGCAGCAACTGCCACGGCGCGGTGATGAAGGGCAGGGACAGCATGCCGATCAGCATCATGACGAGGCACGCCGTCATGGTGCGCCGAAGCCCGAAGCGATCGACGAAGCTCGCCGAGAACGGGCCGACCAAGCCGAACATCATGAGCTGAACCGCGATCGGGAACGAGATCACCGCGCGGCTCCAGCCGAATTCCTCCCCCCACGGCACGATCATCACCGCCGAGGTCGCGCGCATGCCCGCCGCCACCAGCAAGACGAGGAACGTCACGCCGACGACGACCCAGGCGTAATGCAGCTTCTTCGGCGGCGTCAGTGCTTCATCGGCCATGGCGGCCAGGCTCCGTCGGCGGGAATTCCCGAGTCTCTATATCGGACATTCTCGCAAAATCGCAGCCCGGACGCCAATCGCCGATCCCGCATGGCTGGGATGCCGGAAGCCTCCTGCCGACCCTATCTCGGGTCCGGTTCCGGGATTCGGTAGCAGACGCCACCGGACCCGAAATCGTGGTAGGAGTCTGGTATGGGGCCTACAGAAATTTTGTTGGGGGTGGCATTCCCCATTATCGTGGGCGTGGGGGTCGCGCTCGCCCTGAGCGATGCATCCGCTACAGAATTTTGGGTCGCCCGCGGATGTTTTATTGTCGCTGGTTTAGAGGTGCTCGGTTTTGCCTTTGTTTGGCTTCGTTCTGTCGATTGGTCGGGTTCTCTTAGAGTCTCTTTAGCCGCTGTCATTGGCGCTATTGTCGTAAGCGCAATATTTGGCGCAATAAATTGGATCGATTTCCGTGAGGGCAGGGAGAACATATCATTTCAAAAATATGCGCTTTTTTGGGTCGAAATCGACAAGGATGTGTATCAGCTCGGGGCAGTAGCGAAATTTGTGAACCTTGGCGAAAAAGCATATTTAGTTGACGAACTTAGTTTCGACGAATTGGATTGGAGTTTTTATCCAAGAGGCTCCTACCATATACAGCGCATGTTGGCGACGGTGTGCAAAGCGGACCTAATCGGTGACAATTACCTCAAACCAAACGGAGAAACCTATTTCAAATCGCTGTTGCCAATAAAAATGTACATGACAGTGGGCGGTGGTGATTCCCCGGAACTCATCATCCGTGGCAGTTGGAATCTTCGCATCGATGATGACTTAATCAAAAGAGCGCCCCGTTTATATTCCGTCTATCCGCAATTTATATCGCCCGCGGACTGGGAAGCGCTGCGCACTTCTAAGCCGAGTATTCAAGTAGATGATTTGCATTTTAAGCCTATTCCTCCGCGCCCTCCGAAGGGCGATACAGGGCCGTACATAAATTATCTCGTCTACAATTCCGATAGAACGGCGACCATCGACAACGTGTACTTCGGGCAGACACCCTCAATCAAGGGACCACAGGGCGTGATGCTATTTATTCGCGGAAGTGGAGAGCCGCCGCTTGGGATTGGTTGGTCCGTGCTCGGCCACTCGTATTACGAGGTATGGTCCGATCCACAGAAACTCGCCCTATATAATTCTCTGTTCCCGCCAGGCAGCGACGGGTTGCCGAAACCTTTCGGCTTTTTTGCTGGTTCAGAAGGTGAGATGGCCGGTCCTGTGGATCGTCCGTTGGCCGCACCCACAACCCGCACTGCTGACATAATGGAAATCACGCAGCCATGCGACGGTACGTAAAGCCTCCAGGTCTTGTAACCTAGCCCCTTCTAATTCGAGCGCAACAACACGCGCCAGGAAAACGTCGCGGCGAAAGTCCCGTGTGCGAGCTTATTTGCAAGACGTGGCGGTTTCGTGGAAGCCGTGCTTTTCGAGCCTCTTCGCCAATTCCTCATATCCATGTCGGCTTTGGCTATCTCCCCTTTGAGACAGAGCCGGGCGCGATCTTCAGCGATTTTCACCCGCGTCGTTTCGCTCTTGCCGTCGGCGGCGCCGACAGCGGATCGTCGGGCCAGGGGTGTTTGGGATAACGCCCGCGCATCTCGCCGCGGATTTGGGGATAGGAATTCTTCCAGAAGCCGGCGAGGTCGCGCGTCACTTGCAGCGGCCGTCCTGCCGGCGAGAGGAGATGCAGCACCAGCGGCACCTTGCCGCTGGCGATCGCGGGCGTCGCGGTGGCGCCGAACATCTCTTGCAGCTTCACCGCCAGCACCGGTACATCGCCTTGGCCGTAATCGATCGCGATCTGCGAGCCGCTCGGCACCGCGACATGGCTCGGCGCCAGCGTGTCGAGCGCGCGGCGCTGCGCGTAGTCGAGTTGCGCCGAGAGCGCTGCGGCGAGATCGATCTGGCTGAATTGCGTGCGCCGCGTGATGCCGGAAAGATAGGGCGCGAGCCAGTCTTCGAGCGTCGCGAGCAGCGCCGCATCCGCGACATCCGGCCATTCCTCGCCGATCGTGCGATGGAGGAATTCGATACGGCGGCGCAGGCTTTCGGCCTCGCGCGACCAGGACAATGCTTCGAGGCCAAGGGAGCGGATGCCGGTCAGCAGCGCCGCGATGACCTGCTTTGGCGGCGGGTCGCGCAACACCTGGTCCTCGAGCACCAGCGCATCGAGCATGACGCGGCGCCGCGCGAGCACGGCTTCGCTCGCGGCGTCCCAGGCGATGCTGTCGCTGGTGACGATCCGCTCGGCGAAGTCTTCCTCGATCGCTTCGCGCGTCAGCGGCGCGGCCAAAAAGACACGCGCAGTCTTGCGCTCGCCATCGAGCTCGGCGACCGCGAGGAATTCGGTTTTGGCCAGAGCGTCGCTCGCCGGCAGTTCGGCGCCGCCGCCATGGGCGAGCCGGAACTGTCCTACCGCGCCGCGGGCTTGCGCGATGCGATCGGGATAGGCGAGGGCAAGCACGCTGCCGGTGTCGGCGCTCTCGATCGCTTCATCCGCGCGCACGCCCAATTGCCGCGCGATCTGCCGCGCGGCGTCGCGGGTGCGCTGCAAGCCGCCGCGGTCGAGGGTCGCGCCGCTGGGCAAATCCCGCGCGACACCGCGTTCGGTGAGCAACTCGACGCGCAGCCGCAGATCGGCGTCGCGCGCTTGCGGCGATGTGCGAATCACGTCGCGCTCCATCAGCAGCGCGGCGATGGTGGCGGCGAGGCGGCCTTGGCCCCGCGCCTTCGCGCGCAGCGCCATGTGCGCGAGCCGCGGATGCAGCGGCAGCGCGGCCATCGCGCTGCCCTCGGCAGTGATGCGGCCGCCGGTATCGAGCGCGCCTAACCCGATTAATAAGGAACGCGCTTGCGCCAGCGCCGGTGCCGGCGGCGGATCGAGCCAGGCGAGCGCGGCCGGATCGCTGTTGCCCGCGGCGGCCAGCGTCAGCAGCAGCGGCGCGAGATCGGCCGCGCGAATCTCCGGCGGCGCGTAAGGCGGCAATTGCGCTTGCTCGCGCTCGGGCCAGAGGCGATAGGCGATGCC
>DATLUE010000135.1:0-24413 GCA_035533255.1 Allostellaceae bacterium | reverse complement strand
GTCGGATTTCGTTTTGCCCGCACTGCGCAATACCGCTGTGTTGATGATCGCGGTACCGACAATAACACTAGTGGTGAGCTTTGCGATTTCGTGGTCTGTCATGCGATCGAGTTTTCGCTATCGCCGGATCTTCGATTTCTTCGCATTTCTTCCTCATGCGATTCCGAGCATCGTTTTCGCGGTCGCAACGTGGCTCTTGTCGCTTTTCGTGCTCGCCAAATTCGTCCCGGCCTACGGTACGATTTGGCTCCTCATCGCCGTTTATGCCGTTGTCCGGTTGAGCTACGGGACACGAGTCTTGAATAGTGCGTTAATCCAGATACATCGCGAACTCGAAGAATCCGCAACCATGAGCGGCGCCACTCTGTGGGGCATTATCCGTCGAATTCTCGTGCCACTTCTATACCCGACGCTCTCCTATTCATGGATTTGGATCGCGCTCCTGACTTATCGCGAGCTGACGCTGCCCGTAGTCCTGGCATCGAGCGACAGCCGCCCGATGGCGGTCGTCGTCTGGAGCCTGATTTCGAGCGCTTCCTATGGCCAAGCCTCGGCGGTTGCCGTGCTCATGTTGCTGCTGATGGTGCCAATCGTGTCGCTTTATTGGATCGCTGCGAGAAGGATGGGACCGCAGATGTAGGGAAGCGCGTCGGAATCGAGTGTTTCGTGCAAAATAATAGACAGTTCTCAAAAATGAACGTAACAATAGGTGGCCAGATTCAGCGGAGGGCGCATGAACTCGACGTGCAGCAACTGGTTTGTCAGGAATCTCTCTTTTCTCATAGTCGCATTTTCACTAGCGGGCACATTTGGGACGGCGCGCGCGCAACAGCTTACGAAGGTTGAGTTCGCTGGTTATGGGCCCGCCGACGTCGGGCAATCGTTCTTATTCACGGCGGTCGAGAAGGGTTACTTCAAGGACGAAGGCATCGATTTTCAGTACGTCGCCGGCCAGGGTGGCGGCGATGCGATCAAGCGCCTGATCACCGGAGGCGCTTCGTTCGCCTGGGCCTCCACCGATACCATCATGTTCGCGGCCGACCAGGGCGCCAAGGTCAAAGGCGTCTTCAATATTCATAACAACTTCTACGACTTCGCCTATCTGCCGGACAAACTCGGCATGCATGTGTCGAAGATGCAAGACTGGAAGGGCAAGAAAATCGGCATCATCAGCCAGGCCAGCATTACGCGCTATCTCGTGATGGAGGCGCTGTCGGCCGCGAAGATGCAGCAGGACGACGTCAGCTTCATCGCCGTCGGGTTTGCGGCTATTCCGCCGCTGCAGGCGGGACAGATCGATGCCTATGTGTCGTGGCCCAGCTTGAATGGCGCTATGCGCAAGGCGGGCCTCAACATCGCGGAATATTCGACGGGCCTCGATTTTCCGACAGACCAGATCGTCACGAGCGACGAACTCTTGAGCAAAAATCTCGATCTCGTCGATCATTTCATTCGCGCGGTTGCGAAAGCGATGAAATACGAGCCGAACCACTTCGATGAAGTGGCGGCCTATCTGCCGAAATATATGGCCGCGCCTTTCACGCCTGAGGCGATCAAGCCGATCCTCGTCGACGGCGAGACGTGGATTCACGGGCCTCAAACCAAGACCCACGGGCTCGGCTATACCGATATCGATTCGCTGGCTCCCATCCTTGCGCTGTTACGCCAAGCGAATTCGATCCAGCACGATCTCGATCTTCATTCGCTCTACACGAACGAGTTTCAGGAAAAGTATGGCCGTTGAAATCTGCCCGGCGCCGACTGTCCCGTCCGTAGACCGCCGCTCTTCCGAATGACGCACGCGGAAGCTCTTACGTCTTCCGCGCACCGAACCGCGATGAATTCGACCGCCGCGATCAGGGTAACCGACCTCTATAAGACGTACCGTTCGGTCGCGGGCCCGGTTCGCGCCCTTGAAGGCATCGACGTCGATATTCGACCAGGCGAGTTTGTCTCGCTGATCGGAAAAAGCGGCTGCGGCAAAAGCACGCTTTTGCAGATAATCGCGGGCCTGGTTCGCCCTTCCCGCGGCAAAGTGCTCCTCGAGGATGTGCCGGTGGTGAAAGCCAGCCGAAAAGTCGGGCTCGTCTTTCAGAAATCGGTACTGCTCGAATGGCGGACGATCCTCGATAACGTGCTTTTGCCGGTTGAGCTCTTTCATCTCGTACGTGCCGGCTATGTCGATCGGGCACGCGAATTACTGGGAATGATGGGGCTGGCCGGGTTCGAGAATAGCTATCCCGATGAACTATCGGGCGGAATGCAACAGCGTGCCGCGATCGTCCGCTCGCTGCTTTGCGATCCCGATATCCTGCTTATGGACGAGCCGTTCGGCGCACTCGACGCTTTGACGCGCGAGCAGATGAATGTCGAGCTGCTGCGTATTTGGCAAGCGAGCGGCAAGACCATTATTTTCGTTACCCACGATATCGCCGAGGCGGTGTTTTTGTCGGACCGCGTCATTCTCCTCAGCGAGCGGCCCGGACGGGTCAAAGAGATCGTCAAGATCGAGCTGCCCCGGCCGCGCACGATCGAAACGACCTACTTACCGCAATTCGCCGACTATCGCCGCCATCTTCGCGAGCAACTCGGATGAACGAATCGGTCGCCCGAGAAGTGCCCGCGCCGCCGAGCGAGGTGGAAGACGAGTTTATCGAAACGCTCGAAGACGACGAGCAGAATGGCCGCCGTCGTATTGCGCTCGAGCTTACTTTGACGGCCGCGGTGATCGTGGTCAGCTTGGCTTTGTGGAGCTTCCTGGCGAGTTTGACGTCGCCGCTCGTGCTCCCGGCACCGGGTAGGGTCGGTGAAGTCATCGTCGATATCACGAAGAACGGTTCGGTCTTCAAACATATCGAGACGACGACGCTCGAAATCATTCTTGGGTTCATTCTCGGCAGCGCGATTGGGCTCGGCGCCGGAATCGCTCTCGCGTGGTCACCGTTGCTGCGCCGTCTTGCCAGTCCTTATCTGGTCGCCTCCCAAGCGGTCCCCAAGCTCGCTCTTGCGCCGATGTTCACGCTGTGGCTCGGCTATGGCATCGCCTCCAAGGTGGTGATCGCGGCACTCATCGCCTTCTTCCCGCTATTGGAAAACACGGTTGTGGGCCTCTGCGCCGTCGAGAGCGAAAAGCTCATGTTGTTCAAGTCTCTATTGGCCAACGAAATCCAAACATTCACAAAACTGCGTTTGCCTCATGCGCGGCCCTACATTTTTGCCGGGCTGCGGATGGCGATGCTCTTTGCCACCGTCGGCGCGATCGTGGGCGAATATGTCGGGTCGGATGTCGGTCTCGGCGCCATGATCATCGTCTCGGACGGCACCATGAACACCACGCTGATGTTCGCCGTGCTCATCATTCTTACCGCACTCGGTATCCTGCTCTATAAGCTTGTTCAGTGGATGGAGATGCTCTTTCAAAGAGGCGGTGTGGTCGCGCGGTTGCGGAGGACGCGCTAAGCACGATGGGCGTTCCGAGAGAACTTTCCGCCACCGCGATGACAGACGCCGTCATGCGCGGCGATCTTACCTGCGAGTCTATCGTCCAGGACTGCCTCGACCGGATTGCCGAGCGTGAAGCCACCGTCGGCGCGTGGGCATTTCTCGAGCCTGAACGCGCATTGGAAGCCGCGCGCGCGCTCGACCGCAGCCCGCGGCGCGGACCGCTGCATGGCGTGCCGATCGGCGTGAAAGACATCATCGACACCGCCGATATGCCCACGGAAATGGGCTCGCCTATCTATAAAGGGTATCGGCCGCGCGCCGATGCAGCTTGCGTCGCTTTATTGAGGACGGCGGGCGCGCTTATTCTCGGTAAGACCGTCACCGCGGAATTTGCCGGCAGTTTTCCGGGTAAGACGGCCAACCCGCTCGATCCGTCGCGGACCCCGGGCGGATCGTCGAGCGGCTCTGCCGCTGCGGTTGCGGATTACATGGTTGCGGCCGCTCTGGGCACGCAAACAGGCGGTTCCGTGCTCCGGCCGGCATCGTTCTGCGGCGTCTTCGGGTTCAAGCCGAGCTTCGGCCGTTATAACCGCGCCGGCGTCAAGCAAGCTGCCGAAAGTTTCGACACGATCGGGCTCATTACGCGGAACCTCGACGATATCCGGCTTCTCGATTCGGCGCTGGTTCCGAACGACACATTGGCGAGCCCGCTTGCGAAGCCTTCGGTTATCGGATTGTGCAGAACGCATTTATGGCCGCGCGCCGAGGAATCGACGACGATTGCTGTCGAGGATGCGGCGCGTCGCTTAGGCGCCGGCGGCGCTGCGCTTCGCGACATCAATCTGCCGCCGGAATTTGCCGACCTGACGCCGGCTCGCGAGTGCATCAGCAATTACGAGCGCGCGCGGGGGCTTGCCTATGAATGGCATAATCACGAGGCTCTCATCAGTCCGCGGCTCCGCCAGTCGATCGAAAAAGGCTTCGCCATTTCCTGGGACCAATACCGGTCGGCTATGGATCTGGCGGTAAAATGGCGCCGCGACATCGGCGACTGTTTTGGGGATTGTGACGTGCTCTTGGGCGCTTGTGTTCCCGGCGAGGCGCCCCAAGGCCTCGATGATACCGGCGACCCCAAATTCCAAGAGCTGTGGACACTCCTCCATCTACCGACCGTGACTTTGCCTACCCATTGGGGCAGGAACGGCCTTCCGGTTGGTATTCAACTGGTCGGACGGCTCCGGAGCGACGCCGCACTCCTCGATGTGGCCGATTGGGTGTGGAATACGCTTGGACCGACGGATCGTCCCGCGAAGGCCGCGATGGGCGCCTAGCTTCCGACAATCGTGCCTTTCGGCAAACCGGCGGCGTATTCCGCGATTTGAGACGGCGTTGTAATCCAAACGCGGTCAAACCCCGGACGATTTCGAAGCTCCGTCAAAGCGCGCCGAAGCTGGGCGAGACGGAACGGCTGGCCGACCACGAAAGTGTGGAGCGCGATTCCGCAAACCAGCGGCTGCTTTTTCGACAGTTCGAGCATGGTGTCGAATTGATCGAAAATCATTTGGGCGAAATCGGTCGCCGGTTGCATGCGGCTGAGCATAGTCGGACTATCGTTCACCTCGATCGGATAGGGCACCGATAAAATCGGCCCCGATCGTGTCCGCATCCAGAATGGCTGGTCGTCGGCTGGCCAATCCATGACAAAGCTATAGCCGGCTTCTTTCAGTAGATCCGGCGTGTGCATGGTTTCCGCGATCCACGGGCCCATCCAGCCGCGCGGCGGCCGTCCGATGTTCTGGGTGAGGATTCGCGTCGATTCTTCGATCAATGCGCGCTCGGTGGCTTCGTCCATCTCTGATTGCCGCTCCGAATTCGTGCGGCCGTGTCCGACGACGTCGTCATTTCGCTTGCGGATTCGCGCGATGATCTGTGGCTGTGCTTCGCAAACGGAGGAGTTCAATAGGTGGCAGAGCGGCAGGCCCAATTCGTCCATGAGATCGAAAATGCGCCAGATACCGACGCGCAGGCCGTATTCTCGCCACGCGAAGTTGCGCGGATCGGGCGGCGGGCCCAATGACGTCGGCGTGTGGCCGAGTCCTTCGCCGAAACTAAAATGCTCGACATTGAGCGCGATATAGAAGGCGAGGCGCCGGCCCCCGGGCCATGAAAAGTCGCGCCGACCATTGATTGGTGCATAATCGTAGCGGTCATGACGTTTGAGCGGCATCGACAACCCTGGGCTCTTCGTTGACAGGTAAAGTCACTATGTATAATTTATGAGATAAAGGCAATTTTTGGGATGCCTGCATTGGTCCCGCTCTCGTGAGGGTTAAAGGAGGCTAGGCGATGACGATGGAAGGCGCCGTTGAAGAGCGCAAGCAAGCACGGGTCACCGTGAAGGATCTCGCCTATACCAATCCGGGCACGATTGCGGGGCGCTACATGCGCTCGTTTTGGCAACCGATCTTCGAGGCCTCGAAGCTTCCGCCCGGTCGAGCGGTGACCGTTCAGGTCATGGGCGAAGGCTGGACTCTCTATCGCGGTGAAACCGGCACATTTCATCTTGTCGGCGAGCGCTGCGCGCATCGACACGCGAAGCTTGCCGTCGGTTGGGTGGAAGGAGACGAGATCCGCTGCTTCTACCATGGCTGGAAATACGGTCCTACGGGCGAGTGTGTGCAGCAACCCGCAGAGCCGAAGCCGTTTTGCCACCGTATTCGGCTTCGTTCCGCGCCGGTAAAGGAATATCTGGGACTTGTTTTTGCCTATTTCGGCGAAGGTGAGCCGTCCGAGTTTCCGCGCTATCCGGAGTTCGAGAATAAGAAAATCCTCGCCCTCGAGACGAAGCACGCTTTCAACTATTTCAATTCTATCGACAATCTGCTCGACGCGACCCATCTCGGCTTTGTCCATAGCGATCACGCCGGCGGCTTCGACGGCCGCACCGATAGTCCCACAATCGAGGCAGCGGAGACGGCTTGGGGCGCTTCAAGCCGCCACGCCCGGCCGAGCGGCAAAGTCGGCCACACCCAATTCGGCATGCCGAATATTTTCCGCGGCAGGATTTTTCCGCTGTTGCCGAATTTGCCGACGCGCGAAATCCTCATCTGGTTCGTGCCGATGGACGATGAAAGCAATCATCGCTTCTATGTCGAAGCCAACGACATGTCGAAAGAGGAATTCGACACCTATCTGGACATGCGCAAGAAGACCTTCGGGGGCCAGACCCGGCCTGCGGGCGAACTCGCGGAGGCTGTTCTGCATGGAGAAATCAATCGTCTCGATGTCGATCCCCGAAGCACCGCTTATCCGATTTTCGTCGACGATGTAGCGCTGATTGCACAAGGGCGGATAACCGACCGCACAAGCGAGCGCCTTGGCGCCAGTGACGTGGGCGTTCTGGAAGTGCGAAGGATTTGGCTGCGCGAGCTTAAGGCGCTCAAGGAGGGCCGACCGCTGACGCCGTGGCGCTACGATCCAACGCTTCCGCTGATGCAGGCGGATGAAGAATAGTAACGACTTCAACGAAGGTTTCCTGGGTTTAATCGAGGTTTGAAATGCGAATCGTGATTTTTGGGCCGGCCAAGAAAACAGGCGCGCTCGTGAACGGACAGGTCGTCGACCTCAGTAGCGCGTATGCCGCGTTTGCCGAAGGCACAAAATCCGCCGGGCATATCCATGCGTCGGTGCCCGTGCGGCTCGACGACTTTATCGCCGGGGGCAAACCGACATTGGCTGCCGCGCAGGATGCGATCGATTTCGCCACGGCGAAGGCGGACCCGTCCTTCGTTGTCGATGCGAGCAAGGTGCGGCTTCATGCACCTTGGCCGGGTCGGCGGATGGCAATGGCCGCTAGCAACTATGCAGCGCATATCGCCGGCATCCAGCAGAACACTTATGGCCGGTCCGGCGGCATCGCGGCGGTCGAAACTGCGGCCGTGGAAATGCGTAAGAGTGGCCAGTTCGGCTTCTTTAAGATCGTCGACGACGTCCGGGCCTCGGGCGATGACGTGCCCTATCCCAAACGCACGAAGTTTCTCGACTATGAAGGCGAAGCATCGATCATCCTCGGCAAGCGAGGATCGGATATCAAGGCGAGCCAGATCGAGGAATATGTCTGGGGCGTGACACTCTTCAACGATTGGACTATTCGCGACAAAGCTGAGCAGCGCGCGCTCCAATATAATGTGATGAAATGCTTCGACGGCGCTGCGACGATTGGCCCGTGCATCGTCGTCGGCGAATACGATTTCCGGAATATCGACGTCGAAACCCGCGTCAACGGGGAAATACGCCAGCAGTTCAATTCGAAGGATATGGTGTTCTCCTTTGGCGAGATTCTCGAGCACCTGTCGCGCGACTTCACCTTCATGCCCGGCGATATCATCAGCGGCGGCACCGGCGCCGGGACCGCGGCGGACACCACGAAGCCTCTTCCGGACGGTACGCGCCCACTCGACAAGTTCTTGAAGGTCGGCGATGTCGTCGAAGTCTCGTCGCCGCAAATCGGGACCATTCGTAATCGTCTCGTCGCAAAGTAGTGACGGATGGTTTCCAGGCCGGGCATTGGCATTGGATCGCCCGTTCGGCGTGTCGAAGACGAGCGGTTCCTAACCGGTAGAGGACGGTATGCCGACGATCTGAAATTTCCGGGGATCGTTTACGGGTATGTCGTCCGGTCACCACATGCGCATGCGAAGATCCGCGCCGTCGATACAACCGCGGTCGAAAACATCGAGGGCGTGCTCTGTGTTTTGACGGGACGGGACGTGGAGCGCGAGACGATCGGTCCGCTGCCTTGTTTAGCCTTTCCCAACACGGGCGCGTCTGTCTGGCGCCCTCTTTGGCCGGTTCTGGCGACGGATTACGTGCGCTTCGTTGGCCAAGCCGTTGCCTTCGTTGTCGCTGAGAGCGTTCCGATCGCAAAAGACGCCGCTGAAAATTTACGCGTCGACTACGAGGCATTGGCGCCGGCGAATATGGGTGATGTCATCGCTGCGACCGCTCCGCCGGTATGGCCGGATGTACGCAACAACATCGCGTTCGAGATCAAAAACGGCGATGGCGAGGCAGTCCAGCAAGCGATCGACCGCGCAGCTCATGTCACGCACCTTGAGGTGCGTTATCCGCGTGTCTCGGCGAATGCGATCGAGCCGCGAGCGGCGGTGGCATGTCCTGATAGCGCACCTGGCCGGACGGTGATCTATTCGAGCACACAAACGCCGTTCCGGATCCGCGAGGTCGTCTCCCGCTCGCTCAACCTGCCAGAACTGGCGTTGCATGTCATCGCGTATGACGTGGGCGGCGGCTTCGGGATGAAGAGCCAGACCTATCCCGAAGACGTACTTGTTACTTGGGCGTGCCGTCGCCTCGGGCGGCCAGTGAAATGGACGGCCGAGCGCGGAGAGAGCCTTGCGGCAGACGCGCAGGGACGGGATCAGGTCGCGCAAGGCGAACTCGCCTTCGACGCGGACGGCCGTATGCTCGCGCTGCGCGTCCGCGTGACCATCGGCCTCGGCGCTTATCTCGCTCTCGCCGCCGGCGTTGCCCCGATGAACGCCGCGTCGAGCTATACCGGTGTCTACAAATTGCCGGCAATTCAGGCCTCGGTGAGGGGCGCTTACACGCATACCGCGCCGGTCGCGCCCTATCGCGGCACGGCGAAGCCTGAGGCGAGTTTTTTCGTCGAACGCATAATCGACAAGGCGGCGCGGGAGATGAAGCGCGATCCGATCGAGCTGCGGCGGATCAATTTGATTCCGGCTTCGGCGATGCCTCATCGCACGGCGGAAGGCCACGTCTACGATTGCGGCGAGTTCGAGCAGGTTCTCGACAAGGTGCTCGTTCTCGCCAATCGGACGGGCTTTGCCGCGCGGCGGGCGGAAAGTGAGCATCGTGGTCTCCTGCGCGGTTTTGGCCTTGCTATGCACTGCCAACGCGCCGGCAATCAGTCGGAGCGGATGGAAATACGCGTATCGCCGGATGGTTACCTTGGCCTTTATGTCGGTACTTATTCGCACGGACAGGGGCATGAAACGACATTCGCCCAGCTCGCCAGTGAATGGTTCGGCGTCGATCTCCATCGCGTCCGCGTTTTTCAGGGTGACACCGATCAGGTTCTATTTGGGCGCGGGACCTTCTCGCAACGCAGCATGCTCGCGGGCGGGTCGGCGCTGAGGCTTGCAGCTGACGTCGTGATCGCTAAAGCGAAGCGGGTGGCCGGCTGGATGCTCGAAACCGCCGAAGCGGATATCGAATTCTCGAACGGCAATTTTGCCGTCAAAGGTACGGATCGGCGTCTAAGCTTCGATGACGTCGTTCGCAAATCCTATCAAGGCGTAGGGCTGCCGGCGGAATTCGATGTTGGGCTGGATGGCACTGCCAGCCATCCGGGACCGAACACCTTTCCCAATGGCTGCATGGTCGCCGAAGTCGAGGTCAACGCGGAGACCGGTGCCATCGCTGTTGTGCGTTTATCGGCGGCCGACGATGCGGGCGTCGTCCTCAATCCGTTGCTGATCGAAGGTCAGCTTCATGGCTCGAGCGCGCAAGGAATCGGTGAGGCGCTGCTTGAGGAAGTCGTTTACGACCCCAGCAGCGGGCAGCTCATCACCGGATCCTTCATGGATTATGCGATGCCCCGCGCTTCCGATATGCCCTTGATCGCTTCCGCGAGCCATCCGGTGCCGACAAAGACCAATCCGCTTGGTGCCAAGGGCGGAAGCGAAGCGGGAAACGTGGGTGTTCCAGCAGCAGTGAGTAATGCGATCATCGACGCACTGTCGCCGTTCGGTATTACCGACATCAAACTGCCGGCGAGAGCCGAGGAAATTTGGCGCGCCATTCGCGATGCACAGCACGCGAATAAAAGTGTCGCGCCATGACGGTAGACACGGCGGTGATCGGCCTTGGTGCGATTGGGTTTCCGGTGGCGTTGGCGCTGTATCGCGGCATCCCCGGTCTGAAATTGGTTGCGGTATCGGCCGCTCGGCTTGACGTCGCGGCAAAGCAGCTCGCCGCGGCGTCGATCGAGGTTCCGGTATTAGGCGTATCGGAATGCGTGGCGCGCGCGGCTTTGATCGTCGAGTGCGTGCCGCCGCCGGCATTTCGCGCTGTCGCAGAAACGGTGCTTGGGCATGGTCGGACGATGATCACGGTGAGCGGCGCGGCGCTCTTGGACTCGCCCGAGCTCGTGGCGCTCGCCGAGCGGACCGGTGCCAGAATCACGCTGGTCACCGGTGCTTTGCTCGGTCTGGATGCGGTCCGCGCCGCGGCCGAAGGGCAAGTGACCCGCATCCGATTGGTAACCCGCAAGCCGCCGCTGTCGCTGGAGGGCGCGCCTTATATGACCGCCAATGGAATCGACGTCGCGTCGATTCGGGCGCCAACCTGTATTTTCCAGGGCTCCGCCCGAGAAGCGGCCAAGGCATTCCCATCGAACGTAAACGTGGCCGCAGCTTTGTCGCTGGCGGGAATCGGGCCCGACAAGACGGAGGTCGAGGTCTGGGCCGATCCAGGTGTCGAACGAAACGTCCATTCGATCGAGGTCGATGCCGGCAGTGCCGCTTTCTCAATGTCGATCCAAAATGTACCGAGCGTGGAAAATCCGTCGACGAGCAGCATCACGCCCTTGAGCGTCATCGCCGCTTTGCGTGCTTTTACCGCAACCCTTCGTGTTGGAACGTGAGCAGGCGATGACGGAGAACGGAAAAACACCGTCTCCCTCGTTAATTGGCGCTTCGGTGCCGCAAGTCACCGCGCGGGCCAAGGTGACCGGTGCGGCGCAATACGTCGCCGATATGAAAATGGCGGGGATGCTTCACGCCAAAATTCTGCGCAGCCCTTATCCCCATGCACGGATCGTCGGCATCGACACCTCGCGCGCGCGTGTGGTGAAAGGCGTCCGGCTCGTCGTTACGGGCGAGGATGTGCCGGAACGTCGTTGGGGCGTGATCAAGAAAGATCAGCATATCCTCGCCAGGGATAAAGTACGTTTCGTCGGTCAGGAAGTCGCGGCCGTCGTCGCGATCGACGAGAATACGGCGATCGATGCACTCGAGCTCATTCATGTCGAATACGAGCAATTGCCGGCGGTATTTGATCCCGCGAGCGCGCTCGAGCCGGGTGCGCCGGAAATTCATGATGGTACGGGCAACCTCGCTTGGGAGGTCCGTATCGATCGGGGCGACGTCGAAGCCGGGTTCAAGCGAGCGGCGGCCGTTTACGAGGCGACCTACGATATGCCGTATCAGTACCCCGGCTATATGGAGCCGATGGGGACGATCGCGGCGCCCGACGGCAGTGGCCGGCTGACCATCTGGGCACCCGTGCAATCGATCTTTTCCGCGCGCGCGCGTCTTTGCGATGCGCTCGATCTCTCCCCGTCGAAGATTCGCGTTATCCAGACCGTCACGGGCGGAGGGTTCGGCGGCAAGGTGACCGAAGACTCGAATACGGTGATCGCGGGGTTTCTGGCGCTTAAAGCGAGGCGTCCGGTACGGTTGATCAATAACCGGCTTGAGGATTTCCTTTCGGCACATTCCAGCGTGCCCGCGCGCGTATGGCTGAAAATGGGCTTGGCGAAGGACGGCGAGATCCTGGCAAAGGAATCGTCGATCATTGCCGACAATGGCGCTTACACCGGTCTCGCGACCTCGGTCACCTATGTCACTGCGATGCGCACCGATTCCATGCACAGGCTGCAGAACGTCCGTACACATGCGCGGCTTGCCTACACCAACAAAATTCCAAGCGGTGCCTTCCGCGGGATGGGCTTGCAGCAGATGGCATTCCCGCTCAATAGCCATATCGCGATGCTCGCCGAAATGATCGGGATGGATCCGGTCGACGTGCATCTGCGCAATGCCATTCGCACCGGCGAGACGAGCGTCCATGGTTGGCACATGGGCAGCGTCGGTCTCTCCGAATGTTTGATCCGCGCGCGCGACGGGATCGGCTGGAAGGACAAATATCAGCGCCGGCAAAGCCAGGGCGCGCGGCGACGCGGGGTCGGGATCGGCGCGGCCATCCATGTCAGCGGCAACCGCGCGCGCGACGATTGGGAAGGCGCCAGCGTCATCGTGCGGGTCAACGAGGACGGGCGCATCGTTCTGATCACCGGCGAAAGCGATATCGGCCAAGGCTCGCAAACCGTGCTGAGCCAGATTTGCGCGCACGAACTCGGCATACCGATTGATCACGTCACTGTCGCAGCGCCTGATACTGATTCCGCGCCGTTTTCGATCGGTTCGATCAGCTCGCGCGTCACCACCGTCGCTGGGAACGCCGCGATTCGTGCGTCGCGGCTGGCGCGGGAAAAGCTTCTGGCAGTCGTGTCGCAAAAGCTCGAGGTCGCGTCGGCCGATCTCGTGATCGAAGACGGGTTTATTCATGTAGTCGGCGCGCGCGATCATGGTATGAGCATTGCCGACGCGGCGCGGCACCACATTTTCCGCTCGGGCGGTGAAGGCATCTATGCGCATGCGACTTTCGATGCGCCGAGCGTAGTGCCGGATAAGAATTTCTACGGTAATGTCTCGACGGCCTATTCCTTCGCAGCTACTGCTGTCGAGGTCGAGGTCGATACGCAAACTGGACAGGTCCGTATCGTCGACAGCTTAGCCGTCGATGACTGTGGCAAGGCGCTCAATCCGCTCGCCGTTCACGGTCAGACCAACGGGGCAACCGCTCAGGGTATCGCCTGGGCACTCTATGAAAAGCTGGAATTCCAGGACGGCCAGTTAATCAACGGCAATTTCGCTGACTACACTTTGCCGACGGCGGATTCACTCCCGCATTTGCGTTCCGGCATCGTTGAGTCGAACGATCCCAACGGCCCTTACGGGGCAAAAGGGGCGAGCGAAACGGCGGTTGCGCCGCCTGCGGGCGCGATTGCCAACGCAATCTATGATGCCATCGGAATCCGCTTCAATACGCTGCCGATCAAACCCGAAGACGTCTTGAAGGCGCTGCAAAATCAAGGAGCCTCAGGGAAATCGAATGCGTGATTTCGCTTTTCTGGAACCTACCTCGGTCGACGATGCGTGCCGGATGCTGGCGACCGAAGGCGACGAGGCACGGCTTTATGCCGGCGGCACGGCGCTTTTGCTCGCGATGCGTCAGCGGCTATCGATCCCCTCGGCCGTGGTCTACCTCGGAAATGTACCGGGTCTCGATCTTATCGAATTCGACGAGACCCGGGGCCTGCGTATCGGTGCACTGGCGCGTCACGCCGACATCGCCGCGCACCCGGCCATTCGGGCGCGGTATCCGTTCCTTGCCAAGATGGCGGAGCAAGTTGCCAATCCGCAGATTCGCAATATGGGAACGCTCGGTGGGAATCTGTGCTACGGCGATCCCTCGACCGATCCGCCGACCTGTCTTTTGTCGCTCAATGCGACCGTGACTTTGCGAGGACCCGATGGCGAGCGCGTCCTCAAGCTTGAGGATTTCTACGTCGACTATTTCGTCACGGCGCTCGAGCAGGCCGAAATTCTGATCCAAGTCCACGTTCCGCCGCCGGCCCCCGATTTGGTAGGTGCCTATATCCGCTTCTTAAAGACGCCGGCTGAGCATCGCCCGCTTTTGGGCGTTGGCGTTACGGCGCGCTACGACCAAGGTTTTTGTCGGGATGTTTCGATAGCAATTGGCGCGTCCGTGCGGATACCCATGAGGGCGCGCACCGCCGAAAAGTTTCTCGAAGGAAACAGAGTTACCGCCGAAACCCTCGCAGAGTGCGGCGCGATCGCCGCCGCCGAAATCAACCCCCTCTCGGATTTTGCCGGCTCGGCGGATTATCGCCAGCAGATCGCCCAGGTCATCGTACGCCGGGCGGCGGCACGCGCTTTCGGCATTGATATGGATTAGGTCGTGGAAAAGCATTCGATCGATGTCATCGTTAATGGCGACGACTACACGCTGGAAGTACCCGCGCGTCGCCTTTTGGCTGATTTTCTTCGTGACGACCTCGGCCTCACCGGAACCAAGCGCGGCTGTGAGACCGGCATTTGCGGCGCGTGCACGGTGAGTGTCGACGGCAAAGCCGTGAAATCGTGCATCATGTTGGCCATTCAAGCGCGCGACAAGCAAGTTCTTACGATCGAAGGTCTTAGCGATAGGGACGGAAAATTGCATCCGCTCCAGCAGTCCTTCATCGAGCGTGGCGGTCTGCAATGCGGGTTTTGCACACCGGGCTTCATTATGACGGCTTACGTCTTTCTTGCCCAAGTACCGTCGCCGCGAGAGGAAGACATTCGTGCCGCGCTTACCGGCAATCTCTGCCGGTGCACCGGCTATGTCGGCATTGTCGAGTCCATCCTTGCCGCGGCCGAAAAAATGAGCGGAAGTTGAAATGGTGCAATTCACCGCATTTTGGAGGGAGAGAATGATGAAGATAATCAAAGGTGTCAGCCTTAAGGTTCTGCGGTTTGTGCCGATAGCCATTGCTATTTTAATCGCGTCGAACATCCGGCCCTCATCTGCGCTCGAGATGACACCGCAACTTCGCCAAGTCGTCGATGGCGCACGCGCGGAAGGAAAACTGATTGTCGAATCGCCTCCCAGTCTTATGGGCGGCGGCGATTCTGTCAGAGAAGCTGCCGACTGGATTAAGCGGGAATTCGGGATAACGCTCAGCACGGCCTACACGCCGAATCCCAATAATCGCGGCCAAGCGGGCAAGCTTTATGCGGAGTTGCAGGCGCATGTAAAAGCATCGACCGATGCCTACCTCGCCGCGGCCGTTCCGATCGAAGCTATGTTGGATACCGGATTATTCCGCTCCGTGGCTTGGCCCGCCTTAATGCCCGGTCGAATCACGCCGCAGATCGCCGAGGCCGACGGACGCGCGCTGCGCATTCTCACGCGGTTTCCGGGCATTCTCTACAATCGCCAAGCCGATCCGCAGATGGCGAGCGTTAAATCCATGTATGACCTCCTCAAGCCATCGTTCAAGGGGAAATTCGCGACGACGCCGGATCTCGGCGGTCTAGACGGGTTCGTCGCACGCATTGGCTACGACAAATCGGTCGAATACTTCAAAGCTTTGGCCGACCAGATCAGTGGTATTGTTCCTTGCGGATCGCAAGAACGCATCGCCTCTGGTGAAGTTCTCGCGCTCGCACTTGATTGCGCGAGCACAGCACAGACTCAGGATCGTTTCAAGAATGTGCTCGCGCTCCGTATTGTTCCGGATGCGGCTTTTCGGCGATACCAGTATCTCGCGATTCCGACGCATGCTCCCGATCCTAATGCGGGCATTCTCTTTGGCCTCTATCTCTCGTCAAGCGAAGGGCAGGCGGCCAATCGCGACCGCCGACGCGACGGCGATCTCGATACTTATCCGGATTCCGTGCCTTCGGCGGCGGTGGCGGAAGCGGAGAAAGAAGGTGTCAAGTTCGGGGATATTGATATCGCCTGGGCGCGGGAGCACCGCGACATGGCCAAACAAATCGAGAATCTTATTAAGATCATTTCGCGATAATTGGTCGCGGTGCCCAAGCCGATCAAGGACAAGCCATGACGAAAATTCAAATGAGCTTCGCGATGTCACCATATCCGCGCAGCCGGCCGGTTCTGGACGGCCGTGTGATGGCGGATGGTATCGATTTTATCTGTCATTCCCTGACCACGACGGAGCTTTTCTGGCGGCAGCTTCGTTTTCAGGAGTTTGATGTTTCCGAGATGTCACTCTCTTCCTTTGTCATGATTATGGCCGCCGGGAATCAGGATTGGATCGGTTTGCCGGTGTTTCCGCAGCGTCGCTTTTTTCATGTCATGGGATATGCACGAAAGGATTCTGGGATTCGCAGCCCCGCTGACTATAAGGGTCGGCGGATCGGCGTCCTGGAATTCCAAATGACCGGCGCATTGTGGGTTCGCGGCGCGATGAAGCATGAATTTGGTTGCAACCAGGAAGATGTCGACTGGTGGATGGAGTTTACGCCCGAGCATAGTCATGGCGGCGCGACCGGCTTCACGCCGCCGAAGGGAACCATCATCAATCAAATTCCCCACGACAAGAACATTGGATCGATGCTTGTTTCTGGCGAGTTGGACGCCACCTGCCTTTATTTCGGTACGCCGCCCAACATGATCGATCGCACCACGATCGATATCACGAGACATCCCGATATCGTGCCGGTCTTTTCCGATCCGGGTGCCGAGAGCATCCGGTATTTTCAAAAGACTGGAATCTTCCCCATCAATCATATGATGGTGCTTCGGCGCTCGTTGCATGAAAAATACCCGTGGGCGGCCCTGAGCATCTACAAAGCCATGAGTCAGGCGGCAGCGATCGCCGATCGCGAGCGGGTGGAGCATATGCAGCACCACCTTATGATTGGCGCGGTGCCGCCGTCTTATCGAGCGGCGATCGGGGCTCCGGTGATCCATTACGGTATCAAAGCCAATCGCCGGACGCTGGAACAGGCTTGCGACTATTCCTACGAGCAAGGGCTGACGCCGCGACGGATGGCGGTCGACAGTCTCTTCGCGGCAACGACGCTCAGCGAGTAACAAGAGAGCGATCACGGACGAGTGGAGGCCATCGCCGTTCCACCAAATCCCGGCTATTGTCTGGACGCCTGTCATAACGAGGTCGCTCCGCTGATTCATTTAGATGCGGGTAACCAGCCGCACGAATCATTGTGGCCACGCGTTTTACGTCGAAAGAAAAGGAATCATGGCTATTCGTTTTGACGATATTGGTAATCGGCTAAAGGCATTCCGCCTTGCTTCGGGTCTCAGCGCCGATGCGATCGCCCGCCGCCTCGATATCTCCCGCGCGGCGCTTTACCGCTTTGAGCGTGGCGAACTTGCAAAAATTGAAACATTGGAAAAGCTTGCCGAGCTGCTCGACGTCTCAGTTCCCACGCTTTTGGGCGTGGGCGTTGAATATCTTCCTTCTGCGGTCGCTTATTTCGAGCGCTTGCGGCAAATCGAAGAAACGGCCAGTCATATCGTCGTCCTTGCCGGACCAATATCGTATTTGCTCGCGTCCGATGCGTTTCACGACCACCTCAAGGAGGTGCTCCTCGAGAGTATTCCGGGACGCATGGTCGATACAAAGCGCTCTCAGGATGACGTGCAGAGGATCATGGCAATCCTCGCCGAGCGAAAGGCCACCTATCGGAAACGTCATCCAACGATCGTCAATTTGGTCTCCGCGGCCGAAGTCGGCCGGTTCCTGACCAACGGCTTTTCCGGCCGAGTCGACCTATCCGAAAAAGTACGAAGAGAGCGGCGCCGTTATGCAAAGGCCGAGGTGGAGCATTTTATCGCCATGCTCGAGGATCCGCCCGTGGACGTCCAAATCGGTGTCGTTCCGGACGCCTTGCCTCAGACCGGCTTTCAGATCTTTCGGCAGGCCGACCGCGATATCCTGACGATTAGTCCGTTTCGCCTGGGCGAGCATCCTAATATCCGGGTCGGTGTCGCGATGGTCACATCGGCGCCAGAAGCGCTGAACCTCCACCAGAAGGTCGTACGCGAAATCTGGGGGGCGGCCTCGAAAGGTGCCGTAGCCGCCAAGCATTTATCGCGCTTGATCGACATGTACAAAATATGAGATAATTCTCACCTGATGAAAATAAAAGAGAATTAGGTGATGCCTTATTCCTACGCGACCGCGCCGACTGTCGTAGGGAGCGCCGATAGGGTGACCCCACAATACCATTGCGCGGTCGAAGAGACGTTGTGTCCCGTGCTGTCCCATGCATGGGTGAATGACGAATATAAGCATCTAGTTGTCAGGGCATCTCCACGCGCGCTTGACGCCAGCCCAGGACAATTTTTCCAAGTCCTATGTCCGTCGCCCGACCAGGTAGAGGTATGGTTCCGGCGGCCGCAAAGTGTCTATCGCATCAATCGATCCGCGGGCACGATCGAGTTTCTCTATAAAGTCGTCGGTCGCGGTACCCAGGGCATGGCCTCCGTCGAGCCCGGGGACCAACTGAATATGGTCGGTCCTCTTGGTAACGGCTTCATGTTCGATGGAAGCTGGAAAAACGTCGTCGCGCTGGGGCGAGGTGTCGGTCTTGCGACCATGGCGCCAATATCGCAAGTAGCAATTGACGCGGGCATTCGTGTTACCGCCATTCTCAGTGCGCGCGATGAAGCGCATGCGCTTGCGGCCGACATGTTCGAGGAAGCCGGCAGTGTCATAAAAGTTCTCGATTCGGACGGCAGCAGTTCGCTCGAAAATGTCGAGAAGCTCTTGCGGAGTTTGATCGCGGAGCGTCGCGCTGACGCATTCTTTACATGCGGTTCGAACCGCTTGCTTCAGTTGATGAAGCGATTAGGGAAAGAATTTGGTATACCTGGACAAGCTGCCATGGAGCAGATCATGGCCTGTGGCTTGGGACCTTGTTACATCTGCGTGCGGACTTTCGAGAAAAATGGAAAGAAAGAAATGCGCAGGGTCTGCGTCGAAGGCGCGGTCTTCAATTTGCAAGAGTGCTTAGGGTGGTAGTCGGATTCTAGTCGATCCAGTTTTGGGCGACGCGACACTTTAGGTATCTGCTCCGGCTGTCGCGGCCGATGGGAGAATAGGGATGGCGAATCTCGATCTAACGATCGCCTGCAGCGATTACGATCAGGTTCGCGATTTCGCGTCGGGCAGGGTGAGGGCAGAGGGGATCGACGCTCGTTTCATCGATGTCGGTGTCGAGGAAATGTTTTACCGTTTCCTCAAATTCCGCGAATTCGATGTCACCGAGATGTCGCTCTGCAAATATGCCTCGATGATCGCTGCGGACGATCGGTCGGTTGTCGCGCTGCCGGTCTTTCCGTCACGACTTTTCCGCCTATCGTCTTTTTATGTTCGCGCTGACTCAGGGCTCAGCAGTTTTCGAGAACTCGAAGGGAAGCGTATCGGTGTGCCTGAATGGGCGCAGACTGCCACGGTTTACGCCCGCGGTTATCTCGCGCATGAAGCGGGCGTGCCGCTTCCGTCCATCAAATGGTTCCAGGCCGGCGTGGACGAGCCGGGACGCGACGAAAAAGTTGCACTGACATTACCGAAAGGTGTCGAGCTAACGTCGGTACCTGACCGCTCGCTTCGGCAGTTGCTGCTCGATGGCAGCATCGATGCTGTCATCACGGCCAATCCCCCCAAATTGCCGAAAGAGGAATCCGGAAAAATCCGCCAGCTGGTGCCGGATTTTCAGCCGCTCGAAGAAGCGTATTTCAAGAAGACGGGCGTTTTGCCCATCATGCACACGATCGTCGTCCGCGGCGATCTCGCCGAAAAATATCCGTGGATGCTGTTGAATCTGTTCAAGGCGTTCGAGGAGGCGAAAGAGCGTTCCGTCGCGCGCATCTCGTCGAGTTTTGCCACGCGTGTCCCCGTGCTCTGGCTGGGGATTCATCTCGAACGCACCCGCGCGCTCTTTGGTAGCGATTACTGGCCTTACGGGATCGATAGCAACCGAAAGACTCTCGAAGCCTTCCTTTTGTTCGCTTTCGAGCAGGGAATTTGCTCACGCCATTTGGCGCCCGAGGATCTTTTTCCCGAAAATGTGACGTCGCGTGCGCGGATATGACGAGAGAAGGACGTGGGTAATGCTGAAGCGCGCGATTTGCGCCATCGCATGCGCTGCAGTCATTGCGGCGGGCATGCCTCGTTATTCGGCGGCGCTGGAACTCACGCCTGAGCTCAAGCAGGTCGTGGATGCCGCGCGGAGCGAGGGGAAGCTCGTGATCGAATCGCCACCGGCTTTCATGGGCGGCGGCGATGGGGTCAAGGCGGCGGCGGATTGGATGAAACGCCAATTCGACCTCTCGATCGCGGTGGCCTGGACGCCAAATCCCAGCACGCGGGTCGTGATCGCCAAAGTCTATACCGAGCTCGGCGCGGGTCAGAAGGCATCGACCGATGCCTACATGGCGAGCGCGGAGCAGATTCAGCCGATGCTCGACAAAGGCGTTTTCCGGCAGGTGTCTTGGCCGCAATTGATGCCCGGGCGCATCACGCCTGAAATCGTCGAAAGCGACGGGCGCGCGCTCCGGATCGTCACGCGCCTACCCGGGATTCTGTACAACAAGCAGGTGTTGCCGCAGGTCGCCGATATCCACTCGATGTATGACCTGCTCACGCCAGAATTCAGCGGGAAATTTGCCACGACGCCGTTTCTTGCCGCGTTCGACGGCTTCGTCGAGCATGAGGGATACGAAAAGTCGGTCGATTACGTCAAGAAGCTCGGCACGCAGATTTCTGGTCTCGTCGAATGCGGTTCTGGGGAGCGCATCGCGTCGGGCGAAGTTCCCGCGTTGGCTCTCGATTGCGCGGGGACGGAGCAGTATCAGGATCGTTTCAAGAATGTCCTGGGGCTTCGCATCGTCCCGGATGCGGCGCTGCGCCGATATCAATATCTCACGATTCCGGTAAACGCGCCCGATCCGGATGTTGCGATCCTCTTCGGCCTTTATCTTTCAAGCGAAGAAGGCCAGGCAGCGAACCGCGCACGCAGGGACGGCGACCTTGATAGCTATCCCGATTCATCGCAGCGTCAAATGGTTGCCGATATCGAAAGCCACGGTAACCCTTTCACGAACATCACGCTAGAATGGACGGCGCAGCATAAAGAGGTTGCCGACCAGCTTCGCTCGCTTATCAAGATTATCGAGAGCGGACGGAAATGATAGTGCCGGCGCCGAACGCGGGACCCTCCAAGGGGGTTTCAGGGAAACCGCAACGAATTCGATCAAATGCTCGAATCCCCATCAGCTCGGCGTCACGCTCGAGAATTTGAGTCGAGGATATGTTCTGGCCGACGACGCTCGCCACCTAAAGTACCTCGACGCTAAAGGCGGAAGCCAAAGATATTGGCGCCCGTAATCTGCTCGATGTGGCGTCCAAAGCGATATTTGAGTTCGACTGCCTCGAGATCGATGGCTGGCGATTTGAATTGCTCGACAAGGGGTTCCACTTCGAGGATGACGAAGGTATAGGCCGGCACGTTCGGCTGCGCGATTGCAGGGAATTCTGTCTCGATCTCGTCGATCGTGTTAAGCGTAAAGACACGCTCGATACCCATACCGCGCGCAATCGCGGCGTAATCGTTGCGAGCGGAATTCGGCAGGTCGGCATTGAGCGTACCGCCATAAGCGCGGTTTGACACCAAGATATGCATCAAATTTGGCAGATTCATCTGCCGCTCGACCATCAACGTGCCCGGGTTCATGCAAAAAGCGCCGTCGCCCATGAATGCCCAGAGTTTGAGCTTTGGTTGCGCGACCGCCAATCCTGCTGCGAACATGGTCGACATGCTCATTGACGCACCGAGATAAAAGGTCGTGGTTGAATCTTTCGATGCTTCCCACCACGCCTGACACGAATGCCCGGCCGAGGCGATGACAATCTGATCAGTGCGGTGGCGGTTGAGTGCGCGAAATGCGTCGATGTATTTCATGCGCCCCTCCCGAGCAGCAGTTCCTTCGAAAATATTACGGCCGTCGGTCTCGAAAAGGTGCGGCTGTGACGGTAGCTACGTGATATCAGACCGAGATCCGATCGCTTGTCGATGATTTGATACGGCATATTGATGGACTCTAACACCGGCAGAAGATAAAGCCCGTTCGAGATGTGGTGCTTTTGCGTGTCTCCCCCGGCGCCGCGTAACGTCATCAGAATGAAGACCGGAATTTCGTAGGTGTAGTTGATCTTCGTTAGCGCATAGATGAGCGTCATGAAGCCTGACGCACCCATCAACGCCGCGCTACCCATAGCGCCAAAAAAGGCACCCGAGCATAGACCGACGGCGGCTTCTTCGCGATTGACCGGCACATGGACGAACCTCTCGTCAGTATCGACGGTCCTGATGATATCCATCACCCAATTGTCCGGAAGACTCGCGACAAGCTTGATGCCGCAGAACGCTAGTTCGTCGGCCACTAGCCGCCCTATCCCAGTATCTCCTTCGGCCATTCCACGGCTCCTGCTATCTCCGTTGATCTCCGAGCCGCAGAACTCGGCGACCGGATCGATGGCATCCAACACCAAAGACGCCGCCTCGCGGCAAATGTTTTCATTCGCGGCTTTACTCGCCAGCGCCGCTTCGACCGCCTTGGCGCGTACCGGGACCATCCAGCGGCACCGAGTGCCACACGCGCTTCTGCAACGGTGCCGTTGCCACCGATTACGATCCGTGCCGCGACCGAAACGGTGGCGTAATCGTCTTGCGTCGCCGGCAGGAATTTGTGCAAGGCTGTGCCGCTGCCCGCTGGCTGTTCCGGGATCATTATCTCCGTCACAATCTCATCGGCTTGCAGTAGCGTTTGGTAATAGTCGGTGAAAAATCCGGCACACTATAGATTGACGCTAAGAATCGTTCGGAGGAAAGTCGCCCCGTCTGGCTGCGGCCTTCTCAAAGCGAATACGTCGAAACGGTTGCTCCTTCCGAGGCATTCCGACCAAGCGGAAGATGCCCATATGCGACAGCTTGAGACTATCTTCACGGATGCGAGAAAGGCGACCAGTCGCAGCATTCGCGAGATGACGTTTCTCGATGGCAGTTTTCACCATGTACTTACTCGTGCGGCGCGAAACGACGAGCTCGTAAAAATCCTGCGTACCCTTAATGAAAGATTGTTGCGGTTCTAGTTCATCTCTTTCACAACACCGGACCATCACGATTCCTTTCAAGAGCAGCGCGGGGCTATTCTTGATGCCGTGCGCCGACACGATGCCGAAGGCGCGGAAAGCGCAATCCGGTCCCATATCGAGTCCTTCCGCGCGAGTGTGGCACGGCATCTCTGATCCGTTTCCGCCGCTTTATCGATTCCGTGCCATTCGCCGCTAGAATCGTCCGCCGGAGTGCGGCACCCTTTAGCTAAAGCTACTTAAGCGAGGCGTGGCGCCATGACCGATAATTTCCTTATATAACTGTGATATTTCACATTTACTTTACGAAATCCTCCGCTTACCCTTGAAAGAAGGGCCGCGTAGTTGTGCGAATCGGGCCCCGCCACCGCGGAGTAAAGTCCTTGATTCAGGAAAATAACGTGCGACGGGTGGAAAGCGATCACGTCGCTACGCTGAAGGAAAGCCAGACGCCAGATTCGGTCCAAAATCGTTATCAAGCCATTTTGTGGTTGGGGCGTTTTCAATGTCTGAACAACATCGTTCTGGACCATCCCATCTTGTAGATTTTTCGTCTCTTAAGGACGACCCCGTCGTCTCTTACCGACGACGGATCCAATTTGGAAGCATTACGCTCGCTACCGCCCAACTCCGGCGTCTACATTGGTGCCGAGCAAGTTATCGTAGTGCGTCATTGCGGAGCCCCTGTGCATCTCGAATGGCGCTCGCCTGATGCGGACATCTTGCATTCCCAGCCAATCGTTCGAGGGACAGTCCATATCAAGGCTGCCGGCCAACAGTATTGGCAGCGTTGGCTGCTTCCTGCTGATGTTCTCGTAGTGGCGTTCGACCGTAGCTATTTCGCGAATCTGTCCAGGGAAGCCGCCGGATACGATCTCGACTTCAATGGTCAGCTTGGGGTTAGCGAACCTAAATTATCCGATCTGACTGCGCTCTTTTCTCATGAGCTGCTCAATGACGGTACGAACGGCCGCCTCTATGTGGAAAGTCTCGGCGCCGCTCTTGCCGTCTACTTGATGCAACGAAGAGCCAACAGGCCGGCAGCCGATGTACCGCATGCCGTTCTGGTGAATGCAAGGCTGCGGCGGATCACAGAATACATCGACGCCAATTTAACTAAGGATCTGGGACTGGCAGAGCTCGCGGACGTCTCAGGTTTCAATTCACATCACTTCGCACACGCGTTCAAAGCGGCAACCGGACTTTCGCCACATCGCTACGTCATCGAACTGCGGATTCCGACGAAGGCGCCCAGGCATTCCGATTTGATGGCGCCCAGGGTTCCGAGATGATGTCGCCCATGGCGCGATGCCTCGCTGGCGTGTGATCAGTGACACAGGATGCTACGTTCGGTCAACTTTTCTGGTTC
>DATLUE010000134.1:0-3188 GCA_035533255.1 Allostellaceae bacterium | reverse complement strand
GCCCCGCAAGGCGGGCGTGATGTCGACGGTGAGCCGGGCTGTGTAGAGGTCTGCGGCCGCCGCGCCAGACGAGGCGGGATCGGGTGATTTGATCCAGCTCTCGGCGTTGCGCGGACGCGTGGCGAAGCCGCTGTTGGGGCTGCGTGCGGTCATGGCGCCAGCCTTTCGACTTCGGCCGCCAGCGCCGCGATCTCGCGCGCGGCTGAGCTGCACTCGTCGTGCTCGAAGACGAGCTGGCCGGCGCGGGCCGCGTCGGCGAAGATCACGCGCTGGCCGATCCGCGCTGCGAGCGCCGGCGGATCATGTTCGGCCAGGCCATGCGCCGTTTCTCGGGCGATGATTGTGCGCGCGGGACAGCGATTGAGAATGAAGCGGGCCAAGAGCTCCGGGCGAAAGACACGCGCTTCGGCGATCAGCGCCAGCATCTCGGCCGATGCCCAGCCATCGAACGGCGACGGTTGCGCGGGGATCAGCGCGACGTCAGCGGCGAGCAGCGCCGAACGCAGCAATGCGGCGACGCGCGGCGGCCCGTCGATGATGACGTGATCGGTATGACGGCCGAGCTCGGGGGCTTCGCGATGCAGCGTGTCGCGCGCGAGGCCAATGACGCCAAACAGGCGGTCATAGCGTCGGCGTGCGCGCTGCTCGGACCAGTCGAGCGCCGAGCCTTGCGGGTCGGCGTCGATCAGCGTGATCCGCTTTCCTTGCCGGGCCCATTGGCCGGCGAGATGCAGGGCGAGCGTCGTCTTGCCGACGCCGCCTTTCTGATTGAGCAGCGCGACGATCATCGAGCGCTGCTCCCGGTTTTGCACTGGGTCGCGCCGCCGCCAACAACAGACTCGTTAGATTCTTCTTGGTTAGAGTCTAAGTTAGGCGGCTCGCAAGCGACGGAATTTCCAGCGCAAAATGTCGATGCGGGTTCCTGATGGCACGCGACTTCGGTTCCCGATGGCACGCGCTCCGAGGTTCCTGAAGGCACGTCGGCGTCAACAACTTGTCCACAGCCCCCTGTGGATAAGTGGCTGCGGGCGAAGATGAGTAGCTCGCGGCCGGTGCGGTCGCGTTCGACGCCGAGACGGTAGCCGGGCAGCGGTTGCCGGCGCGCGAGATCGCGCAGCTCGAACGCGAAGCGTTTGAACGGCGAAAGACTCGCCGACTTGCCGTGGAGGTGACGGAAGTCGAACCGCCAACCGGCACGCTGCCTGCCCGCGTGCTTGCGCACGATGCGATAAAGCCAGCGCTCGAGGCCGCCAGTCAGCTTGAAATATTCGCGGTCGATCGTGAGCACGAGCGCGTCGTCAAGCACAGCGCGGTAGAACCAGTCCGGCACGATGAGATCGATGCCGTCGGCGCGGCCGTGCGCATCGGCGCGCTCGGTCCATTCGTTGATCCAGGAAAAGCGGTGCATGCGCCGCTCGTTTGTCTGGCGCAGCGATGTGGCGACCGTGGTGGATTGCAGCCGGTCGAGCGCCGCCTTCAGGCGGTGATAGTCGCGTGCACTGACGCCGCGGCCGATGAAGGTGAGAATCTCGTATGGTGTGGCGGCCATGAGGCGCGACGTGCGCAGGCCAGCGTCGCGTGCCTCGACGATCTGGCTGGCGGCCCAGATCAACACGTCGGCGTCCCAGATGGTCGCCATGCCGTGCTCGGGCACGGCTTCGACGCGGATGGCGATGTCGTTCATCCGGTAGTCGATCGGCGTCGTGCGATGCGTCTTGGCGAGGCTGAAGAAGGGATAGGCCATGAGGTCTTGCGCGTCGCGCGGCGCGAGATCGCCTGGCAGGGCCCGAAACAATTCGAGCTGCTCGCGTTCGGATCGTGTGCGGTGGCGCGTCGACATGGATGTCAGCGGCGCGGCCGGCGGGCTTGTTCTAGCTGGGCCGGCGTATGGCGCTTGGCCGGCAGCACGACCACCTTGCCGGGATCGGACGTCGATTCCTTGGCCGCCGCATCGACCCAAGTCTGCAGGTCCTCGACGCGGTAAACGACGCGGCCGCCGAGCTTCGAATAGCGCGGGCCAGTGCCGTAGATGCGGTGCTTCTCGAGCGTGCGGATGGAAAGGCCAACGAAGCGCGCGGCCTCGGGCGTGCGCAGGTAACGCTGCGGCAAGCCCGCGAGATTGGTGGACATGGGATATCTCCGTGATCGTGTCAGGGGCTGCCGAATGGCGGCGGCCGTCGCGGATCACGGTGGCGGAGAGATTGCGCTGAGGGGGATGGTGATGTCGCTGGGTGGTGAGATCGCCACCCCCACCGAACGTGGCGCGGTCAGGTCCGGCCGCGGAAGGGATAGAGCAGCAGGCGGCGATAGCCGCCCTGCATAATCGCGTGGCCCAGGCGCGCCAACCGCACGGTTCGATCGCGAAGATCGTAGGTTTTCCAGCCGCGCTCCGGCATGCGGCCGGTCCCGAAAAGTGCCTCGGCGATGTCCCGATAGCTCGCATTTTCGAGGCGAGCATCCAGGGCGCGCAATGCGAGCGCCAGGCGTTCGCGCCGGCTGGCGGGCAGCGCCGCCGGGTCGCGCCCCGGCGAGCGGCCCGTCAAGCCGCGCCACAGTCGCAGCGCCGCCGCCGCACGAATCTCGAAGAGCCGGTCAAGCGGCAGGACCACGCAAGGCGTGTCCTCGCAGGGCGCTTCGAGGATGTGAAGGCGGAAAAGACTGCCTTGCCGCTCGATCAGCCGCTCGACTCCGTCCTCCGAGACGAGTGGCCCGAGCGACCAGGCATCAGGTTTGAGGTTCGGGTTGACGAGATCGGGTGGGAGCCGGGTTATCGGGATCACGCTCGGCAGGCTCGCCGGCGTCCACAGGGGTTGAGGGGCGCCGCCAGCATGCTCGCGCCTGACGAAATCGCACCCCCCAGCGCCGCGCGAAATCGTCCAGTTCGCCGGCGCTGAGGGGATCCTGGTCGTCGGCGTGTTCGAGCCGCTTGCGGTCGCGCTCGAATTCGGGGTTACGGCTGAGAAATTCCCAGGCGAACCCGGGGGCATCGAGCGAACGCAGGTCCTCATACGCTGCCGGCGAACGCCACTCGGCACGAGGCATAAACTGTCACTCCTCCATTCAGCACGCTCGTCGGCGTCTGGATGGATGATTCGCTTACGAGGGGCGGAATCGCCACTGGCACGCCCTGCAACGGGCGTTGCCGTTCCGGCAAGGAAGGACGGTCAGTGCGGGGCGCCGCCGCGCAG
>DATLUE010000133.1:0-4652 GCA_035533255.1 Allostellaceae bacterium | reverse complement strand
GTCGACTCGATGTTCAGCCAGCACGCCAAGTGGTTGAAGGTCACGTCGGAATTGCCGTGGCGTCGCAAGATCGCCTCGCTGAATTATCTGCTCGCCTCTCATGTCTGGCAGCAGGATCACAACGGCTTCACCCACCAGGACCCTGGTTTCATCGACCACGTCATCAACAAGAAGGCTGACATAGTGCGCGTCTATCTGCCGCCTGATGCCAATTGCCTGCTGTCGGTCTTCGATCACTGCCTGCGCAGCCGGCATTACGTCAACGTCGTGGTTGCCGGCAAGCACGCTTTGCCGCAATGGCTGACGATGGACCAAGCGGCCGTGCACTGCACCGAAGGCATCGGCATCTGGCAATGGGCCAGCAACGACCAGAATTTCGAGCCCGACGTGGTGATGGCCTGCTGCGGCGACACGCCGACGCTGGAAATTCTGGCCGCGGTTTCGATCCTTCGCGAGCACCTGCCCGATTTGAAGATCCGGGTGATCAATGTCGTCGATCTGATGAAGCTGCAGTCCGCCAGCGAGCACCCGCACGGGCTGAGCGAGACCGACTACGATTCGCTCTTCACCAAGGACAAGCACATCGTCTTCGGCTTTCATGGATACAGCTCGGTGGTTCACCGGCTGACCTATCGCCGCACCAACCGCAACCTGCACGTCCGCGGCTACAAGGAAGAGGGCACGATCACCACGGCGTTCGACATGCGGGTGCAGAACGACCTTGACCGCTTCCACTTGGTGCAGGACGTGGTTGACCGGCTGCCGCATGTGGGCACCAAGGGCGCCTACCTGAAGCAAATGGTCCAGGACAAGCTGATCGAGCACAAGCAGTACATTGACAAGCACGGCCAGGACCTGCCGGAAATCCGCGACTGGAAGTGGAAGGGTAGCGACACGCGGAGCGAGCAGCGCCTGACGGATAAGACGCGTGCACCCGCGTCAGCCTGACGTGGCTCGGCGGGAGTGAACGAGGCAGACAAATCAGGGCGAATTCCGCTTCGATCGACGCGGCCGTCACCGACCCGATCGCTGCCCATGGCGCGACAGGGACCTGCGCGCTTGGACCGCTTCCATTCGCGCGGTGTGGTCGGGTTGGGGAGATCGGTCCGCCGCTTCGGATGTTGCTCTAGCCTAGATCGAAACAACGGAGTCCACGATGCCCATCCACCTCAACGAAGAGAACGGCGGGAAGACTCTCGCCATTCATGTCACGGGAAAGCTGGCAAAAGTGGATTACGAGCACTTCGTGCCCGAGTTCGAGCGACTCGTGCTCCAGCATGGAAAGTTACGCCTGCTGTTCGATTTGACCGGCTTTCATGGCTGGGAAGCCGGCGCCTTGTGGGACGAAATCCGGTTCGACATCAAATACTACGCCGATATCGAGCGGCTCGCGATGGTCGGGGATAAGAAGTGGCAGCAGGGCATGGCCGCGTTCTTCAAGCCGTTCACGAAGGCGACGAGCCGCTACTTTGATCACGCCGACGCCGCCGAAGCGCGGAAGTGGTTGGACGAAACGCCGCGACCGGCGCAAGCGAATGCGCAAATGATCGTGCAAGCCAAGACGCGGGCAGATGCGCGAGCGCTGGTCGAGACCGCGAGAATGCTGGTCGCCGACGACAAGGGCCTGCTGGCGATGGATGAAAGCAATCCCACCTGCGACAAGCGGTTCGCGAAGCTTGGGATTCCCCAGACCGAGAAGGTGCGCCGTGCCTATCGGGAATTGATCGTAACCACCCCCGGCCTGGGCGAGTGCATCAGTGGCGCGATTCTTTATGACGAAACGATCCGCCAGAAGACGAAGGATGGCATACCCTTCATCGAAGTTCTCGCCAAGGCGGGTATCGTTCTCGGCATTAAGGTCGATACCGGCGCGAAAGACCTCGCCGGTTACCCCAGAGAGAAAGTCACCGAAGGCCTTGACGGGCTGCGCGACCGCCTCACGGCTTATTTTCAGATGGGCGCGCGCTTTGCCAAGTGGCGCGCGGTGATCGCGCTAGGCGCCGAAATTCCCAGCCGAGGATGCATTGAGGCCAATGCGCAGGCTTTGGCTCGGTATGCCGCCCTGTGCCAGGAAGCTGGACTTGTCCCCGTTGTCGAGCCGGAGGTGCTGATGGATGGCGACCATACGCTTGAGCAGTGCCGGCAGGTGACGGAGGAGGTCCTCCGCACAGTATTTGTCCAGCTTTGCGCGCAACGAGTGATGCTGGAGGGCATGATCCTGAAGCCCAACATGGTGCTTCCGGGATTGGCCTGCCTCCGGCAGGAAGAAGTTAACGAGGTGGCCGATGTCACGGTGACGTGTCTCTTGCGGGCCGTCCCCGCGGCCGTTCCGGGGATTGCGTTCCTCTCAGGGGGCCAGTCCGGCGAATTGGCCTCGGCCCGCTTGAACGCCATGAATGTCAGGTTCAAGTCCCGCCTGCCTTGGGCGGTGGCGTTTTCGTTCGCCCGCGCCATCCAGCAGCCGGCCTTGGAGATCTGGCGCGGCAACGAAGCCCAGGTTGTGGCCGCGCAGAAAGCTCTCTATCACCGAGCCCGCTGCAACCAGGCGGCGCGCCGAGGCGAATACAGTGCCGCGATGGAAAAGACGTGACGCCGACACCAAGCATCCCCGAGCCGGCGATCGCCACTCAGGGCACGCTCTTGCGGCTTTGTCTCATTCGCCACGGTGAAACCGAATGGTCGCTCTCGGGCCAGCACACCGGTCGTACCGACATCCCATTGACTGCGCATGGCGAGGATGAGGCGCGCGAACTCCAACCCTGCCTTCGGCAGATACGGTTTGCGCGTGTGCTGACCAGCCTGCGGCTTCGTGCGCGACGAACCTGCGAGTTGGCTGGACTGGGGCCGGTCGCCGAGATCGAACCGGACCTATCGGAATGGGACTATGGAGACTACGAAGGACGGCGTTCCGAGGACATTCGCACGGGACGGCCAGGCTGGAACATCTTTCGGGACGGTTGTCCGCGCGGCGAAGCGCCCGCGGAAATTTCCGATCGCGCCGATCGACTCATCGCCGGTCTTCAGGCGTTGCAGGGCAATGTCGCCCTCTTTTCCCACGGCCAGTTCGGTGCCGTCCTCGCCACGAGATGGATCGGGCTACCGGTGATCGACGGGCAACATTTCCCGCTCGGGGCGGCGTCGCTCAGCATTCTCGCGCATAACCCCGGGCATCCGGGGGTGCGGGCCATCGAACTGTGGAATGTGCCGCCGGGATCCCTATCAGACCGCCAATAGCCGGCTGTACCGAGTCCTGATCATCGCGTTGGAACAAGCATCATGATCCGGACGGTTCCTTTGGACTGGGATTATGCCAGCCCCCGTTGGCAGCGATGAGTGCGTCAGCTTCTTTTGGGCCCCAGCTATGGCGACGATAAGGGCGCACCGCGTGGTGTGCCGTCAGGACGCGGTCGACCACCGCCCAGGCGGCTTCAACCGCGTCCTCACGGGTGAAGAGCGCTCCATCGCCGGCCATGGCGTCTCCCAAGAGCCGTTCGTAGGGTGCTTCCTCGCCGGCCTGTTCTTCGGCGAGGTAGAGTTCTCGCTGGTCGCCGACGAACTCCTTTCCCGCGCGCTTGACGCGAGCGGCGAGGGCGATGGCGGAACCGGGCGAGATTTGGAACCGCAGATAGTTTGGCCGCTCGGTCGTCGGCGCCGAGTCGGCGAAAAGCCTCTGTGGCGGCGGCTTCAGTTCCACGAGGACCTCTGTCGCCGTTTCGGCCAGGTATTTGCCAGAGCGCAGGTACCAGGGTACCCCCTCCCAGCGCCACGAGTCGATGAACAGCCGGAGGGCGCAGAATGTTTCGACGTCGGAGCTCTTCGCCACGTCCGGCTCTTTCCGGTAACCGGTGTACTGGCCGCGTACCAGTTCATCGGGCTTGAGCGCGCGCATGGCCTGGAAAACTTTTGCTTTCTCGTTGTGAACGGCACCGAAATCACGGTCTGCGGGTGGCTCCATGGCAAGCAGCGCGACGATTTGGAAGAGGTGGTTCTGAACGACGTCACGCAGGCAGCCGGCGGTTTCGTAAAACGCGCCGCGGTCTTCGACGCCGAAATCTTCGGAGAGGGTCAGTTGCACACTGGCCACGTAGTTGCGGTTCCAAATTGGTTCTAAGAAAGAATTGGCGAAGCGGAAATAGAGCATGTTCATGATCGCCTCCTTTCCGAGGAAGTGGTCGATGCGGAAGATCGAATCTTCCGGAAACACCGCCCGCGCCGCGTGATTGAGCGTCCGGGCGGAGGCCAGGTCGCGTCCGAATGGCTTTTCGACGATGACCCGCGCATGCTCGGCCAAGTTCGCGGTGCCGAGCCCTTTGATCACTGTTTCGAACAGCGAGGGCGGGATGGCGAGGTAATGCGCCGGGCGCCGAGCGGCACCCAGCGCCTTCTTTAGCGCTGTGAACGTGGCCTGATCATTATAGTCCCCGCTCACGTAGCTGAACCGGCAAAGAAGATGATCGAGCGCACGCTGGTTATAGATTGCGCCCGATTGTTTAATGCTGTCCCGGATCCGTTTGCGAAGGGTCGCCAAACTCCACGTCGGACGGGCGACGCCGATGACCGGGACGGTCAGGACACCCTTTTTCACCATGGCGTAGAGTGCAGGGAAGATCTTCTTTGCGGCGAGATCGCCCGTCACACCAAAGAGCACCAAT
>DATLUE010000132.1:0-26600 GCA_035533255.1 Allostellaceae bacterium | reverse complement strand
GAGAGCGAGGCGCGGTTCCGCGATTTCGCCGAAGCGACCTCGGATTGGTTCTGGGAACAGGACGAGAATTTGCGCTTTGTGCGCTTTTCGGGCGGCGGCCGCTCGAGCGAGATCACCAGCGGCGCCGATCTCGGCAAGACGCGCCACGAAACCGTCAAACTGGGCGTCACCGCCGAGCAATGGGCGCTCCACGATGCCGATCTCGCCGCGCATCGCCCGTTCCACAATTTCCGCTTCCAACGCGTACTGGCCGACGAAGCCATCATCCATGTCAGCGTGAGCGGCAAGCCGGTCTTCGATGCCAGGGGCAATTTCCGCGGCTATCGCGGCTCGGGCCGCGACGTGACGCGGGAAATCGCGGTCGAGGTCGAGCTCGCGCGCCGGGTCGAGGAGCGCACGGCCGAGCTCAAGGCGGCGCAAGGCGAGTTGGTGCGCAAGGAGCGCCTATCGGCACTGGGGCAACTCACCGCGACGATGGCGCATGAGTTGCGCAACCCGCTGAGCGCGATCCGCAACACGCTTTTTGCCGTCAAGGAAACCGCCTCGACCAAGGGCATCGATCTCGAGCGGCCGATCTCGCGCGTGGAGCGCAGTGTCGCGCGCTGCGATCGCATCATCAACGATCTGCTCGACTACACGCGCGTCAAGGAGCTGCATTTGAGCGATCTCGCGCCCGATCCGTGGATCGAGGAAGTGCTGAGCGAGCAGCGGCTCCCGGCGGGCATCGGCCTCGAACGCCGGCTTGACGCCGATTGCACGGTCGCGGTCGATCCCGAGCGCATGCGCCGGGTGCTGATCAACCTGATCGACAACGCCGCCCAGGCGATGACCGACGAGACATGCGAACGCAAGATTACCGTGACCACCGCGCTGGCCGGGGATTGCTTCGAATTGGTGGTCGCCGATACCGGCGGCGGCATCGCCGCCGACGTGCTGCCCAAGGTGTTCGAGCCGCTGTTCAGCACCAAGAGCTTCGGCACCGGCCTTGGCCTGCCGATGGTGAAGCAGATCATCGAGCAGCATGGCGGCACGATCGAGATCGTCAGCGTGATCGGCACAGGAACGCGGGTCATCGTTCGGCTCGACCGGCTCGCACAGCAAAAGGGGATTGCGGCATGACGGCACGCGTTCTGGTCATCGACGACGACCGCGATCACGCGGAGAGCATCGTCGATATTCTATCGATGCGCGGCCACGAGGTCGAAGCCGCCTTCTCGGGCGAGCAGGGCGTCGAGGTTTTCCGGCAGCATGATTTCGACATGGTTTTCATGGACGTGAAATTGCCGGGCATGAACGGCGTCGAGACATTTTTCGAGTTCAAGAAAATTCGCCCCGACGCGCGCGTCATGATGATGACGGGGTTCAGCCTCGAGCAGCTCATCGCCCAGGCGATCGAGGGCGGCGCCCTCGGCGTGCTGCGCAAGCCGTTTGCCATCCAAGACCTCCTGCAGGTGCTCGAGCATGTAAAGCCGCGCGGGATGGTACTGGTGGCCGACGACGATCCGGATTTTGCCGCCAGCCTCGAGCCGATCCTCATCGGCCAAGGCTACCGCGTGGTGATCGCCTCGACCGGCGAGGAAGCCCTGGCGAAGGCGGCGATCGATGGCGTCGATTGCCTGGTGCTCGACCTATCGATGCCGCTGCTGACCGGGATCGACGTCTATCGGAAACTCCGGGCCGCGGGGAAAACGATCCCGACGATCTTCGTCACCGGCCTGCCGGGCGAGCGCCACCGCGCGGTCGCCGAGCTGCCCGTGGACAGCGGCATCTTGATGAAACCTTTCGATCCGGCCGACCTGCTGCGCGCGATCGCCAGCGCCACCGCCCCGGATGCCGGGAAAACCGCCGCCTAGGATCATGGACGAGAGGGAACCATCCGCGCCCCGGCAACTCCTGATCGTCGACGACGATCAGGAGTTCGCGGAATCGATCGCCGATATCCTCATCCCCGCCGGCTACGAGCCGATCATCGCCGACCGGCCGGAGACGGCGACGATCGCGATCAAGCGCTATGCGCCGCCGGTCGCCATCATCGACGTTCGGCTGGGCGGCTTGTCGGGGGTCGAGCTGCTTGCCCGGCTCAAGGCCGAGCAGCCCGATCTGATCGGGATCATGATGACGGCGCACGCCGACACGCAGACCGCGATCACGGCGTTGCGCCGCGGCGCCTATGATTATTTCGACAAGAGCTGCGATCCCGACGAGCTGCGCGCGGTGCTCGATCGCGCCTTCGAGCGGCACAATCTCGAAGTCGAGAAGCGCGCCGCCTACGAGACGCTGCGCATCGCCAAAGAGAGCGCCGAAGCGGCCAACCGCGCCAAATCGGAATTCCTCGCCAATATCAGCCACGAGCTGCGCACGCCGCTCAATGCCATCATCGGCTTCTCCGAATTGATGATCAGCGGCGCTCACGGCGCGATGACCAATCCGACCTACGACGCCTATGTCCACGACATCTTCGATGCCGGCACCGACCTGTTGAAGATCATCAACGAGATCCTCGACCTGTCGAAGGCGGAAGCCGGCCGGCTCGACCTCCTGGAAGAAACCGTCGACGTCGCCACCGTGGTGCGGACGGTCGTGCGGCTGGTCAGTCCCAAGGCCGACGATGCCGGCCTGGCGCTCGAAACCGTCCTGCCCGACATTCCGCCGCTGCTGTTCTGCGATCGCTTGAAGCTCAAGCAGATCCTGCTGAACCTGTTGTCGAACGCCGTGAAGTTCACGCCGGCCGGCGGCACGATCGTGGTCTCGGTCGAGGTCGAGGTCGAGCGCGGCTTCATCGTCACGGTCAAAGACAGCGGCATCGGCATCGCCGAAGCCGACCTGCCGCGCGTGCTGCAGCCTTTCGTGCAAGTCGATAGCGCCTTGAGCCGGGCCCATAACGGCACCGGCCTCGGCTTGCCGCTGGTCGCGGTGATGACCGAGCTTCACGGCGGCAAGCTCGAGATCGAGAGCGAGGTCGGGCGCGGCACGACGGCGCGGGCATGCTTCCCGGCCGCGCGGATCGTCGGCATCGCCGACATCGTCCCGGCGCTGGGCCAGCCGGAGCTTTTGGCCGCGACGCCGCCGCCAGGCGACGAGCGGACCCGCAAGCAGGCCTGAGCGGCGCCCGAGCGACGCCGGCGGCGCCATCGGCGCGCCGAAGTGTCTTTTCCTTGTCACGATCTTTGGCTAAACCCGCTTCGCTCAATCGCGGCATCCGGATCGTCGTTGCGCGACCGCTCTTGCGCAACCTCGGCCCGCACGTTGCTCCCGCACGCAGCTAAGGATCGGCGAATTCGATGCAACAGCGCTGGGGCTTGCCGATCGTCGCCTGGCCGTCGCGCCTGCGGCCGAGCTATTGGGACGGCATCGCGCTGCCGCTGGTGATCGGCGTGATCTTCTTGATCGCCTGGGCCAGCCGGCAGATGAGCGTGCCTTATCATCCCGGCGAGGCGCTGCCGATCTCGCTCGATCCAAGCTACCTGCCGCAATACGCCCTGCGCACCGTTCTGCGCATGGTGGCGGCGCTGATCGCCTCGCTGGTGTTCAGCCTCGGCTATGCGGCGATCGCGGCCAAGAGCAAGCGCGCCGAGAAGCTGCTGATCCCGATCCTCGACATCCTGCAATCGGTGCCGATCCTGGGCTTCCTGTCGATCACGGTGACCGGCTTCATCGCGCTCTTTCCGGGCAGCCTGCTCGGCTACGAATGCGCGGCGATCTTCGCGATCTTCACGTCGCAGGCCTGGAACATGACGTTCAGCCTGTATCAATCCTTCATCGCCGTGCCCCACGATCTGCGCGAGGCCGCGCGCATGTATCATCTGTCGCCGTGGCAAAGCTTCTGGCAGCTCGAAGTGCCGTTCGCGATGCCGCAGCTCATCTGGAACATGATGATGTCGGTGTCGGGCGGCTGGTTCTTCGTCGTCGCCTCGGAGGCGATCAGCGTCGCCAATCACCAGGTGCTGTTGCCCGGCATCGGCTCCTACATCTCGCTCGCGATCGATCAGCGCGACCTCAGCGCCGTCCTCTACGCCATTCTTGCGATGCTCGTGCTGATCCTGCTCTACGACCAACTTTTGTTTCGGCCGCTGCTGGCCTGGGCGCAACGCTTCAAATTCGAGGATCTGGGCGGAGACGAGGTCGAATCGCCGTGGTTCCTCATCATGATGCAGCGCGCCGGGGTGATCCGGCTGCTGACCGGGTCGTTCGAGGTCGGCGCCTCGCTTTTGAGCCGCGTCAGTCACAGCCTGCCGCGCCCGGCGCTGCGCCGGCAGGCGATGCCGCGCAGCAGCGCGCTGATGGACGCGCTGTGGAGCGGGTTGCTGCTGGCGATGGCGCTGGCAGCGCTCTACGAGATTTTCGATTTCGTTCATGCCGAGGTCGGGGCGCGCGAGGTGCTGCACGTCTTCCTGCTGGGCTTCCTGACGCTGGTGCGGGTCATGGTGCTGATCGTGCTCGCCTCGATCGTCTGGGTGCCGATCGGCGTGTGGATCGGCCTCCGGCCGCGGGTCGCCCATCGCGTCCAGCCGATCATCCAATTCCTCGCCGCCTTTCCGGCCAATCTGTTCTTCCCGATCGTCGTATCGGCGATCGTCCTCTACAAGCTCAACCCCGAGATCTGGCTATCGCCGCTGATGATCCTCGGCACCCAGTGGTATATCCTCTTCAACGTGATCGCCGGCACCTTGGCGCTACCGACCGATTACCAACTCGTCGCCGGCAATCTCGGCGTGCGCAACGTGCTGTGGTGGCGGCGGCTGATCCTGCCGGCGATTTTCCCGGCCTATGTCACCGGCGCGGTGACCGCGTCGGGCGGCTCGTGGAATGCGTCGATCGTCGCCGAGATCGCGCAATGGGGCAGCACGACGCTGCAGGCGACCGGCATCGGCGCCTATATCGCCGAAATGACGGAAAAAGGCGACTTCCCCCGCATCGCCCTCGGCATTACGGTCCTCAGCCTCTATGTCTTGCTGATCAACCGGCTGCTGTGGCGGCGGCTCTACCACCTTGCCGAGGAGCGGCTACGGCTCGATTGACCTATGGACACGATCGCGACCACCGCCGATTCGACCCTCATTGCCGCCGCCGGCATCTGCAAGACCTATCGGCAGCCGAATCATGCCGGCCGGCTGGTGCTCGACCATATCGACTTCACCCTGAAGGAAGGCGAGATCGTCGCCATCCTCGGCAAGTCGGGCTCGGGCAAATCGACCTTCCTGCGCGTGGTTGCCGGGCTGACGCCGCCGACCGAAGGCTCGGTCACCTATCGCGGCCAGCCGGTCTATGCGCCGGCGCAGGGCATCGCGATGGTGTTCCAGAGCTTCGCGCTGTTCCCGTGGCTGACGGTGCTCGGCAATGTCGAATTAGGGCTCGAGGCGCAGGGCGTGCCGCGCGACCAGCGCCGCCAGCGCGCGATCGCCGCGATCGATCTGATCGGCCTCGACGGCTTCGAATCCGCCTATCCCAAGGAATTGTCGGGCGGCATGCGCCAGCGCGTCGGCTTCGCGCGCGCGCTGGTCGTCAATCCCGACGTGCTGCTGCTGGATGAGCCGTTTTCGGCGCTGGACGTTTTGACCGCCGAGACCCTGCGCAGCGACATCATGGATTTGTGGCTCGAGCGGCGGGTGCCCACCAAGGGCATCCTGTTCGTCTCGCACAACATCGAGGAGGCGGTCGACATCGCCGATCGCATCATCATCTTCGGCAGCGATCCGGGCTGCATCCGCGCCGAGATTCCGGTGCCGCTGGCGCGGCCGCGCGACTGGGCGATGCCGGCCTTTCGCCGCATCGTCGACGAGGTCTACACGCTCTTGACCACCGTGCCCGGCCGCGAGGGCGGGCGCCGCGGCGCGCGCGCCGACATGCTGAGCATGCAATACCGCTTGCCCGACGCGTCGATCCAACAGCTCGTCGGCCTGCTCGACCTCCTGACGGCCGACCCGTTTAACGGCCGGGCCGACCTGCCGCACCTGGCCGAGAGCGAGCACATCGCGACCGACGATCTGGTGGTGCTGATCGAGGCGCTGCAGCTCCTGGGCTTCGCCCAGGTCGGCGGCGGCGACATCGACGTGACGCCGCTCGGCCGCTCTTTCGCCGAGGCCGATTTGTTGCGGCGCAAGCAGATCTTCTCGGATTCGCTGATGCGCAATATCGGCTTCATCGCGCATATCCGGCGCGTGCTCGACGAGCGCCCCGGCCATTCCGCGCCGGAAGCGCGCTTCCTCGGCGAGCTCGAGGATCATCTGAGCGAGGAAGAAGCGCAGCGCGTGCTCGAGACCGTGATCAATTGGGGCCGCTACGCCGAGCTGTTCGCCTATGATTACGATCGCGGCGTGCTGAGCCTCGAAAACCCTTAGCCGATGCTCGATCCGCATGGCCGCGCCTTCCGCGTGCTGCTCGGCGCGCAATCGATGGTGTCGAGTCTCGCCGTCGACATGAGCCTGCCGGCGCTGCCGGCGATCGCCGCGGGGTTCGATACCACGGCGGCGCGCGCGCAATTGACGATCGGCTTCTACCTGCTCGGCTATGCGTCGGGCCAGCTTTTCTACGGCCCGCTCTCCGACCGCTTCGGGCGCCGGCCGATGCTGTTGATCGGGATGACGATCTACACGCTCGGCGGCTTTCTCTGCGCCTTCGCGCCGACCATCGAGACCATGATCGCGCTGCGGCTGCTGCAGGGCTTCGGCGGCTGCGTCGGCGTGGTCGTGACGCGCGCGGCGGCGCGCGACTATTTCCACGGGCCGCAATTGGCGCAGACGCTGTCGTCGATCACCGCCGTCCAGGCGTTCGGGCCGCTGCTCGCACCGGTGCTGGGCGGCGTGCTCGCCAGCCATGTGAGTTGGCCGGCGATCTTCCTGGTGCAGGGCGCGTTCGCCGCGGCGATGCTGGTCGCGACCTGGACCGGCTTTGCCGAATCGCTGGCGCGGCGCGACCTGCATGCCATCCGGCCGGGACGCTTGCTGGCGAATTACTGGACGTTCTTCTCGAATCCGCGCTGCATTGGCTTCGCGCTGGTGAGCGCCTGCGTGTTCGGCGGGTTGTTCGTCGTGTTGTCGGCCTCGCCCTTTGTGCTGATCGATGTCTATGGCCTCTCAAGCGAGGCCTACGGCTTCTTCTTCGGAGCCTCGGTCCTCGGCTACATGGTGGGATCGTTCGGCAACCGGCGGCTGCTGCGCGCCGGCGTCCAAAGCGAGATGCTGCTGCGGTGGGGCTTGGCGCTCCTGATCGTCGCTGCCCTCGCGATGCTGTGGTTCGCGACCACGCGCTGGGGCGGAATTGCCGGGATCATGGGGCCCTATGTCGCCTATTGCTTCGCGATCAGCCTGGTGCAGTCGAACGCGATTGCCGCCGCGATGGAGCCGGTGCCGCATATGGCGGGCACCGGCGCCTCGCTGATGGGGGCGATCCAGATGGCGAGCGCCGCCGCCGCCGGCTTCATCGTCGATCTGTTCTTCGACGGGACGGCCCTGCCGATGGGCATCGGCATGGCGAGCGCCGCTGTCGGTGCCAGCGTCGCCTATTGGCTGGTGGCGCGACGGCTGAAAGTCTGACGCTCAGCCTTTCGGCCGCATCGTCGGAAAGGCGATGACGTCGCGGATCGAGGGGCTGTCGGTCAGCAGCATCACCAGCCGGTCGATACCGATACCGAGGCCGCCGGCGGGCGGCATGCCGTATTCGAGCGCGAGCACGAAATCGGCATCGAGATGCTGGGCCTCTTCGTCGCCGGCCTCGCGCTCTTTCATCTGCTGCTTGAAGCGATCGAGTTGATCCAAGGGATCGTTGATCTCGGAGAACGCGTTCGCCACTTCCCAGCCGTTGACATAGGTCTCAAACCGCTCGGTCAAACGCGGGTCGTGCCGGTCGGCCTTCGCCAGCGGCGAGATCTCGCGCGGAAAGCCGGTGACGTGAATCGGCTGGATCAACGTCGCCTCGACCTTGGCCGCGAACGCCGCTTCGAGCGCGCGGCCCCAGCCGGCGCTCGACGGGCAATCGGCGCCGAGGCGGCGCGCGGCGGCGCGCGCGGCGGCATCGTCGGCGAGCGCCAGAAAATCGATCCCGGTCGCTTGCTGCACCAGCTCGGTCATCGTCTTGCGCGGCCAGGGCGCGGCGAGCTCGATGGTCTTGTCGCCGAACACGGCCTGCGTCGTGCCGAGCACTTCCTTCGCCGCCTCGCCGATCAGCAATTCGGCGAGATCCATCATCGCGTGATAATCGACGAAGGCCTGGTAGAGCTCGAGCGAGGTGAATTCCGGATTGTGCCGCGGCGAAAGGCCTTCGTTGCGAAAGTTGCGGTTGATCTCGAACAGCTTGTCGGAAAGGCCGCCGACCAGTAGCCGCTTCAGATGCAGCTCGGGCGCGATCCGCAGATAGAGCTCGAGATCGAGCGCGAGGTGCTGGGTAACGAAGGGCTTGGCCGAGGCGCCGCCCGGGATCGCATGCAGCATCGGGGTTTCGACTTCGAGAAAACCGCGCTCGATCAAGATTCGCCGCAAGCATGCGACGATGCGGCTGCGCCGCCGCAAAGTCTCGCGACTGTCGTCGTTCATGATGAGATCGAGATAGCGCTGGCGATAGCGCAGCTCGATATCGGCAAGGCCGTGGAATTTCTCGGGCAGCGGCAAGAGCGCCTTCGCCAGCACCGTCACCTGGCTGCTGTTGACCGTGAGCTCGCCGCGCGGCGTGCGGCGCACGATGCCCTCGACGCCGATGAGATCGCCCAGATCGAGCAGCTTCACTGCCGCGATCTGCTCGGCGGTCAGATGATCCTTATGGTTGAACACCTGGATTTTGCCGCTGGTGTCGTGGAGGTCGATGAACATGCCGCTGTTGCGGTTGGCGCGAATCCGACCCGCGACCGCGACGCGATCCTCGGTCACGGCGCCGGTCGCGAGATCGGCATAGCGGGTCTCGAGCGCTTTCGCCGTCGCGGTAACGGTGAAGCCATAAGGGTAGGGGTCGATGCCCAGGGCGCGCAGCGCCTTGAGCTTCTCGATCCGTGCCGCGCGGAACGGATTTTCGTCGTCGTGTTCTTCAGTCATGCCCGGCTTGTAACAGGCTATTCCGCCGCGCGGAAGGCGGCGATGTCGCGCTGCCGGTCGTGGAACGCCGCGAGGGTGCTGCGATGCCCGACGCTGACGATGGTCGGATGCCAGGCAGCAGCGCGCAGCATCTGGTAAAAGCGCGCCTCGCTCGCCTCGTCGAGCGCCGAGGTGGCCTCGTCGAGGAACAACAAATCGGGCTGTGTCAGCAACACGCGCGCGAAGGCGATGCGTTGCTGTTCGCCGAGCGATAGGCGCTGCGCCCAATTATCGTCCTCGTCGAGCCGCGGCGCGAAGCTGCCGAGCCCGACTGCTTTCATCGCCTCGGCCAGAGCGCTGTCGGGCAGATCGGTGGTGGCGCGCGGATAGATCAGCGCATCGCGCAAGCTGCCGAGCGGCAGATAGGGCTTTTGCGGCAGGAACAGCAGCTTGCCCGCCGCCATGCGAATGGCGCCCTTGCCATAGGGCCAGATGCCGGCGATGGCGCGCAGCAGCGTGCTCTTGCCGCTGCCGGTCGGTCCGGTGATGAGCACCGCCTCGCCGGGCTTGGCGGCGAGATCGACCTGGCGCAGCAGCGCCGCGCCGTCGGGCAGGTCGAGATCGAGCCGCGATACCGAGACGCCTTCGCCGGTGCGCTCGACATCGATCGGCTGTTTGCCCTTTGCCTCGGCCGCGATCGCGCGCACGCGAGTGTCGAAACCGACGAGGCGCTGAATGACGGCGCGCCACGCGGCGATGCCGGTGTCGTTGGCGCCGGTGCCGGCGGTGTAGGCGCTGACGATGAAAGACAGCGAGCCTTGCACGGAGTTGAAGGCACTGGCCGTCTGCATGAGCCCGCCGAGTTGTATCTGCTTGGCAAAATAGCGTGGCGCCGCGACGACATAAGGAAAGATGATCGCAAACTGGCCGTAGAAATTGGTCCACCAACCGATCGCCTTGATCCGCCGCATAATGCCCCAGAAATTATCGACGACATGGGTGAAGCGGTCGATGAAGATGCCGTGCTCGCGCGCTTCGCCGCCGTAGAGCGCGACAGCCTCGGTGTTCTCGCGCAACCGCACCAGGCTGAAGCGAAAATCGGCCTCATAGCGTTGCTGAGCGAAGTTTAGCGCGATCAGTGGCCGGCCGATCTTCATCGTCAGCCATGTGCCGAAGATCGCGTAGAGCAGCGCGAACCAGACCATATAGCCTGGGATCGTGAGCGCTCCGAAGCTGCCGAGGGGAATCGTGAACGGCCCCGACAAAACCCAGAGAATGCTGAGGAACGAGAACAACGTGACGACGGAATTCAGCAGGCCAAGCGTCAAACCAAGGGTCATGTCCGTGAAGCGGTTGAGATCCTCGGAGATACGCTGGTCGGGATTGTCGGTTCCGTCACCCGTGAGCTGCAGGCGATAATAGGCTTTGGCTTCGAGCCAATCGTGGAGGTATTGCCGCGTCAGCCAGCGCCGCCAGCGGATTTGCAGCATCTGCTGCAAATAAGTCTGATAGACGCTGGTGGCGATATATGCCGCCGCGAGCAGCGTAAAGATTCCGAGCTGGACGAAGAAGCCATGCTCGTTGAGATTCTGAAGCGTGTTGTAAAAGTCGTTGTTCCAAAAATTGATCCGGACATTGATAAAGACTAGGCAGAGATTGAGTGCAATTACCGCCGCAAGGAGTCCCCACGCCCATTTCCAGTCCTCGGACACGAAGTAAGGCTTGGCCAGACGCCAAGCATCGCGCAAAAAATCGAACCGCTGGTTATTTTCGGTCGCCATCCTTGCTCCTGCCTATCGCTTGCCGGAAAATCGCGCCATGCCCGAAGGTCGCGATATCGCTCTGACCCTCTGCCGCGGCGTGACGCGGGCGCTGGCGCAGCGCGGCTTCGCGACGCTGCCCGAAATGCCGCTCGCCGACGGACGGCGTGCCGATATTCTGGCGCTCGGGCGCGACGGCGCGCTGGTGATCGTCGAGATCAAATCGTCGGTAGCCGATTTCCGTTCCGACCGCAAATGGCCGGATTATCGCCAATGGTGCGACCGGCTCTATTTCGCGGTCGCCGAGGGCTTTCCGATGGACATCCTGCCGGGTGAGTGCGGCCTGATGCTGGCCGACGGCTTCGGCGCGGCGATTTTGCGCGAGCCGGCCGCGCAGAAGCTCGACCCCGCCCGGCGGCGCGCGCTGCATCTGCGTTTTGCGCGGCTGGCCGGCGCGCGGCTCCAGCGCTTGCTCGATCCCGGCGCCGCCGATCCCGAAACTTTTATTTGAGAAGAAAGATTACCGCGCCGCGCGGGCGATGGTCGCGGTGGTCGAGAAGCCGGGCACGATCGGGGCCAGCATGACCCGGCCGCCATAGCCACGCACGAAGTCGCCGCCAACCACCTGATCGAGCCGATAATCGGCGCCTTTCACCAGCAAATCGGGCCGCAGCGCCGCGATCAGCGTCTCGGGCGTATCCTCGTCGAAGACCACGACGGCATCGACCGCGGCGAGCGAGGCAAGCACGGCGGCGCGCGCCTCTTGATTCTGGACCGGCCGGCCGGGACCTTTGAGCCGCACCACCGAGGCGTCGCTGTTGATGCCGACCACCAGCCGGTCGCACGCCGCTTTCGCCTGGCCCAGCAGCGTGACGTGGCCGGGGTGGAGCAGATCGAAGCAGCCATTGGTGAAGCCGATCTTCAACCCGTTCCGCCGCCAGCGCGCGGCCTGGTCGAGCGCCAGCGACAGCGGCAGGGTCTTCCGATGCTCGATGGTGTCGCGGTTGAGCAGCGCCGCTTCGAGCTCGTTCGGCTCGACCACGGCGGTGCCGACCTTGCCGACCACGATGCCGGCAGCGGCGTTGGCGAGCCGCGCGGCATCGGCGAGGCTCGCGCCCGCGCCCAGCGCAGCGGCGAGCACGGAAATCACCGTGTCGCCGGCGCCCGAGACGTCGAACACCTCGCGCGCCTCGGCCGCGAGCTTCAGCGGCTCGCCCTCGGCCTCGATCGCGAGCATGCCGTCCTTGCCGCAGGTCACCAGCAACGCGCCGAAACCATGTGCGGCGATCAGCGAGCGCGCGGCGGCGATGACCTCGGCGTCGGTGCCGACCGGCAGCTTGGTCGCGAGCGCGAGCTCGGGCCGGTTCGGCTTCAGGACGTCGGCGCCGCGATAGATGCCGAAATCATGGCCCTTGGGATCGACCACGACGATGCTGCCCGCCGCTTTCGCCGCGGCGACGATCTCGGCCGCGGTGCCGCCGCTCAACACGCCTTTGGCGTAATCCGACAGGATAACGACCTTGTAATGCGGCAGCGCATCGACGACCATTTTCACCAGGTCGGCGCGCAGCTCGGCGGGCAGCGGCGCCGTGTGCTCTTGATCCGCGCGCAGCAATTGCTGGGTTCCGGCAACGTAGCGCGTCTTCAAGGTGGTCGTGCGGCCGCGCTGGGCCAGAACATGCGCCTCGGCGCTGCCGAGCCCCGCCACCATGCGCGCAACCTCGCGGCCGGCCGCATCGGTTCCCGTCACCGAGATGAAACAGGTGCCGGCGCCCAGAGCATGGAGATTGCGCAGCACATTGCCCGCGCCGCCGAGCGTGCTCTCTTCGCGCTCGATATGGATGACCGGAACCGGGGCTTCGGGCGAGATCCGCTCGACCCGCCCGTAAATGTAATGATCGAGCATCAGATCGCCGACGCATAACACCTGCGCCTGCTTCAATTGCTCGACCAAAGGAATGAGGTCGGAAATGGTCACGCCCGTCGTCTTAAGTCGACGGCCGCATCCTGGCAAGTACAACCTAAAGGCTAGCGGGCGGCGGCGACCTGGCTCGGGGCGGCCAGCCGACCCTTGATCGCGGTATTGCCGGTGGCGGCGAGCAGCCGGTCGATATGCCGGCCTTGGAAGAGCTGCACGCCGCAATCATGGCCGAAGCGGACGGCGTCGGCATTGTCGCAGCGGGCGATGACGACGCGCGATTTCCCGACGCGCTCGATCGCCGCGCGCACTTCGGCCGTGCGCTCGGGGCGGGCGGGATCGCCGAGGTCGGGCGACCAGAACACCTTGACGAGATCGATCCCGAGCCGCTCGCGATCGATGAACGGCAAGGTCAACGCCGTGACCCCATCGAGGCAGATCCGGTAGCCGCGCTCGCGCACATAGTCGCGCGCAAAGATGTAGGCGCCAAGATCGTTGAAGATGTCGACCTTTTCGATCTCGATCACGATGCTGCCGCGCGAGCCCGAGCGCAGGCTTTGATCGAAGGCCTGGAAATCGGCCGAGAGCAAGGTCGAGATATTGAGATTGAGGCTGTAGGAATGCGCGAGCGCGCTGTCGTCGTTGCGTCGCAGCAGCGACAGAACGCGGCGGTCGAGCGTCTGGGTCAGGTATTGGAACAGCCAGCGATCCGAGGCGATGTCGCGCTTCGGCATGACCGCATCGCGCAGATCGGGAATCGAAATATAAATCTCGCGGTAGATCGCTTTGGGGGTTTCGCCGGGCGCGATCGCGCACACCGACTGGCGGCGCAGCACGTTGCTGAGATCGGCGCGTCCGATGATGGTGGTGAGCTCGGCCAGCGCTTGCGGGTCCATCGGCTGGCGCGCGTTGTGCTGGGTGTCGCCGGCGATCGCCGCGAGCCGCTTCTGCCGCCGCTGCTCGTCCATATAGATTTGCTGCACGAAGCCGGCGAATTTGACGTATTCGCGCGCCAGATCGTACCAGGTGCAGAATCCGTCGGATTGGATGTCGTCGATCGCCGCCGCGAGCGGATCGTCGCCGAAGAGAAACCGCACCTTGTTGACGGCATTGTCGACCGCGGCGACGTCGGCATCCTTGCAGATGAAGACGATGTCGCCTTGCGCCAGCAGGAAAATCTGGCCTTCGAAATGCCGGACCAGGCCCTCGAAGGTGTTGGCGGCGATCCGAATCTGCTGCGCCCGCCGGTTGTCGGGGCGCAGCCGCGAAAGATTCAACACCACCGCGCGCCACCCGAATGGATGCTTTTCGAGGCGCTCGGTGAAGTCGTGGAGCAGATGCTCCACATTGGTGGTTTTCTCGGCCGCTGCAGGTGTCATCGGCGCCAAGCTAACGCAGGAGCTTTTGCGAAAGGTTAAAAGACTGCAAGAGAAGCGCGCGCTTTGCCGGCGCGATTCCGAACAGACGTTAACCTTAAGCGCGATTAACTGCGCGGCGCGTGCTTGCCGAGAATCCGCTGCAAGGTGCGACGATGCATTTTGAGACGCCGCGCCGTTTCCGAGACGTTGCGGTCGCATTGCTCGAACACGCGCTGAATATGCTCCCAGCGGACGCGGTCGGCCGACATCGGATCCTCCGGCGGCGGCGGCAGCGCCGCGTCGGTCGCCAGCAGCGCGCGCTCCACGGCATCGGCATCGACCGGCTTGGGCAGGTAGTCGACCGCGCCCGCCTTCACCGCGGCGACCGCGGTGGCGATATTGCCGTAGCCGGTCAGCATCACGATCCGCGCCGCCGGCCGCGAGTGGCGGAGGACCTTGACGATCTCGAGCCCGCTGCCGTCGGCAAGCCGAAGATCGACCACCGCGAAGGCCGGCGGCTGCTCGCTGGCGAGTCGCATGCCGGCGGCAACGCTGTCGGCGGTATGGACGATAAAGCCGCGCCGCTCCATCGCGCGCGCCAGGCGCTGGCACAGCGGCTCGTCGTCGTCGACGATCAGCAGCGTGCGCTCGCTTTCCGGCTGGCCTGCCAGCGCGCCGGCCGCCGCGTCGGAACCGTCTCGATTCTGATCGTCCGTCATTCGCCTGCCTCGCGCAGAAAAAGCCCTGGTTCGGTTGCATCAAGATGCTGGCGGCGCCACTCGATCGCCACATGCGCGCCGCCATCCGAGAGATTATCGAAAGTCAGCCGCGCGCCGGTCCGCGCCAGCAGCGTCTGCGCGATGAAAATCCCGAGCCCCATATGCTGCGTGGCGTAGGGCGGCCCGCTGGACCCGCGCGCCGAAATATAGGGCTCGCCGATGCGCGCGAGCACGCTGTCGGAAAAGCCCGGTCCGTCATCGGCGATATCGACCGCGACTTTGTCGGCGGTCCAGCTCGTCGTCACCTCGACCTCGCCCTGGGCGAAGTGGATCGCGTTCTGGATAAGATTGCCGACGCCATGCATGATCTCGGGGCTGCGCGCCACCAGCGGCTCTTCGAGCGGCCGGCCGTCGGGACCGCGGCTGGCCTCGACCTCGTATTGGACCGCGATCTCGGGAGCGAGATGCGGCTCGCCCGCCGCCTCGACCAGAGCCGAGAACGGCAGGCGCGCGAAGGGCGAGCCGTGCTCGCCATCGCGATGATGGACGAGATCGGCGAGGATGGTGCGACAGCGCTCGCTCTGGCTCAGCAGCAGCTCGGCATCGGCGGCGTGAGGCGAATCGGGCGGCAGGTCGCGCGCCAGCTCCTTGGCAATGACGGTGATGGTGGCAAGCGGCGAGCCCAATTGATGCGCGGCCGCTGCGGCCAACCCACCGACCGCCGAGATGCGCTGCTCGCGCGCGAGCGCAAGCTGGGTCGCGGCGTAGGCATCGCGCATTTTGCGCGCCTCGACCGCGATCGACCAGGCATAGCCCGCGATGAACAAGGTCGAGCACACCAGCGCCGTCCAAAATCCCAAGACATAGACCGGCCGCGGGTCGAGCGGCAGGTCGCCGCGCTGCGGCAGCGGCAAATGCCAGCGCGCCAGCGCGCTGATCGCGATCACGGTGAGCGCCGAGAGGCTGATCACCGAGGAACGCGACAGGATGGTCGCCGAGACCGTCACCGGCGCGAGCATCAGGATCGCGAACGGATTTTGCAGCCCGCCGGTCAGGAACAAGAGGCTTCCGAGCTGCAGCGTGTCATAGGCGAGATATGCCGCGGCCTCGCGATCGCCGAGCCGTGCGCCGCCGCTGCGTTTGCGCGATGCCATTAAATTGAGCGCGACCGAGGCGCCGATTACGACGAATGCGCTGGTCAGCGGCAGCTCGAAGCCGAAGCCGAAATGGACGACCAGCACGGTCACCGCCTGGCCGAGCACGGCGACCCAGCGGATCAAGATCAACTTGCGCAGGCTTACCGACACGTCGGTCGGCAGCGGGTTTTGCGGCGTGTCGGTCATCAGGCTCATGGGACATATCCCGCGCGGGTCATCGCCCGGCGTCGGCCACGATTATAGCGGATTTTGAGGCGACGGCGCGACGAAGCCGCCGCGGTGCCTAAGGCAGTTTCCAGCGATTGTAGCGCAGCTTGTCGATATCGACCGCGGTGCCGTGGCCGCGCGCCGGCCCGCGCGGCAATTGGTCGGCGCCGCGATAGCCGCGCTCGCAAAACAACTCGATCATGTTGCCGGAAGGATCGCGGAAGAACATCAGCGCTTCGACGCCGCTGCGCGTCCAGAAATTGGAGCTCGGAATGCCGCAGCGCGCCAGCCACGCCTTCATCTGCACCAGCTCGTCGGGCCCGCAAAAAAACGCGAAATGCGGATATTCCGTGCTCGGCTCGAGGAAGGTGCAGCCGACATTGCCGATGCCGACATCGACCCCGCCCAGCCGGAACGACGCGAAGGTCGGCGTCTCGACATGCATCTCGCCGCCGAGAACCTTGGCATAGAACAGCTTGCCTTCCTCGAGATCGCGGCACGGCATGCTGACATGCGCGAAGGTCAGCGCCTTGGGCGGCCCGTTGACGGTTTTCGCGCTCGCGGATTCCTGAGTGGCTATGGTCATCGCGGTCTCCTTCTCGCGCGGGATGATGCGAGCGCTGCCAAAGCGAGTCAATCGCGCGAGCGATTGATTTGGTTGGGTTTACCGGCTTCGGCCTGGTCGATCACAAGCAATCGGGTCGGCACCGTGGTCGTGCCATGATGAAAGGTACCGATCTGCTCGACGAAGAAACTGCCTTCGGGATAGGTGTTGCGGATGCCGGCATCGTTTTCGACCGTCACGGCACCCTCGAGCACATAGGCGTAGCGCGGATAGGGATGCTCGTGCCAGCCGGTATCGGCGCCCGCCGGCAAGCTGACCAGCAGCGCCGTGACTTCGGTGTCGCCGGTCGGAAAGACAATCTTCTGTCCGGTTGCGGTGACGGTGGTCTTCAGCACCGTGGTCGCAACGATCTTTTCTTGCGTCGCGGCAGAGAGCGTCGTCGCGAGTAGGAGGGAGAGCGCAATGACGAGAGGTTTCATGACGGCTCCTTGCCGCTGACGCCGGCTTCGGCGAAGGTCGCCATGCCGTTATGGCAGGCGAGCGCCGCCTTCACGATCGCGATCGCCAAAGTGGCGCCCGAGCCCTCGCCCAGGCGCATGCCGAAATCCACCAGCGGCGGCTTGCCGAGATGCTCGAGCAGCAGGCGATGGCCGGGCTCGGCCGAGCAATGCGCGACGAGGCAATGATCGAGCGCCCGCGCGTCGAGCGCGCCCAGCGCTGCCGCCGCCGCCGAGCTGGCATAGCCGTCGAGCAGCACCGGCACGCGCGCCATGCGGGCGGCGATGATCGCGCCGACCATCGCCGCGAATTCGCGCCCGCCCAGCCGGCGCAGCAGATCGAGCCCGTCCTTGGCGGCCGGCTGGTGGAGCGCCACGCCTTGCTCGACCACCGCGATCTTGCGCGCCAAGGCGCCTCCGGCGATGCCGGTGCCGGGCCCGACCCAGCGCGCCGCATCGCCGCCGAACAGCGCCGCCGCCAGCGCCGCCGCCGCGGTCGTGTTGGCGATCCCCATCTCGCCGACCGCCAGCAGGTCGATGCCGGGCTCGACCGCCATCATGCCATAGGCGATCGCGGTCGCGCATTCCTCTTCGCTCATCGCCGGACCCAGCGTGAAATCCGCGGTCGGCTCGTCGAGCGCCATCTCGTAAACCCGCAGATCGGCATCGACCGCACGGCAAAGCTGGTTCACCGCCGCGCCGCCGTCGACGAAATTCTTGACCATCTGCACGGTGACTTCCGCGGGATAGGCGGAGACGCCGAGGCTGGCGACGCCGTGATTGCCGGCGAACACCGCCGTGCGCGGATGAACGCAAGCCGGCGGATGCTTGCCCTGCCAGGTCGCCATCCAGAGCGTAATCTCCTCGAGCCGGCCGAGCGCGCCGGCCGGCTTGGTCAACTGGGCTTCGCGCGCTTGCGTCGCCTCGGCCGCATCGCGATCGGGACCGGGAAATTGCGCGACGACCGCGCGCATCTCGTCGAGCGTCGCCGGCACGCCTTTTTCGGGCATGATCGAAACCTCCTTCCACGAATCGCGCGACGCAAGCTAGCGGGAATCGCGCGCTTGGGTTAAGACTCTTTGCATGAGCGCCTTCCCGGAAGCTTGGCGCGACCAGTTTCTCGCAGCCTCGAGCTTTTTGACGCGACTGCCCCTGGCCTACTGGGCTTGGGCGCGCGCGCGGACGGACACGCCGGCGCCCAGTCTTGCCGATTGCGCTTGGGCGTTCCCGCTGGTCGGGCTGGTGATCGGCGCGATCGGCGGCATCGCCTATGCGGTCGCGTCGGCGCTCAACCTGCCGCCGCTCGCCGCGGCGCTGATCGCGGTCGGCGCGACCGCGCTCGCGACCGGCGGCCTCCACGAGGATGGACTGGCCGATACCATCGACGGGTTTGGCGGAGGCGCCACGCGCGAAGCCAAGCTCGCGATCATGCGCGACAGCCGCATCGGCACTTACGGTGTGTTGGCGCTAATCTTCGCCATCGGCCTGCGCGCGGTGGCGCTCGCGGACATCGCCGCGCGTTGGCACGTCCTGGGCGCGCTAGTGGCCGCGCATGCGGTGGGGCGCGGTGTCCTGCCAGCGGCGTTGCGCTGGCTGGAGCCGGCGCGCAGCGACGGCCTCGGTGCCGAGGCCGGCAAGCCGACGCAAAACATGACGCTGATCGCGTTCGGCATCGCGCTCGGGCTGGCGCTGATCGGCGTCGGGATTCGCGCCGGGCTTGGTGCCGCTATCGTCGTCGCCCTCGTCGCCGCCACGATCGGCTTTCTCGCCCGGCGCCAGATCGGCGGCCAAACCGGCGACGTATTAGGCGCGCTCGAGCAAGGCGCCGAGACCGCGGCGCTGCTCGCCATCGCGGCGTGGTCGTGAGCGGCGAGACCGTCACGCGCTGGTGGTGGGTACGGCACGCGCCGGTCACGGTCAATAAGGGCTGTTGCTATGGCCAGACCGATTTTCCTTGCGATGTCGGCGAGAGCGCCGGCTTCGCAAACCTGGCGCGTCGTCTGCCCAAAGACGCGGTGTGGATCGCGACGCCGTTGCGCCGCACCCATATGACGGCGGCAGCGCTGGTCGATGCCGGCGTGGCCGGGCCGAGCGCGATCCCCGGGCCGGGCATCGCGATCGAGCCCGATTTGATCGAGCAGCATTTCGGCGACTGGCAGGGCGTGCGCTACGACGAGCTGGCGGCGCGGCGCGGCGATGCCTGGCACCGCTTCTGGCTCGCGCCCGCGCAGGAGACGCCGCCGGGCGGCGAGAGTTTCGTAGCGCTGACCCGGCGCGTGCATGCCGCGATTACGCGGCTCAGCGAGCGCCATGCGGGGCGCGACATCCTCGCGGTCGCGCATGGCGGCACCATCCGCGCCGCGTTGGCGCTCGCGCTCGATCTCGCACCCGAAGCGGCGCTTGCTTTCACCATCGACAATTTGTCGCTAACCCGGATAGATCACATCCCGGGACCCGGCGAAAGCCGATTGTGGCGCGTCGGCACGGTCAACCAGCCGCCGCTTTGATTGGCGCCACAAGAGCGAGGAGGACACGATGAGCACACCGCATCCGCAACCGATCATCGAGCACAAGGGTGAGCCCAAGGTGCGCCGCTTCACCGAGCAGCGCTGGACCATCGACAACATCATCCAGGCCAATGGTATCGATTGGGACCAGGCGCGCTCGCTCTATCTTCAGGCGCCATGCGGCATCGAATCGCTGGCCGATTTCGCCGGCATCCGCGCGCGGGTGAAGAAGATGGCCGATATCGGCCCCGCCTTCGAAGGCGTGGCGCGGCGGCGCGAAGCGAAGGCGCGGCTGGCCGAGGAAGCCGACGAGCTGATCACGGCGCGCGACAATTATTTCATGGCGGCGGTGCATTGGGGCGCGTCGCAATGGACCTTCGACGAGAACAACGAGCAGAACATCTTCCTCAACCAGAAGAAGCGCGCCTGCTACGCCAATTACGCGCGCCTTGCCGATCATCGCGTCGAGCCGGTGTGGATTCCGTTCAAGGACACGGCGCTGCCGGCCTGGTACCACCTGCCACCCGATTACGTCGAGGGCAAGATACCGGCGGTGATCGCGATCCCCGGCATGGACAGCTTCAAGGAGACCAGCGTCGCGCTTTATGGCGATCGCTGGCTCAACCGCGGCATCGCCGTGCTCGCGATCGACGGGCCGGGCCAGTACGAAGCGCCGCTGCTCGGCATCCGCGTCAGCATGGAGAACTGGATCGCCGCCGCCCCCGCGCTTTATGAGTGGCTGTCGGCGCGGCCGGAGCTCGATCCTAAGCGGATCGGCGTCATCGGCAACAGCTTCGGCTCGTTCTTCGGCACGATCCTGGTCGCGAACGAGCCACGCTACCGCGCGGCGGCAGTGTCGGCGACCTGCCTCGAGCCCGGCTGCCACACGATCTTCGAGGAGGCGTCGCCGACCTTCAAGAAGCGCTTCATGTGGATGGCCGGCTATACCGAGGAAGCTAAATTCGACGAATTCATCAAGGGCTTCACCTGGGAAGGCCATGTCGAGCGCATCCGCTGTCCTTATCTGTGCGTCGCTGGCGAGGCCGAGGAACTGTCGCCGCTGGTCTATACCGAGCAGTTGTTCGCGCAGCTCAAAGCCCCCAAGCGCCTGGTCGTTTATCAGGAGGCGCGCCACGGCATCAGCGGCGTGCCGTCGGCCAATCTCGGCCCCAACCCGCCGATCATGATCGCCGATTGGATGATGGCGCGGCTCGCTGCCAAGCCGTTTGCGAGCGAGCGCTGGTACGTGACCGCGACCGGGCAGGTGAACAAGACGGCGTATTGAAGGCGCGGCGCAAAACGCTTACGCGTCGAGCACCAGCGTCCCGCCCTTGATGCGCGAGACGCAGATGCAGATGCGGCTGCCGCGCTCGTCGGGCTTCAGCGTATGGTCGCGGTGCTCGATCGGCCCGTCGGCCGCTAGCACCGTCATCGGGCAGATGCCGCATTCGCCGCGACCGCAATAGAATTTCGGGATGTGGCCGGCCATCATCATGGTCTCGAGGATGCTGGCATCGGCGGGCACCTGGAAATCGCGGCCCGAGCGCTTCAGCGTGACGACGAAGGCGCTGTTCTCGGGCAACACGACCGGCGGCGGCGCGAAGCATTGCTCGTGGATCTGCAGCCGCGACAGGCCGGCGGCACCCGCGACCGCGACCACCGCCTTGTTCAAGGCGTAAGAGCCGCAGACATAGACCTCGGCCGGATAGGCGAGCTTCTTCACCAGCGGTTTCACGTCGAGCGGCTTGGCCGCGCTCGATTCTTCGTGAAAAATTATATTGCCGCCGGCAAGCGCCGCAACCTCGTCGCGATAGGCCATCTGGTCGAGATCGCGCGCCACATAGGCGAGGGTGAAGCTGCGCCCCTCGCGCTTCAGCCGCCGCGCCATCGCAAAGATCGGCACGATGCCGATGCCGCCCGCGACCAGCAGCCGGTTGGCGGGATGGGTCTCGAGCGGAAAATCATTGCGCGGCGCGGAGATGCCGAGGGTCGCGCCGACCGCGATCTCGGCGAGGAATTGCGAGCCGCCGGCGCCGCCCTCGCGCCGCTCGACCGCGATGCGATAGGCATCGGGCGGATCGTCGCCGGTGGCCGTGCCGCCGAGCAGCGAATAGGAATGCGCCGTCGCGGTGCCGCCGGCGAGCGTCACCGCGATCTCGACATGCGCGCCCGGCCCATAACCAGGCAGCGCCGCGCCGTCCGGCGATTTCAGCACCAACTCGCGGATCGCCGGCGTCAAGGCGCGCGCGGCAGCGACAGTGACCTCGTATTGCGCCATCGAGGCGAGGATAGCGTCCGCGGGTTTCGCGTGCTAGCGTCGCCCCGCGAAGCGACAGGGAAGCCGGTGCGATGCCGGCGCTGCCCCCGCAACTGTAAGTGGCGAGATCGCGGCATGTGCCACTGGCGGAGAGACCCGCCGGGAAGGTGCCGAGGATCGACGACCCCGAGCCAGGAGACCTCCGCCTCGCGCTGTGCAACCGACTATCCTCGGAGGGAGGAGCGTCCTGCCGGATCGATTTCAGCCATCGGCCGATGCCGCGAGCAGCGTGGGCCTGCCGCGCGTGACGCTCGTGCTCGGCGGCGCGCGCTCGGGCAAGAGCCGCTTTGCCGAGGCGCTGATCGAGCAAGCCGCGCAGCCCGCGATCTATCTCGCGACCGCGGAGCCGCGCGACGACGAGATGCGCGCACGCATCGCCGCCCATCGCGCACGGCGCGGCGGCAACTGGACGACCGTCGAAGAGCCGATCGAGCTGGTCAATGCCTTGTTGGCCGAGCCGGTAAGGCCGGTGCTGGTCGATTGCCTCACGCTATGGCTTTCGAATCTGATGGCCGCGGAGCGCGACATCGGCTTCGAGACCGAGCGCTTGCTCGCAACGCTGGCGCAGCCGCGCGCGCCGGTGGTACTGGTCGCCAACGAGGTCGGGCTCGGCATCGTGCCGGACAATCCGCTGGCGCGCGAATTTCGCGACCGGGCCGGCCGGCTCAATCAGGGCGTGGCGCGCGCGGCGCAGCGCGTCGTCTTCGTCGCAGCCGGCTTGCCGCTCATCCTCAAAGACGTGGCGTTGAAAGGCTGAGCGGTGCGCAAGATTCCCGCGACCATCGTCACTGGCTTCCTCGGCGCGGGCAAAACGAGTTTGCTGCGCCATTTGCTTGCCCATGCCGAAGGGCGGCGCATCGCCCTCGTCATCAACGAATTCGGCGAGCTCGGCATCGACCGCGAGCTGCTACTGGGCTGCGGCATCGAAAGCTGCCGCGACGACGACGTCGTCGAGCTTGCCAATGGCTGCATCTGCTGCACCGTAGCCGAGGATTTCCTGCCCGCGCTCGCAAAGTTGCTCGACCGCGACGCGCCGCCCGATCATATTTTGATCGAGACCTCGGGCCTCGCTTTGCCGAAGCCGCTGCTGCAAGCCTTCAACTGGCCCGAGATCAAAGCGCGGGTGACGGTCGATGGTGTCGTGGCGGTGATCGACGCGCCCGCGGTGGCCGCCGGGCGCTTTGCGGCAAACACGCCCGCGCTTGTGCATGACAACCCGTTCGATGAGGTATTCGGCGATCAGCTCGCCTGCGCCGATCTGGTCGTGCTCAACAAGGCCGATCTCGCCGACGATGCGATTTTGCAGCGTGTCGAGGGCGAGGTCCAAGCCCGGCTGCGCCCCGAGGCCAAGCAATTACGCACGAGCTTCGGCCGGATCGCGCCCTCGGTGCTGCTGGGTCTTTCGGCGGCGGCGGAGGACGATCTTGCCGCGCGGCGGTCGGTCCACGATGCCGCGGGCGAGCACGATCACGACGATTTCGATAGTTTCGTCGTGGCGCTGCCGAAGCTCGCCGATCCGGCCGCGCTGCTCGCGCGCCTGCCGCGCATAATCGCCGCGCACGACATTCTACGCATCAAGGGCTTCCTCGACGTCGCCGGCAAGCCGTTCCGCCAGGTGGTGCAAGCGGTGGGACCGCGGCTCGCGCAGTATTTCGACCGGCCGTGGCGCGACGACGAGATTCGCGCCTCGCGCCTCGTGGTGATCGGCCGCAAAGGCATCGACCGTGCCGCGATCGCCGCGGCACTGGTTGTCTAGGCGATGCACCTTCTCGCCACCCTTCCCGGCACGATCAGCGACGGCGCACAGGCCGTCGATCTTGGCCAAAGCCCCGGCGAAATCGTCGTGCTGTCCGCCGCCGACAGCGACCTCGCCTGCCTTGCGGCCGCGCAGCAGCGTCTTATCGTCGGCGATCCCGCCTGGCCGAGCCTGCGCCTCGCGAGCCTTTTGAAGCTCGGCCATAATTACTCGGTCGATCTCTATCTCGACGCTGTCGCCAGCGAGGCAAAGCTGATCGTCGCGCGTATCCTCGGCGGCCGCGGCTATTGGAATTACGGCGTCGAGCGGCTGAGCGAGCTCGCGCGGATGCGCGGCATTCCGCTCGCGCTGCTGCCCGGCGACGACAAGCCGGACCCCGAATTGGCGCGTGCAGCCACCCTCGATTCCGAAGCCGCGCAGCGCCTGTGGCGCTATCTCGCCGAAGGCGGCGCCGGCAACGCCGAGCAATTTCTGCGCTATGCCGCAAGCCTGATCGGCCGCGACGGCGACTGGCGTGAGCCGGCGCCGATCTTGCGCGCGGGTCTCTATTGGCCGGGCGCCGATCATCCCGATCTCGCCACGCTGCGCCGGAATTGGCAGCCAGGCGCGCCGATCGCGGCCCTGGTGTTCTATCGCGCTTTGGTGCTGGCAGCGAACACCGCGCCGATCGATGCATTGGTCGCGGCGCTGCGCGCGCGCGGGCTCAACCCCTTGCCGGTTTTCGTTGCGTCGCTGAAAGATACCGACTCCGTCGCGATCCTCGATCGCGTGCTCGGCGCCGCGCCGCCCGACATCGTGCTGAACGCGACCGCCTTCGCGGTCTCGACCGGGGCGCGGAGCGTCGGCGAGTGCGGGCCATTCGCGGCGCATGATTGCCCGGTGCTGCAAGTGATCTTCGCTGGCGGTGATGAGACAAGCTGGCGCGCCGGCGCGCGCGGCCTCGACGCACGCGACATCGCGATGAACGTCGCGCTGCCCGAGCTCGACGGCCGCATCATCACCCGCGCGGTCTCGTTCAAGGCAGCGCCATCGCGCGACAAGCTGACCGAGACCGAGCTGGCGCTTTATCGCCCGGTGCTCGACCGCATCGCCTTCGTCGCCGATCTGGCACGCAACTGGACCAAGCTGCGGCGCACGCCCAAGGCCGAGCGCAAGATCGCCCTCATCCTCGCCAATTATCCGCATCGCGACGGCCGCATCGGCAATGGCGTCGGGCTCGACACGCCGCAATCGGCGATCAATGTGCTGCACGCGCTGCACGCCGAGGGCTATCGCGTCGAAGACATCCCGGCCGACGGCGACGCGCTGCTCCGCGCGCTGCTCGCCGGCCCGACCAACGCCGGACGCGGGCGCGACGCCGACGAGACTTTCCCGCGCAGCGATTACGGTACGTTCTTCGCGACCTTGCCGCGCGCGGCGCAGGATAAGGTCACCGCGCGCTGGGGCGCGCCCGAGCGCGATCCGTTCTTCCGCGAGAGCCGGCTCGATTGCGGCGCCTTCGCGATGCCGGCGATCCGCTGCGGCAATGTCGTGGTCGCGGTGCAGCCGTCGCGCGGTTATGACATCGACCCCAAGGCCGGCTATCATTCGCCCGATTTGCCGCCGCCGCACGGCTATCTTGCTTTCTACGCCTGGCTGGCCGACGGCGTGCGCGCGCAGGCGATCGTCCATCTCGGCAAGCACGGCAATCTCGAATGGCTGCCGGGCAAAGCGGTGGCGCTGTCGGCCGAATGCTTTCCCGAAGCGGCGCTCGGGCCAATGCCGCATCTCTATCCCTTCATCGTCAACGATCCCGGCGAGGGCACGCAGGCCAAGCGCCGCGCGCAGGCGGTGATCGTCGATCATCTGACGCCGCCGCTGGCGCGCGCCGAAAGCTATGGCCGGCTCGGCGAGCTCGAGCGGCTGGTCGACGAGTATTACGCTGCCGCGGCCGGCGATCCGCGCCGCACCAAGCTGTTGGCGGCGCAGATCCTCGAGCTGGTGCGCGCCTCGGGGCTCGCGCTGGATTGCGGCATCGCCGCCAGCGAGACCGATGCGCAGGCGCTCACCAAGCTCGACGGCTATCTTTGCGAATTGAAAGAGATGCAGATCCGCGACGGGCTGCATATCTTCGGCCGATCGCCCGACAGCACCGAATTGCTGGTCGCGCTGGCGCGGCTGCCGCGCGGCGGCGCGCCGCATCAGGCGTCGCTGATCCGCGCGCTAGCCGGAGATTTGACGCTGGGCTTCGATCCGTTAAGTGCCGAGCTTGGCGCCGCGTGGCGGGGTCCACGTCCCGCAGCGCTGACCGGCGACAGCGATTGGCGCAGCAACGGCGACACGGTCGAGCGGCTCGAGCAGCTCGCGAGCGATCTCGTCGCCGGCACACGCAGCGGCGATCCGGGCTGGACGCAGGCACGCGTCGTGCTCGATTGGATCGCGCAGGATTTGAAACCCGCGATCGCCGCCTGCGGCGATGCCGAGATCGCCGGGCTGCTGGCTGGGCTCGATGGCCGCTTCGTGCCGCCGGGACCCTCGGGCGCACCGTCGCGCGGCAAGCCCGAAGTGCTGCCGACCGGGCGCAATTTTTTCTCGCTCGACAGCCGCGCCGTACCGACCCCCGCGGCCTGGCAGCTCGGCTGGAAATCGGCCTCGCTGCTGGTCGCGCAATACGCGCAAGAGCACGGCGCCTATCCGACCAGCATGGCGTTGTCCGCCTGGGGAACCGCCAACATGCGCACCGGCGGCGACGACATCGCCCAAGGCCTCGCGCTGATGGGGGTCCGGCCGCAATGGGAGGACAAGACCGGCCGCGTCACCGGTTTCGAGATATTGCCGGCGTCGGTGCTCGACCGGCCGCG
>DATLUE010000131.1:0-14391 GCA_035533255.1 Allostellaceae bacterium | reverse complement strand
CGCCAGAAAGACCAGCTCGTCGGACCGGTTGATTTCGGGTTCGTCGCTCATACCGACGCGATCCGCTGAGATATCCCGCTGCGCCCTACCGGCGAAAGCGGGTATCCATCGACATGGGTCCCGGCTTTCGCCGGGACAAGGACAATTTCAATTGCCGTCGTCCCGCGGTCTTCGGCTCGGTTCGTCAAATTGAAGTTGTCCTTGGTTTGCGGTTGCGCTCGTAAACCAGGCGCAAGCCCCAAAGGTTCAGCGTGCCGTCGACCCGCTCGATCAACGGGCTGGCGTGCTCGAACACCGGCGCCAGCCCGCCGGTCGCGATGACACGCATCTTGGCGCCGAATTCGGCGGCGATGCGCGTGACGATGCCTTCGATTAGGCCGACATAGCCCCAATAGATGCCCGACTGCATGCAGGCGATCGTGTTGGTGCCGATGACCGTCGCGGTGGCACGGATCGCGACGCTCGGCAGCTTGGCCGCCGCCTGCTCCAGCGCGTGCAGCGACAAATTGGCGCCCGGCGCGATCACGCCGCCGCGATAATTGCCGGCGTCATCGACCACATCGAAAGTGGTCGCGGTGCCGAAATCGACCACCACCGCGGCGCCGGGATAGCGGTCATGCACCGCGATGGTATTGATGAGCCGGTCCGCGCCGACCTCTTCGGGCCGATCGACCAGCGCCTTCATGCCAAGCTCGACGCCCGGCTCGCCGACCACTAGCGGCGCCGAAGCGCAATAATCCTGGCAGAATTTCACCAGGTTGAAATTTGCGTCCGGCACGACGCTGGCGATGATCGTCCCCGAGATGCGCCCGCGATTGAAGCCCGCCAGGCTCAGCAGATGATCCAGCCATACGACGTATTCGTCGGCCGTGCGCTTGGGCTCGGTCGCGGCGCGCCAGGCGCCGTGCAGATGCTCGCCCTCCCACAAGGCAAACACCGTGTTGGTGTTGTTGGCGTTGATGGCGAGCAGCATGGGTCGCTCCTAGGCTGCAACGGCGGGAAAGACTTCGCCCGAGGCGATGCGCCGGCGGCCGGCCGATGTATCGAGCAGCAGCGCGCCGTCGCTGTCGAGCCCGGCGAAACGGCCGTCGAGCACCGCTGCCGGCAGACGGACGCGGATCGGCTGCTCGAGCCCTTGCGCCCGCGCGAGCCACGCCCCGCGGATCGCGGCAAAGCCGGCGCCGTCGCGCCAGCGCTCATACCACCGTAGGAATGTCCGAGCCAGCGCCGCCAGCATTTCCTCGGGTGCCGCGTCGACGCCAGAGGCTGAAAGCGCGGTCGCCGGGTAATCGACCTCGACCGGATAGGTCGCAAGGTTGAGGCCGATGCCGAGGACGAGCCAGTCGAGGCTACCATCGGCGCGGCTTTGCGATTCCAACAGGATGCCGGCGAGCTTGCGGCCGGCGACCAGCACGTCGTTCGGCCATTTGAAGGCGATCGCGGCATCGGACGCCTCTGCGAGACAGGCATCGCCGACCGCGAGCGCCGCGACGAAGCCGAGCTGCGCTGCAATCGCCACCGGAACGGCGGGGCGCAGAATCAGCGAAGCGTAGAGATTGCCGGGCGGCGAGATCCATGCCCTGCCCTGCCGGCCGCGGCCGGAGCTTTGCGTGCGCGCCCAGACGAGGGTCCCCGCCGGCGCGCCGGACTGGGCAAGTAGCTTGGCTTCATCGCTGGTGCTGGCAACGCGCTCGCGGCTAACGAGGCGATAGAAAGACGGCAAATCGAGCGAAAGGCTCATCCGGTGAACAGCGCCGCGGCGACCGCGTCGGCGCCGTCGACCAACGGACCGGGCCAGGCGAAGAAGAACAGGATGAGGAGGGCCGAGACCACCAGCACCGCCTGTATCTCGCGGCCGATGGGCCGGTCGAACGCGCCGGCGGGCTCGTCGAAATACATCAGCTTGACGATGCGCAGGTAGTAGAACGCGCCCACCACGCTGGCGAGCACGCCGATCACGGCGAGGCCGTAGAGCTGCGCATCGATAGCGGCGATGAAGACGTAGAGCTTACCGAAGAAGCCGGCCAGGGGCGGAATTCCGGCCAGCGAGAACATGAAGATCGCCAGCGCCAGCGCGAGGCCCGGCTGGGTCCGCGACAGGCCGGCGAGATCGCTGATGCCTTCGAGCGGCTTGCCGTCGCGGCGCATGCACAGGATCACCGCGAACGCGCCGACATTCATGAAGAGATAGATCGCGAGATAGACCAGAATGCCGCGCACGCCGGCGGCGCTGCCGGCAGCAAGGCCAATCAACGCGTAGCCGACATTGCCGATCGAGCTATAGGCCATCAGCCGCTTGATGTTGGTCTGGTTGATCGCCGCGAAGGCGCCCAGCAGCATCGAGGCGACCGAGATGAACCAGATCACCTGGCGCCATTCCGAGAGCAGCCCGCCGAACGGCCCGACCATGACCCGGATGAACAGCGCCATCGCCGCGATCTTCGGCGCGACCGAGAAGAACGCGGTCACCGGCGTCGGCGCGCCTTCATAGACGTCGGGCGTCCACATATGGAACGGTACCGCCGAGACTTTGAAGGCGAGGCCGACGGCGATCAGCACGATGCCGATCACGAGCCCGATCGAGACCGTGCCGCCATCGGCGAAATTATGCGCGAGCATGTCGAAGCTGGTGGTGCCGGCAAAGCCATAGACCATCGACGCGCCGTAAAGCAGCATGCCCGAGGCGAGCGCGCCGAGAACGAAATATTTGAGGCCCGCTTCGGTCGAGCGCAAGTCGTCGCGATGGAACGCGGCGACGACATAGAGCGCGAGGCTCTGCAACTCGAGCGAGACATAGAGCGAGATGAGATCGTTCGACGAGATCATCATCATCATGCCGGCGGTGGCGAGCAGCACCAGCACCGCATATTCAGGGCGCGCGATCCCTTCGCGCTCGTTGTAGCGCATCGCCAGGATCAGCGTGAGCGCCGAGCCGATCAGCACCAGCATCTTCGAAAACGCGCCGAAGCCGTCGACCACGAACAGGCCATAGAGACTCACCTGTCGCGCCGGCCCGTGGGCGTGCAGCGGCGACGCGACCAGGGCGAAGGCCACGATCAGCGCGGCAACCGCCAGCCAGGCGATCTCGCGCGCGGCCTTGTCGCCTTGGAAGACGCCGAGAATCAGGAGCGCCAGCGATGATGCGGCCAGGAAAATCTCGGGCAGCGCCGCCATGAAATCGGGCAAGGCGACATGTGTCATGGCTGCTCACCCCCGACCGTCTCGAGCCGGGTCGCAAGCCCCGCCCCGCGAGGGAAAGGGTTTGGAAGAGCGGTAACATTGAGCGCGAGCCGGCGGCCGGTTTCGCGGGCGGCTTGCACATTCTCGATCAGATTGCGGATCGTCGGCTGGATCGGCTTCAGGAAGCTGTCGGGATAGATCCCCATCCACATCACCACGGCGATCATGGGCACGAACACCACGATCTCGCGCCAGTTGAGATCGAGCATGGCGCGGACGTCGTCATGGGTGATGACCCCGAAGACCACGCGGCGATAGAGATAGAGCGTATAGGCCGCGCCGAGGATCATGCCGGTGGTCGCGAAGAACGCGACCCAGGTATTGACCCGGAACGCGCCCAGGAGGGACAGGAACTCGCCGACGAAGCCGCTGGTCCCCGGCAGGCCGATCGAGGCGAGCATGAACACCATGAAGCACAAGGCGTATTTCGGCATATTGTGGACGACGCCACCATAGCGCGCGATCTCGCGGGTATGCAGTCGGTCATAAACGACGCCGACGCAGAGGAACAGCGCGGCCGAAACGACGCCGTGACTCAGCATCTGAATCATCGCGCCTTGCAGGCCTTCGGCGGTCACCGTGAAGATGCCGATGGTCACGATGCCCATATGCGCGACCGACGAATAGGCGATCAGCTTCTTCATGTCCTGTTGGACGAGCGCTACCAGCGAAGTGTAGATCACCGCGACCGCGCTCAACGTATAGACCAGCGGCGTGAAATAAGCCGAAGCGTCGGGAAACATCGGCAGCGAAAAGCGGAGGAAGCCGTAACCGCCCATCTTGAGGAGCACGCCGGCGAGGATGACCGAGCCCGCGGTCGGCGCCTCGACATGCGCGTCGGGCAGCCAGGTATGGACCGGCCACATCGGCACCTTCACGGCGAACGAGGCGAAGAAGGCGAGCCACAGCCATTTCTGCAGCTCCGGCGGAAAGTTGAAATTCAATGCCGTGACGATGTCGGTCGACCCCACCTGGAAATAGATGGTGATGATCGCCAACAGCATCAGCACCGAGCCCAGCAGCGTGTAGAGGAAGAATTTGAACGCGGCATAGACGCGGCGCGGCCCGCCCCACACGCCAATGATCAGGAACATCGGGATCAGCACGCCCTCGAAGAACATGTAGAAGACGAAGAAGTCGAGCGCGCAGAACATGCCGATCATCAGCGTCTCGAGCACGAGGAAGGCGATCATGTATTCCTTCACGCGCACCTTCACGGACGTCCAGCTCGCGATCACGCAGATCGGCGTCAGGAACGCCGACAGCATCACGAAGAACAGCGAGATGCCGTCGATCCCCATCTGATAGGCGATGTGAAATTGCGGCAGCCATTGGGCCTGCTCGACGAATTGGAAATCCGAGGTCGTCGGGTCGAACCGCGCCCAGATGACGATCGAGAGGAGAAAATCGGCCAGCGAGGTCCAGAGCGCGATCCATCGGGCGTTGCGCGCGACATCCTCGGCCGGGCCGCGCAGAACCATGATCGCGAGGACGCCGAACAGCGGCAGGAAGGTGATGAGGCTCAAGAGCGGCCAATTTTCCATGATGCCGCTCAACCGATCTGGAACAGGAGATACCACGAGACCAGCGCCACCACGCCGATCAGCATCGCGAAGGCATAGTGATAGAGATAGCCGGTCTGAAGCCGGCTCGCACCGACCGCCAGGCGCTGCGTCGTCAAAGCGAAACCGTCGGGCCCGAGACCGTCGATCACCCCGCCATCGCCCTTCTTCCAGAAGCCGAAGCCAAGCGCAAAGAGCGGCCGCACGATCAGGAAATCGTAGATCTCGTCGAAATACCATTTGTTGAGGAACAGAAGGTAGATCGGCCGGAAATTGCGCGCGGTCCAGGCTGGCAGATCCGGCTTCCAGATATAGGCGACCCAAGCCATGAAGATGCCGAAGAGCCCGACGACGAGCGGCAGCTTGCCGACCCAGAACGGAACGTGCTCGACGCCGGCGAGGCTGTCATGGCCGGGCAGCACCAGGATCGACTCGCGCCAGAATTCGTTGCGGCCTTCACCGACGAAATAATGGAAGCCGAGGAAGCCGGCGACGACCGCGCCGATCGCCAGCACCACAAGCGGCCACAGCATCACCGGCGGCGATTCATGCGCGTGATGCATCACCTCGGCATCGGCGCGGTTTTTGCCGTGGAAAGTCATGAAGAGCAGCCGCCAGGAATAGAAGGCCGTCATGAAGGCCACGAACACGCCGAGCCAATAGGCATAGAGTCCGACGCCGGTGCCGGCGGCGTAGGAAGCCTCTAAGATCGTGTCCTTGGAATAGTAGCCGGCGAACGGCCAAATGCCGGCCAGCGACAGGCTGCCGATCCACATCAGGATATAGGTGTAGGGCACGAGATAGCGGATGCCGCCCATCTTGCGCATGTCCTGCTCGCCCGACATCGCGTGGATGACCGAGCCGGCGCAGAGGAACAGCAGCGCCTTGAAGAACGCATGCGTCATCAGATGGAACATCGCCGCGCCATAGGCGGAGACGCCGGCGGCAAAGAACATGTAACCAAGCTGGCTGCAGGTCGAATAGGCGATGACGCGCTTGATGTCGTTCTGCGCCATGCCAACGGTCGCCGCGAACATCGCGGTGGTGCCGCCGACCACGACGACGACGGCGAGCGCGGTCGGCGAATATTCGAACAGCGGCGAGAGCCGCGCGAGCATGAAGACGCCGGCGGTCACCATCGTCGCGGCATGAATGAGGGCCGAGACCGGGGTCGGTCCTTCCATCGCGTCGGGCAACCAGGTGTGGAGGCCGAGCTGCGCCGATTTTCCCATCGCGCCCACGAACAAGAGGAGGCAGGTGACGGTCAGCGCCGGATAGTCATGGCCGAGGAAGTTGAGCGTCGTTTTCGCGACCGCGGGCGCCGCAGCGAATACGGTCTCGAATTGCAGCGAGCCGAACAGCAGATAGACCGCGAAGATGCCGAGCGCGAAACCGAAATCGCCGACCCGGTTGACGACGAAAGCCTTGATCGCGGCCGCATTGGCGCTCGGCCGGTCGTACCAGAACCCGATCAGGAGATAAGAGGCGAGGCCGACGCCCTCCCAGCCGAAGAAGAGCTGCACGAAATTATCGGCCGTCACCAGCATCAGCATGAAGAACGTGAAGATGCTGAGATAGGCCATGAAGCGCGGGATCGAATGATCGTGCTTCATGTAGCCGACGGAATAGATGTGAACCATCGACGACACGATCGTCACCACCGCGACCATCAGCGCCGACAGCGTATCGAAGCGCAGCGCCCATTCGACCTGAAGATCGCCGGTGTCGAGCCAGTTGAAGAGATCGACCGTCACCGACCGCCCACCGATCGCGACCTCGAAGAAGAGGACGACGGCGAGCGCGGCCGAGGCCAGAACCGCAAGGCAGGTGACGAGCTGCGCGCCGCGATCGCCGATCTGGCGGCCGAAGAACCCGGCAATGATCGCCGCGACCAGCGGCAGGAAGATGGCGGCGACGGTCACGGGGGGGCCTCAGCCTTTCATCAGGTTGATGTCTTCGACCGCGATGGTGCCGCGGTTGCGGAAATAGACCACCAGGATGGCGAGGCCGATCGCCGCCTCCGCCGCGGCGACCGTCAGCACGAACATGGCGAAGATCTGGCCGACGAGGTCGTTGAGGAACGACGAGAACGCGACGAAGTTGATGTTGACCGCGAGCAGCATCAGCTCGATCGACATCAAAATGATGATGACGTTCTTGCGGTTGAGGAAGATGCCAAAAATCCCGAGCGTGAAAAGGATCGCGGCGACCGTCAGATAATGCGCCAACCCGATCTCGAGCATCGCCTTATACCCCCTGCCTCGGCCGCACCTTCACAACCTCGACGGCGTCGCTGCGGCGGCGCGAGACTTGCTGGCTGATCTTCTGGCGGCGCACGCCTTCGCGCCCGCGAAGGGTGAGCACGATCGCACCGATCATCGCGACCAGCAGGATGAGGCCGGCGATTTGGAATGCGTAGATATAGTGGGTGTAGAGCAAGGCGCCGAGCGCCGCCGTGTTGCTCATCTGCGACAGTGCCGGGGTCGGCGCGGCGGCGGCCGCACCGATATCGGGCGACAACGTCCAGGCGCCGAACACCAGGATCAACTCGACCAACAGCACCAGCCCGATCAGCGCGCCGATCGGCAGGTACTGCAAGAAGCCCTGGCGCAGCGCGACGAAATTGATGTCGAGCATCATGACGACGAACAGGAACAGCACCGCTACCGCGCCGACATAGACGATGACCAGGATCATCGCCAGGAACTCGGCGCCGAGCAGAACGAACAGCCCCGCCGCGTTGAAGAAGCAGAGGATGAGGAACAATACCGAGTGAACTGGATTGCGGGCCGAGATCACCATCATGGCCGACGCGACCGCGACGCCCGCGAAGGCGTAGAACGAGATCGCCTGAAGGAGCGCGGCGACGTCCATCAGGCGAGCCCCCTCACCGACAACCCGGCCAACCGCTCCTCGCGGTTGGCCCCTCCGGGTTCGATCGCGAAGAGCGATCGAACGGGCTGTCCCCTCTCCCCGCCGGGGCGAGGGGGAAACACGCAAGATTGCCCTCGCCCCTTGGGGAGAGGGAGGGACCCGGCGCGACGCGCCGGGAGGGTGAGGGGGAAAGCCGCGAAACCCATAATCTTCACGCTCACCGATACGGCGCGTCGAGCGCGATGTTCTTCGCGATCTCCGCCTCCCAGCGATCGCCGTTCGCGAGCAGTTTGTCCTTATCGTAGAAAAGTTCCTCGCGGGTTTCGGCGGCGAATTCGAAATTCGGGCCTTCGACGATCGCATCGACCGGGCAGGCCTCTTGGCACAGGCCGCAATAGATGCACTTCGTCATGTCGATGTCGTAGCGCGTGGTGCGGCGACTGCCGTCGGCGCGCGGCTCGGCCTCGATGGTGATGGCGAGCGCCGGGCAGATCGCCTCGCACAGCTTGCAGGCGATGCAGCGCTCTTCGCCATTGGGGTAGCGGCGCAGTGCATGCTCGCCGCGGAAGCGCGGGCTGAGCGGCCCTTTCTCGAACGGATAGTTCACCGTCACCGGCGTCTTGAACATGTATTTGAGCGTCAGCCAGAGGCCGGAGACGATTTCGGCCAGCAGCAGGCCGCGCACGCCGCGGTCCATGATCGCCATCGTCACCCTCCTCCGCCGGGCAGCCAGCCCATCGTCATCAGCACGCCCGCGGTCAGCACCAGCCAGAACAGCGAGAACGGCAGGAACACCTTCCAGCCGAGCCGCATCAACTGGTCGTAGCGGAAGCGCGGCAAGGTCGCGCGCACCCATAGGAAGCAGAACAGCACGAATGCCATCTTGCCAAAGAACCAGCACAGCGACCACAGATGCGCGAGCGTCCCGGTGAAAGGCTGCCAGCCGAACGGCGCGAGCCAGCCGCCCAGGAACAGGATGCTGGTCATCGCGCTCATCAGGATCATGTTGGCATATTCGCCGAGATAGAACAGCGCAAACGCCATCGACGAATATTCGACAAAAAAGCCGGCGACGAGCTCGGATTCGCCTTCCGGCAGATCGAACGGCGAGCGGTTGGTCTCGGCGAGGCCCGAGATGAAGAACACCACGAACATCGGCAGCAGCGGGACGCAGAACCAGATATTCCGCTGCGCCTCGACGATCGCCGAGAGATTGAGCGAGCCGACGCAGAGCAGCACGCTGACCATTACGAAGCCGATCGAGACCTCGTAGGACACCATCTGCGCGGCCGAGCGCAGCGCGCCGAGGAACGCATATTTCGAATTCGACGACCAGCCGGCCATGATGATGCCGTAGACGCCGAGCGAGCTGATCGCAAACAGATAAAGAATGCCGACATTGATGTTGGCGATCACCATGCCCTGGTCGAACGGAATGACCGCCCAGGCGACGAGGCTCAAGGTGAAGGTGACGATCGGCGCCGCGAGGAACACGCCGCGATTGGCGCCGGTCGGGATCACCGTTTCCTTCATCAGCAGCTTCAGCCCGTCCGCGATCGGCTGCAACAGGCCGAACGGCCCGACGACGTTGGGGCCGCGCCGCAACTGCGCCGCCGCCAGCACCTTGCGCTCGGCATAGGTCAGATAGGCGACCGCGAGCAGCAGCGGCACGATGATCGCGAGGATCTCGGCGATCAGCAGCGCCGTCGGAGCGCCGTAGGTGCGCAGGAAATCAGCCATGCGTGCCCGTCTTGGTTGGACCGGCCTTCAGCGCGTCGTTCTGCACCCGTGCCGCGGCGCATTCGGCCATCGTCGGCGAGGCGCGGCTGATCATGTCGGTGCGATGGAAATCGCGGATCGGATAGACGAAGGGCGCATCCTCGACCGCGCCGCTCTTGCCGAACGATCCCCAACCCGCATGCGGCGCCTGACCGAGCGCGGCGAAGCTCGGATAGGCCTGCATCAGCCGGCCGCGGAGCGCGGGCAGCGTATCGTAAGCGAGCACCTTGCCGAGCGCGCCCGACAGCGCGCGCAGGATCGCCCAATCCTCGCGCGCCTCGCCAGGCGGGAACACCGCGCGGCGCGCAAGCTGCACCCGGCCCTCGGTGTTGACGTAGATCGCATCCTTCTCGGTATAGGCCACCCCCGGCAGCACGACATCGGCGCGCGCCGCGCCGCGATCGCCGTGGTGGCCTTGATAGACGACGAAGGCCGAGCGGAGCCGCGCGGTATCGATCTCGTCGGCACCGAGGAGATAAACGAAATCGATCTCGCCCTTCTCGCAGCCGCCGAGAATGCCAGCGACATCGCGGCCGCCTGCTGCCGGCACGAAGCCGAGATCGAGCCCGCCGACGCGCGACGCCGCGAGCTGCAGCACGTTGAAGCCGTTCCAGCCGTCGCGCAGCATGCCGGCGCTCTCGGCCAGCTCGCGCGCCAGCGCCAGGATCGCCGCACCGTCTTTGCGGCGCAGCGCGCCCTGGCCGACGATCAGCATCGGCTGCTTGGCGTCTTTCAAAAATTCGCGCGCGCGCTCGGCGAGCGCCTGCGGGCCGGTGCCGAGGGTCGTCACCGGGAAGGTCAGGTCGAGCGCCGGACCAAAGGCGCCGACACGGAAGCCGCCTTGCAGCCAGCGCTTTCTGAGCCGCGCATTGATGATCGCCGCCTCATAGCGTGGGTTGGCGCCGATCAGCACGCAGGCATCCGCCTGCTCGATGCCCGCGATGGTCGTATTGAACAGGTAGCCGGCACGGCAAGAGGGATCGAGTGCCGCGCCATCCTGGCGGCAATCGAGATGCGGCGAGCCGAGCGCGGTCATCAGCTCTTTCAGCGCGAACATCGCCTCGGCATCGGCGAGATCGCCCGCGATCGCCGCCATGCGGTTGCCGGCGATCGCTTTCAGTCGCGTCGCGATCATGGCGAAGGATTCTTGCCATGATGCCTCGACTAGCTTGCCGGCGCGGCGCAGATAGGGCCGGTCGAGCCGGCGCTTGCCGAGACCGTCAAGCGCGAAGCGCGCCTTGTCGGAAATCCACTCCTCGTTGATGTCCTCGTTGAGGCGCGGAAGGATGCGCAGCACGGCGGGGCCGCGCGCATCGACGCGGATGTTGGAGCCGACCGCGTCGAGCACGTCGATCGATTCGGTCTTGCGCAACTCCCACGGCCGCGCGGCATAGGAATAAGGCTTCGAGGTCAGCGCGCCGACCGGGCAGAGATCGATGATATTGGCCGACAGCTCGGATGCGAGCGATTTGCCGATGAAGGTGTCGATCTCCATATTCTCGCCGCGGCCGATGCCGCCGAGATCGGCGACGCCCGCCACATCGCCGAGAAAGCGGATGCAGCGCGTGCAATGGATGCAGCGGGTCATGCTGGTCGCGACCAACGGACCGAAATCCTTATCCTTCACCGCGCGCTTGTTTTCCTGGTAGCGTCCGCGATCGAAGCCATAGGCCACAGCCTCGTCCTGCAGGTCGCATTCGCCGCCCTGGTCGCAGATCGGGCAATCGAGCGGATGATTGATGAGCAGGAACTCCATCACGCCCTTGCGGGCCTTCTTGGCCTTGTCGCTGTCGGTCAGGATCACCATTCCATCAGCAGCCGGCATCGCGCAGGAGGCGATCGGCTTGGGCGCCTTTTCCTGCTCCACGAGGCACATGCGGCAATTGCCGGCGATCGCGAGGCGCTCGTGGAAGCAGAAATACGGCACTTCGACGCCTGCGAGCTGGCAGGCCTGCAGCACGGTGGCCCCTGCCGGCACCTCGACCGCGATGCCATTGATCGTAAGCTTGGGCATGTGCTACTCCGCCGCCTGCGTCGCCGCCGCGCGATAGTGCGCGATCCGCCGCTCGAGCTCGGGCCGGAAATGCCGGATCAACCCCTGCACCGGCCAAGCGGCGGCATCGCCGAGCGCGCAGATGGTGTGACCTTCGATCTCGTAGGTGACCTCGAGCAGCATGTCGATCTCGGGCACGGTCGCATTGCCCTTGACCATGCGCTCCATCACCCGCCACAGCCAGCCGGTGCCCTCGCGGCACGGCGTGCATTGGCCGCAACTCTCGTGCTTGTAGAATTGCGACAGCCGCGCGATGGCTTTGACGATATCGGTCGATTTGTCCATCACGATGACCGCCGCCGTGCCGAGGCCGCTTTTGACGTCGCGCAGCGCGTCGAAATCCATCAGCACCGTGTCGCAGATTTCTTTCGGGATCAGCGGCACCGACGCGCCGCCCGGGATGATCGCCAAAAGATTATCCCAGCCGCCGCGCACGCCGCCGGCATATTTCTCGATGAGCTCCTTCAGCGGGATGCCCATCGCCTCCTCGACATTGCACGGCGTTTCGACATGGCCCGAGATACAGTAGACCTTGGTGCCTTCATTCTTGGGCCGGCCGATGCCGGCGAACCACGCGCCGCCGCGCCGCAGGATGGTCGGCGCGACCGCGATGCTCTCGACATTGTTGACCGTGGTCGGGCAGCCATAGAGCCCGACGCCCGCGGGGAATGGCGGCTTCAGGCGCGGCTGGCCCTTGCGGCCTTCGAGCGATTCGAGCAGCGCCATCTCCTCGCCGCAGATATAGGCGCCGGCGCCGCGATGAAGATAAACCTCGTAATCATAGCCCGAGCCACAGGCGTTCTTGCCGATCAGGCCCGCCTCATAAGCTTCCTCGATCGCAATCTGGAGCCGAACGGCTTCGTTATAGAACTCGCCGCGAATATAGATGTAGCAGGCGGTCGCATTCATGCCGACGCCCGCCAGCAAGCAGCCTTCGACCAGCTTGTGCGGATCGTTGCGCAGGATGTCGCGATCCTTGCAGGTGCCGGGCTCGCTCTCGTCGGCGTTGACGACAAGGTAGCGCGGCCGGTCGCTGGTCTTGGGCATGAACGACCATTTGAGGCCGGTCGGAAAGCCCGCGCCGCCGCGGCCGCGCAGACCCGATGCCTTCACCTCGTTGACGATCCAATCGCGGCCTTTGAGGATCAGCTCCTTGGTGCCGTCCCAATCGCCGCGCGACCGCGCGCCGGCCAGCCGCCAATCGCCCTGGCCGTAGAGGTTGGTGAAGATGCGGTCCTTGTCGGCGAGCATCACTTCACCTGTGTCAACGTCGTCGGCCCGCCCGCCGGCGCCGAGCCCTGGCGGCCCGTGACCGAGCCCGCCGGCGGCGTCTCGCCGCGCGACAGCGCATCGATCAGCTTCTCGGTCGAGGGGCCGTCGAGGTCTTCGTAGAAATCGCGGTTATTCACCTGGATGACCGGCGCATTGACGCAGGCGCCGACACATTCGACTTCGAGCAGGGTGAACTTCTTATCCGGCGTGGTCTCGCCGATGCCGATGCCCAGCTTTTTCTTGCACGCCTCGACCACCGCGTCGGAGCCGCGCAGCCAGCACGGCGTGGTGGTGCAAATCTGCAGGAAATGCGTCCCGACCGGCTCGAGATTGAACATCGAATAGAAGCTCGCGACCTCGTAAACGCGGATCGGGGCCATCGCCAGCATCTCGGCGACCGCGTCCATCGCCGCGCGCGGCACCCAATTGTCGTGCTGGTCCTGCGCCAGATAGAGCAGCGAGAGAACCGCGCTCGCTTGCCGGCCGGTCGGATATTTCGCGATAGTGGCCTTCGCCTTCGCGAGGTTCTCCGGCGTGAAGGCAAAGCGCGCCGGCTGCTCGACAGGGGCGCCGTTGCCGCGGCCGCTCATCGGTCGACCTCGCCGAAGACGATGTCCATCGAGCCGATGATCGCGACGATATCGGCGAGCATGTGGCCGCGCCCCATGAATTCGAGCCCTTGCAGGAAGGCGAAGCCCGGCGCGCGGATCTTGCAGCGATAAGGCCGGTTGCCGCCATCGGCGACCAGATAGACGCCGAACTCGCCCTTGGGCGCCTCGACCGCGGTGTAAGTCTCGCCCGCCGGAACGTGATAGCCCTCGGTGTAAAGCTTGAAATGGTGAATCAAGGCTTCCATCGACGATTTCATCTCTTCGCGCGGCGGCGGCATGACCTTGCGATCGTTGACGCGCACTGGTCCCGACGGCATACGGTCGAGTGCCTGCTTCATGATCTTGAGCGACTGCCGCATCTCTTCCATGCGCACCAGATAGCGGTCCCAGCAATCGCCGTTCTTGCCGATCGGAATGTCGAAATCCATCTCCTCGTAGCCGTCATAGGGCTGCGCCTTGCGCAGATCCCAGGGCATGCCCGAGCCGCGCAGCATCGGCCCGCTGAAGCCCCAATCGAGCGCTTGCTGCGCCGAGACGACGCCGATATCGACGGTGCGCTGCTTGAAGATTCGGTTCTCGGTCAGCAATTGCTCGAGATCGTCGACCCGCGGACCGAACTGCTCGATGAAACCCGCGATGTCGTCAGTCATGCCTGCCGGCATGTCCTGCTGGACCCCGCCGGGACGGAAATAGGCCGAATGGAGCCGCGCGCCCGAGACCCGCTCGTAGAACTCCATCAGCTTCTCGCGCTCCTCGAAGCCCCAGAGCAGCGGCGTGATCGCGCCGACGTCGAGCGCGAAGGTGGTGAGGTTGAGGATATGATTGAGGATGCGCGTGATCTCGGCGAACAGGATGCGGATCATCTTGGCGCGCGGCGGCGGATCGATGCCGAGCAGCTTCTCGACCGCCAGGGCATAGCCGTGCTCCTGGCACATCGGCGAGACGTAGTCGAGCCGGTCGAAATACGGCACCGCTTGCAGATAGGTTTTGTACTCGATCA
>DATLUE010000130.1:0-3352 GCA_035533255.1 Allostellaceae bacterium | reverse complement strand
TCGTGCGCCGTGGCCGCTATGTCGAGTTCAATCTGATCTACGACCGCGGCACGCTGTTCGGCCTGAAGACCGGCGGCAATGTCGAGGCGATCCTCATGTCGCTGCCGCCCGAGGCGAGCTGGCCCTGACCGCTTCTTCCTCCTCGGGCGGCTTGTGGCTCCGGAAGAGAATCAAAAGCAGCACATCGTAGATCGCCTTGAGCGTGCCGGCGGCAACCAGCGGCCAGCCGAACGGCGACAGCGTGAAGATCCACCCCGCCAGCAGCGGCGCCAGCGACGACGCGAGGCTGCGCGGCAGGGCGGTGATGCTGGCGGCGGCGGCGCGCTCGGGCGGCGTCACCACCGCCATCACATAGGAGCTGCGCGTCGGCACATCCATCTGCGACAGCGCGGCGCGGATCAGCAGCAGCGCGATCGCCACGCCGAGATCGGGCGCGAACGCCAGCCCGATCGTGCAGAGATTGGCCGGCAGATGCGTGAACACCATCGTGTTGACGAGACCGATGCGCCGCGACAGCCGCGCCGCAACGAGATACGAGATCGACGTGAAAATGCCGCTCCAAAAGAAGATCGCGCCTGCGGCCTCGAGCGACAGGCCGAAACGGCGAAACAGCCAGAGCGCCAACAGCGATTGCACGACGAAGCCGCCGCCGAAGGAATCGAGGCTGAACAGCGCGGCGAGGGTGAAGACGATCCGCCGCGACGGCCCGAGCGCGCTCGACGGCCGGCCATCGGTCCGATCGAGGCTCGCCGGCAGGCGGCGATAGAGACCATAGGTGAAAAGGCCGAGCACCGCGTAAAGCCCAAACATCGCTTGAAGCGATGCCACGAAACCGATGCCAAGGCTCGCCTGAAAAAGACCGGGCAGGCCCGCGGCGAGCGCACCGAGCGCGGCGACCAGCGAGCCGACGAGCGCATAGCCGGCAAAGGTTGCGGTGCGGTTCTTGGCGGAGACGGTCTCGGCCAGCAGCGCTTGCTCCAGCGGATAGAAGACGCTGACATCGGCGGGCGATGGGTTGATGGTGCCGATGAAAGCGATCGCGACCAGCGGCCACAGATCGCGCACCGCAAGAAAGCCGATGCCGGTCGCAACCATCAGCAGCGAGGACGCCACCAGCAGGCCGCGCCGGCCGAAGCGATTGGCGGTAAAGCCGACCGCGACCGTCAGCGCCGCCGAGCCGAGCATCGTCGCCGCCGAGATTACCCCGACGGCGAAGACGTCGAAGCCGAGCGCCATGATGTAGATCGGCAGCAGCAGGCTGACGAAGCCATCGGCGAAGGCGCGCAGGCCGCGTCCGGCATAGAGTATGCGCGCCTCGCGCGTCGTGCCTTCCGGCAACAGCCTCACGCGCTCGCCGCCGCGGGTTTGATACGGCGCTGCAATTCGGCGAGGCATTCGCGGCGCGTCGCTTTGAAATCGCCGGCTTCCCACCATGCTTCGATTTCCGCGAGGAGCTTGCCGATCTCGGGACCTTCGGCAATTCCGGCGGCCGCGATATCGGCGCCGCGCATGGGAAATGCAACCGGCTTCCATTTCGCGGCGGCGCGCAGCAGCGGCTTCACCGCCGCAACCTCGCCGCTCACCGCCGCGGCGATCAGCACGCGATCGACATAGGCCTCGCGGCCGAGGCGATAGAGCAGCCGGCGCTGCTCGGCCGCATCGCTCGTCAGCGCGACCGGCGCCATCAACGCCAGCAACCGCTCGCGATCGGCATTCGAGAATTTGAGCTTCCGTGCGATGCCCTCGGCATCCTCGGCCACCAGCGCGGCGAGGCGCCGCAGCGGATCGGGCTTAGGCTCGATCGCCACCAGCCGCGTCAGCGCCGAAAGATCGCGCGTCTTCGGCACGAGGCGCGCCAGCACGCGATCCTCTTGCATCAATGTCAGGCTCGGCAGCGGATCGCGCGCCGCCAGCAGCTTCAAGAGCTCGGCCTGCACCCGCTCGCCCGACAGCGTCGGCAAGAGCGGCGTCGCGCCGCGGCAGGCCGCGCGCGCCGCCTCGTCGGCATCGCTGCGGCCGTACCAGGCATGAAAGCGATAGAAGCGCAACAGCCGCAGCACATCCTCGCGGATGCGCGTCGCCGGATCGCCGACGAAGCGCACCTTGCCGGCACGCAGATCGCGGATGCCGTCGTGATAATCGAAGACCTCGCCCTCGGCGTCGAGATAGAGCGCATTCATGGTGAAGTCGCGGCGGCACGCATCCTCCTGCCAATCCGCCGAGAAGGCGACGCGTGCCTGGCGGCCGAAGGTCTCGACGTCGCGCCGCAAGGTCGTGATCTCGAACGGGCGCGTTGGCGTGACCGCGGTGATCGTGCCATGCGCGATGCCGGTCGGCACCGCCTTGATCTTTGCCGCCGCGAGCCGGCGCATGATTTCTTCGGGAAAGAGCGGCGTCGCGATATCGATATCGGCGATCGGCCGCTTCAAGATCGTGTCGCGCACGCAGCCGCCGACGAAGCGCGCATCGCCCTTGAGCGCCGTAATCACCGCGCGGCTCGCGGGCTCGGTCATCCAGCTCGGCGGCTTGATGCGCATGGCGCTAGCGCTGGGGCGCGGGTTCGACGCGGCCGGACACCACGCGCCCGCCGCTGACATGCGGCGGCACGTATTGGCCGTGCTTGGACCCGCCGAAATCGACGCTCAGCACGACCAGGGTCAGCGAGGCCAGGAGCAGCCCGGCCACGGCCAGCCAGACCCAGGCCGCCGGAAGATTGACCGGCTTGCCGGGCAGCCCGCGCCACAACGCGTAGATCGCCGTCGGCAGCAGCAGCGGCACGATGATGGTGAGGAAGACTCGGCCCATGCGGCTGGCGTCAATCGCCCGGGGATGCGGGCGCTGCAGGAGCGAGCGCTTCGGCGAGATTGACCAAGATGCCGGCGGTCACGCCCCAGATGTGGCGATGCAGATAAGGGATCGCCCAGAAAAAGCGCTGCTCGCCGCGCAGCTCGCGCGAGCGCCAGTGGTGATTGCGCCGGTCGAGAATGAAATCGAGCGGCACCTCGAAAATCTCGGCGACCTCGACCGGATCGGGCCGATAAGGCGGCGGCGGCCGCACCAGCCCGACGACCGGCGCGACCTCGAAACCGGTGCCGGTGAACCAGGTGTCGAGCCGGCCCGCGAGCTCGACGTGATCGCGCGGCAGGCCGATCTCTTCTTCCGCCTCGCGCAGCGCCGCCGCCATCGCATCGGCGTCCTCGGGCTCGATCCGTCCGCCGGGCAGCGAGATTTGGCCGGCATGGTCGGCGAGGTCGGCCGCGCGCAGGGTCATCACCACGGACCAGCCGTCGTCGCGCTCGACCAGCGGCACCAGAACGGCAGCGCGGATGTTGTCGCCCGCGCGCGTGCCGTT
>DATLUE010000129.1:0-10589 GCA_035533255.1 Allostellaceae bacterium | reverse complement strand
AATTGCAGCCTTTCCCCCGGCAGACCGCCGATCCTTGCAATTTAGATCACCGCGGTTCCCTCGGGAATCCCTGCCCTGAAAGGCTCAATAGACTTTTTTAGGGCTGACTATTTAGCGACTGAGCGAAACCGGAGCTTCGCTCAGGTACCGCAGATCGCCCAGATGCGGCCCACCAGCCGCCAGCGGATACAGTGACTGGCGGATGAGCTTGCTGCCGAGGGGCTCGTCAAATTCATCGATAACCCGAAGCACCGACGCGAAATCGTGCAGCAGCCGAGCGATGATGTGAAAGCGCGGTCGGAGCGGCTGCCGTAGTGCGCGACGCCATGTGCGCCCTCGAGATACGTGATCTTATTCAGGAGAAGACGATAGCCGACACGCGCAGCGTGGTCGAAGCGAAGTGGGTGTCGTACAATAGCTGTGCGCGATCCAGATCTGCCGCGGGATCGGGCGACAAGACGAACTATGCGGTGACGCGGATGCTCGGACAGAAGTGAACCGGCGTCGCGCGTCGTTCCTCGGCATGGGGGTCGCCGCACCACTCGTCGGGACACGAACGAGGTCTTCCCGAGAACGGGCTCGGCTGGATCCTTTCGGTCACGAAAAAACGCGCCCACTCGATTCTCTCCATCTATCGTAACGCGCTGATTTATAAGCGCAAAATATTTCCTCTGACGGTCGAAATCCGACCGCCGAGCCGTCAAAATTTTTCGCTTTTGATTTCAAAGGAAAATTCGCGCGATTCAGATTTTGCGCGGCTTCGACAACTATCGCCAACTATCGGTCAATTTTTCGCGTTGTCGATCGCGGAGCGCATTCTGCGCCAGGGTGAAAAAAGACCGTCAGCACCTATAGCACAAGGCATTCGTGCGCGCCATGTTTGTAACCTCTCTTCCCAGGGGAATCGGGTGAACGAACAATGGGCGAATCTGGCCGAGTCGTTCTGGCCCGCTTTTGCCCTTTTGGACTCGTGTAACACGAAGCCTTAGTCGAAAAAGCAATCGTTACGTGCATTCTCGGCGTCGGGTGACGTCTCCAGACCGAGAACTCTGTGCAGTCGGTGGCGCTCACTCCGTTCACCCGATTGCCCTGCCTCTCTTCCGCTCATGCAAGACCAGCCCATTGCAGTTGATGAGCTCCTGATCGAAAGTGGCATGTGGCTGCGGCGGTGTGGAAGGACACACGGCCAGCAAAGGTCGGAGATGGTGACGAGAAGGCAGCGGCGTAATGGCTCGGTGCGCTAAGCCCATCCCCTCTAGCAGCAACGGGTGGGCCGAGCTTCAACCCGATGGTTCGATCACAGGCCATTGAACTTCCACCGCAGCGCCGAAGCCAATTTCACCGCGCGCCATACCGCCGCGCTCTGCCTGCTCGCTTATCTGCTGCTGAGCGGCATCGCCGCGCAGCCGGCGGCCGCCGCGCAAATCACCTTGTGCCTTACCTCGGGAACGGAAGCGCCCGATGCCATGCGCTATACCGATCTTGCCGGCGCGGTCCGGATTCTTGCCGTGAAGGATGCTCCGCCGAGCGGTCCCGGCTGCCGCTCTGCTACGGTGCCGGTTGCAGCCAAAGACGTCGCGTGGGTGGCGCTTGCTGCCGGCGATCGGGCAACCTCCGTGCTGGCGTTGTCCGGCACCCTACGCAATGGAAATTTCGAGCCGCAAGGAATCGAGCCCGCCGGCGGGAACGGTTCGCTGCCATCGCGCCCCCTGCCGGCGGCGCCGATCGCGCTCGATCTGCTGCCGCATCTTTCCGCCCGCGCGTTCGGCATCGAAGAGCGTGCCCGGATCGAGATGAGCGCCGATGGACTGAGGCTGCAATGCGCGGTCGGCAAGCGGCCCGCCGGCATCGTGTTGCGCGCGCCGGGATGGCGGTTGCCCGAAATCAGCGCAACCGAACTGCGCATCGACGCACGCGGTCACGGATTGTTCGCCGTTGCGCTCAATCGCGCGAATGGCGGCGATCCGCTGCCGTTGGGCGCGCTCGACGCGCCACCGGCACCGGCGACAAAGGATTTCGCGCTGCCGGACGCAGTGCCCCAGGACGACACGGAATTGGGCTGGACGATCCTCTGCCCCAAGGAAGCGGCATGGCTCGGCATCGGCGGGCTGACGCTCGAAGCGCCCAGGCTCGATCATCCGATCGACCGCGCGGCCTGGGTCTGGCCCGCATCGCGTTGGCGCGATCCCGGCGATGATCTGATCGCCGCGGCGCTGCGGTTGGAGATCAAACGCCTCTCGATCAGCGTACCGGTCGAAAAGAACGCTGTCGTCGCGCCACTCGCTCTGGCGCGCTTTGTCGCTGCCGCACGGCAGCACGGGATCGCCGTCTGGGTGGTGGCCGGGGATCCGCGCGCGGTACTCCCTTCCGAGCGCTCGAAATTCGTGGCGCGCGCCGCGATTTATACCCGCTACAATGCCCACGCAGCGTCGGAAGAACGCCTAGCCGGTCTCGAATACGACATCGAACCCTATCTCGAACCCGGCTACGCCCTCGATCCGGCGGCCTGGCAGAGCGCTTATGTCGCCACAATCCGCGCGCTCCGAGCGGCGACGCCGATGGCGATGGAGGCGGTGCTCCCATTCTGGGTCGGCACCGATTCCGGCGCGCGCAAACGCCTGCTCGAGCCGTTGGCGGGCTTTGTCGACGGCATCACCGTAATGGACTATCGCACCGATCCGATCGAGATTCAGTCTTTTGCCGAGCCCTTTCTCGCCTGGGGGCAGACGAGCGGCGTTGCGGTGCGTATAGCCCTCGAAAATGGACCCATCGCTGACGAGACTATCCGTTATTACCGCCATGCGGCGGCAGGCTCCGTGTGGCTGGTGCCGATCGGCGGCGAGACGGCGGTCGTTTTGCTGCGCAATGCGGCGGCCAATCCGTTCGGCGCGAGCTTCGCGCGGGACCACGACGTTACGGTTCCCGGTTCGCGCATCAGTTTCCTCGGCGACGAGCACCGGCTGTTTGCACTTGTGCCCGGGCTCGAAAACGCGTTTCGCGCCTGGAACCGCAGTTTCGCCGGCATGTCGTTCAACGGGCTGCTTTAGCTGTGGCTTGATCGAGGGCCCGCCCGAAAATCCGGGCCAAATCGCTATAGTTTCATTCAAAACAATGAAACTTACGACATTCATTCGCGTGATACTTGATGCAGATCAACGGCGGCGATTACCGAGGCTGTGCTAACGTTCCTGCAACGTTGGTTAACTTAACTGCGCTCGGGGTTTGCGAATTGTCTGCTCGAATTCTTATCGCGGACGACGATGATCTTCTGGTCCGGCTGGTCAAGCACAAGCTCAGCGCGCGAGGCTATGACGTCAGCGCGGCGGCCGATGGCGAGCGTGCGTTTTATCTGATCGGTCAGGAGAAGCCCGATCTCATCGTCCTCGACGCGATGATGCCGGTGATGGATGGCTTCGAAGTGTTGCGGCGGGTCAAGAAGGACCCGCTCACGCGCTCGATCCCCGTAGTGATGCTCACCGCGCGGAATCAGGAGTCGGACATCGTTGCGGCGCTGAACAACGGCGCTGAAGACTACTTGGTGAAGCCGTTCCTGCCCGAAGAACTCGTGCTCCGCATCGGCAAAGCGTTAATGACCACCACTTAGGGTGAGCCGGATGCTGGCCGTGCTTGTCGTCGCTCGGGCGGTCGCCCTCGCTTTTTCTCTCATCCTGATCTCCGGATTGTTCGTAAAAGCTCGCGCCGAAGTCTCGGCCGAAACGCTCTACCGCGACGGCGTCGCGGCAAAAACGGCGGGCGATTTTGCTACTGCGGAACGCGACCTCGAAGCGGCGCGGCGTACGGAACCCGAGAACGCCGACGTCCTTCTGCAGTTGGGATTGGTTCTCGGCTTCACGCACCATTATGGAGAGGCGCGGACGGTCCTCGAGCAGGGATTGCGTATTGCGCCGTCTTATGTCGACCTGCGCTTGGGTCTCGCGAGGGTGAAATCCTTCAGCGGCGACTTTGGCAGTGCCGAAGCGGACGTCGATCGGGTGCTCGCGCAACAGCCGGACAACGAGCAGGCGCTCGCGCTCGCGGGGCGCATTGCCTTTTATCGCAAAGATCTTGCGCTCGCGCGGCAGCGCTTCGCCGCCGCGCTCGCCAAGGCGCCGAACGATCCCGACGTCTTGATGGGGTTAGGCGACGTGCGATCGGCCGAGGGCGACGATGCGGGCGCGCGCGCGCTTTATAGGCGCGCTTTGGCACAGGCGCCCAATTCCGAAGAACTGGCCGAGCGCCTCGCGCGCCCGCCGCACACGCTCTATCGCTGGCAGCTCGACGCGTCGTTCGCCTATACCGCTTTGTCGCGAGAGCCGCAGAAGGACTGGAAGGAGAGCTTCGACCAGCTCAACTACCACCTCTCGGCCGCGACCACGCTTCATGGCCGGATCGAAGAAAGCGAGCGCTTCGGCCAATACGACACCTATCTCGAAGCGGGAATCGATCAGCGCTTCGGCGACGGGGCCACCGGCTATGTCTATGCGGGCGGCACACCCGTGGCACATTTCCGCGAACGCGTGACCGGCATGACCGGCGGGACGTTGCGCTTGACCCGCGGCGGCGATGCCGTCGGCACGACTCTTGCCACAATCGACGGAAAATTTTCATCCTACAGCTCTGGCGATGTCGAAACCGTCAAGCCGGGCCTGCAGCAATTTCTTTTCAGTAACCGGCTCTGGGCAACGGCACAAGCGATTGTGACGCGTGACGAGAACGGCCATTTCCTTCAAGGCTGGCTTGCGAAGCTCGACGGCACGGCGACCGACCGCCTGCATCTCTATGTCGGGGTATCATCGGCGCCCGAAACTTCGGATGATGTGACCGCGGAAACACGCAGCGCTTTCGGTGGCGCGATCTACGATCTGACGGACGCGCTGGCACTGCGCATCGATTACGTGCATGAGGATCGGCGGCATTCCTATATTCGCAATGCCGCGGTGTTGGGTATATCGGTCAAATTTTAGGGCGAGTGGCGATGTCGTTCCTCGATGCGCTTTGGGTGGGCTCTCTCGCCTTGGTGGCGCTTTCACTTTGCATCGTCATGTTCCTGATCATCCACCGCTGGCTCGATGGGCGGATCGAACGCCATCTCAAGCTGCGTCGCGGGCAAGTCGAGGCAGCGATCTTCGCGTTCCTCGACGGTAAGGCCGATCAGGACGACGTCTCGAAGGCGGCCGGTCATCGCATCGAACTGGTGGGCGAGGTCGGGTTGGACCTCGTTGACCTCGTGCGCGGGCAAGATCGCGAGCATCTCATTGCGCTCCTCGCTGCCCTCGGCATCGCGGATGTGCAGCGGCGACGCGCCAATCGTGGAAGACGATTGGCTCGGATCACCGCTGTCGCGCGGCTGCGGTGTTTTCACGACGACGCAACCCAAGTCGCGTTGCAGTGCGCGCTCGACGACCGCGATCCCGACATCCGTCTCGCCGCGGCGGAATCGCTTGCCGAAATCGGAGCGCTGCCGTCAGTCGCAGAGCTGGTCGACAAGCTTCGGATCGGCACCGCGCAGCATTCCCAGTCCTTGCGCCATGTCTTCCGCGGCCTCGCCCGGCGGCAGAGCGGAGAGCTCGTCGCCCTGCTCGCGGGCGAGGCGCCTTCGCTCGCGAAAGTCCTGGCGCTCGATGCGCTCGGGCGCAGCGGCGATTACGGCGTGATGGCGCCGATCATCGCGGCGAGCGAGGATGCGGATGTCGATCTGCGCGCGGCGGCGTTCCGCGCGCTCGCCGATCTCGGCCATCCCGCCGCACTCGCGGCCGTCGCCAGAGGGCTTGCCGATCCCGCCTGGGAGGTTCGCACGCAAGCCGCGATCTGCGTCGGCCGAATCGGGCTGGCGACCCTGCTGCCGAAGCTCGTCGAGCTGCTCGGCGATTCGGTGTGGTGGGTGCGCTTCCGTGCCGCCGAGGCGCTGTTCGCTTTGGGCGAAACCGGCGAGCATGCTGTGATCGCGGCAAGCCAGGGGGCGCCAGGCCCGGCCGCCCGCACGGCGCATCTGGTGCTCGCCGAAAGAGCGGCGTGATGCTGACCGTCGAAGGCAATCGCCTGTGGCTGATCCTTATCGCGCGCGACGTCGCCGTCGTGGTCATCGCGCTTGGCGTGGCGCAGAACCTGCTTTATCTGGTGCAGCTCGCGCTCGCCGGATGGGCGCTGGCGCGTCGGCCGCGCGTCGGACGCTCCTCGGCGCTGTGGCGCATTCTCGGCGACATCAGTCCGCCCATCGCCTTGTTGGTGCCCGCCTATAATGAAGAGGCGACGGTGGTCGAGAACATTCGATCGTTGCGCTCGCTCCAATATCCGTCCTTCGAGATCGTCGTCATTAATGACGGCTCGACCGATGGCACGCTGCGCGCCGTGATCAAGGCTTTCGATCTGAAACCCATTGTCCGGGCTTACGAACCGGCGGTGTCGCATCGTCTCATCCGCGGCCTCTACGGCTCGCCGGAATACAAGAACCTGCTCGTCGTCGACAAGGAGAATGGCGGCAAATCCGATGCGCTGAATGCCGGCATCAACCTCTCTCGCTCGCCGCTGTTTTGCGCGGTCGACGCCGATTCCATCCTCGAGGCGGATGCGCTGTTGCGCGCTGTCCAGCCCTTTGTCGAAGAGCCGGACCGCATGGCGGCGGTCGGCGGAACCATCCGGGTCGCCAACGGCTGCCGGGTTCACCGTGGCCGGGTCACTGCGGTGGCGCTGCCGCGCAAATTGCTGCCGCTTCTGCAAACGGTCGAGTATCTGCGCGCCTTTTTGATGGGACGCCTCGCCTGGAGCAAGCTGCAATCGCTGACCATCGTTTCGGGCGCATTCGGCATCATCCGGCGGAGCGTTGCGGTGGCTGTGGGCGGCTACAGCCGCGGAACCGTCGGAGAGGATCTCGAGATCATCGTCAAGATTCACCGCTTCATGCACGAGCATGGCGCGGATTACGCAGTCCGGTTCGTTCCGGAACCGGTATGCTGGACCGAAGTGCCCGAATCGCTGCGCGTGCTTGCTCGGCAGCGCATACGTTGGCAGCGCGGCGCGCTTGAGGTTTTCTTCAAGCATATGCGGATGCTGCTCAATCCGCGCTACGGCCGTGTTGGGCTGCTGGGCTTTTCCAACACCTTTCTGGTCGACGTTCTCGCGCCGCCCGTCGAGGTGATCGGCTACCTGCTCGTGCCGGCGTTCTGGGCGTTCGGCCTATTGAGTGTCCCCTATATGCTGGGGTTCTTGGCCGTCACCTTCGCCTACGGCGTGTTTCTCAGCGTCGGCGCGCTCATTCTCGAGGAAATGGAGTTGCGCCGTTTTCCTTTAGCGCGCGATCTTCTGGTGCTGGCCGTCGTCGCCGTGATCGAGAATTTCGGCTATCGTCAGCTCAACAATTTTTGGCGGATCGCCGGCTTCTGGCAATATTTGCGTGGCGCCCAAGGCTGGGGCCAGATGACGCGCATCGGCTTTCGCCAAGTCTGAACCGGTTAGCTGTTCGATCCGATCGCGTCGATGCCGCGGCAGAGATCGGCCACAAGCGCGGCCAGCAGCCTCGGCCGGCGGTCATCTGTCCGAACGTCGCCGCCAAGCTCGATACAGAGGAGCTCGATCCGCTCAGCTTGCTTGCCGATCCCGGGCTGACTGAAAATGGCTGCGGAGCCGTGAAGGCTGTGGCAGAGGCGCTGGATTTTAGCGAGGTTATCGCTGATCGCCGCCGGCTCTTTCGTCAGGACCAGGAGCTGCTCGCGTTGCTGCGCCGCGCGTTGGGCGAAGCTTGCGTGCAGCTCTATCATGGCGTCCGAGAAATCGGGAGAACCCTCATTCATCGCGGTGCCCAAAGCTCTTTGAGCTGATCCGCGAGCTTGAGCGGATCAAAAGGTTTCAGGATCACCCCGATCGCTCCGAGCTCTCGCAAGCGTTCGATCTCGCTGCGCTGTACCGTAGCGGTGATGAAAATAATCGGGATGTCCGTAAGCTCCGGCTCGGCGCGCAAAGCCGCCAGCGTCGCCGGTCCGTCCATATCCGGCATCATCACGTCGAGCAGGATGAGATCGGGCGCGAAAGTCGCGGCCTCGGCGAGCGCCTGCCCACCCGAACCACAGGTCTTGACGATCAGGTGCGCGGTCAGTTCGAGCGTCAGACGGGCGACCTCTTGGATGTCGGGCTCGTCATCGACGTAAAGAACGCGGCGGAGTTCAGCAGGATTCATGTTCGAACAGCTCGGCTCCTTCCCTAACCGCGGCATCGGGATGAATCGGTCCCGCCGCGGAGGCTTTGGCCGGATCGCTCTCCGTCTCGGCATGATGGAGCGGAAGATCGACATAGAAAACGGCCCACTCCCCGAAAACGCTGTCGAACGAAATCCGACCGCCATGGCGTTCGACGATCTGTCGACAGATCGCCAGGCCGAGTCCGGTGCTCCCGGGGCCACGGTTGTTGGAGTGTTCTGCCTGCGCGAACTTCTCGAAAACGCGATCGCGGAAAGCCGGCTCGATGCCGCGCCCGTGATCTAGAACCGACAGGCGCAGCGTATGAGGACGTCGCACCAGGTTGATTTCGACGGTGCCTCCGGCAGATGAGAATTTCGCGGCATTCGACAGGAGATTCGTCACCACCTGGACGAAGCGATCGGGATCGGCGGCCACGATTCCGTTGTCCGCGCGCGGGTCGAGAACGAATGCCACGGCGAGGCGTTCGGCGTAGGCGCGATTGGCCTCGATGCAGTTTTCGACCAAGGGCCGCAGCCGAACCGGCTGGAACTTGAATTCCATCTGGCCGGATTCGATCTTTTCCAAATCGAGGATATCGTTGACCAGCCGTGCCAGCCGCTCGCAATTGGTATGCGCGATCTCGATAAGGCGTCTGGGTGTTTCGGGCAGATCTCCCGCGGCGGAAGCGGCGAGCAGACCCAGCGAGCCGACGATCGACGTCAGCGGCGTCCTTAGCTCGTGGCTCACCGTCGTGATGAACTCGGTCTTCGTTCGGTCGATTTCTTTGCGCTCGGAAACGTCGCGTAGGATTGCGACGAAGAGCCGGTCGCCGGCGAGCGTGATTTCACTGATCGACGCCTCTACCGGGACGGCCGTGCCGTCCCGGCGGTGTACAACGATCTCGGAGCGACTGCCGGTCGGGCCCTCTCGGATGCTCTGAAACAGCGCGGGCATCATGGGCTTGACATCGCCATGCACCGCCTCATCGGCGCGATAACCGAATAGCTGCTCCGCAGCGGCGTTGAAGGATTCGATCGTATCGCCCGCGCCGACCGTCAGAATCGCGTCGATCGCATTGTCGAAGATGGCGTGAAGGCGCGTCGCACTGTTTTGCAGCTCGCGCTCCGATTTTTTTCGCGCCGTGATATCCCGGAACGTGGTGACCATCAATCCGTCGGGCGCAAAGTTGCGGCAAATTTCGATGACGGTGCCGTTCGGTTGCTGTCGTTCGAAACGATGCACGGCGCCGCTGCGGATTTGTGTGACAATCTCGGCGATCTCGGCATCCGCTGTGCCGAATTGGCCGCGGTCGGCAAGGTAGACGATGCGGAGAAACTCGACAAAGGAGACGCCCCGATATACCAATTCACGCGGATAATCGTTGAGCACAAAGAAACGGTCGTTCCAGGCTTGAATCGTCAGGTTGCGGTCGACCGCGATCACGCCTTGATCGATGCTTTCAAGGGTTATGCGCAGAAGAGCGGTTTGGTCCGCAAGCTCGATATCGGTCTTTCGCAACCGCACGACGTAGCGGATCACCAGCAATCCGCCCAGCAGCGTCGCCAGTGCGGCGCTGATAAAGGACGATTCGATGATCAGCCGGTTGGAGGCGACGCGGCGCGCGACCGCCGCATCGATGGCCGCAATGCGCCGCTGGTTTGCGTTCACGATATCGTCGACCGTGTCGCGAATGGCGTCGGTGAGCTCGCTGCTTGACTTCGTGGCGGCGATGGCGGCGACGACCGGAGCTCCCGTAACGGGGCGTGGCGCGACGATCGCATCGAGGTTGCGTCGCTGCTCGGTGATCAAGGCATCGAGCCGTTCGGAACGTTGCTGTTGCCTCGCATGGCCGGCGACGAGGCCGTGCAGTTGCGTTGTCGCCGTCGCAAGGGCGGCAAGCGCGCGTTGGTAGGCGGCGAGGACAGCGGTATCCCCGGTGATCGCGAACGCCTGCGATGATGTCAGGGCAGCTTGCAACGCGGCGAACGCGGTGCGCGCTTCGTCGGAGACGACGTTTGCCTGATCCCCTGTCGCGCGATTGGCTTGAGCTTCCTTGAAGCCTTGCATGACGAAATAGGCGGACGGGGCTGCGATAAACGACAGGCCGATAAAGCCCAGGGCAAAGAGCCGCTCAATCGTCCAGTTGTGGCAAAGAAATCGGCGCATGCTAACGGCTTGCCTGAATTTACCCGCCAAGGTGCCTGCCAAGGTGTAAGTCTTTAGCCGGGAAAATTCACGAGTCGAAATCATCAAGATTGATGAAAATACGACTCAAAAGCGTTTCTTTTGGAACGGCCGACCGACCCCCTGGGTACCCGGACCGGCATGGTTTTCATGTCGAAAGGCGAAGCTCAATTTGCCGCCGCCCGCGGCTTTCGCGACACGAGTAGCACCACTTATCGATCGCCGGCCGGTACA
>DATLUE010000128.1:0-6826 GCA_035533255.1 Allostellaceae bacterium | reverse complement strand
CCGAAGACAACCTCATCGAGCGTCAGCTTCATGCGCTGGAGGCCGAGCTTCCGGCGGCGACCAAGATCGAGCAGGAGGCCGCGCCGGCCTATCGCGCGGGCAATATCGACGAGCGCAGCTACGTCGATCTGGTGACGACGCGCATTTCGAAGGAAGAGGATATCAACACGCTCCAGCAGCTCTTGATCGAAAGCCGGATCAGGATCGCCAGCCTCCTCGGCACCGGGATTCCCAGCGTCACCTTTCCCGCCTACCAGGAGCCAAAGCGATGAGGTCGCTCTAAGCGATCGCGAAATGGCGGCGTTGCAACCGCGCGAAGCTTCTACCAGGCTTGACGAAAGCACGTTCAACCCTCTCGTTCCGATGGAACCCTCATGAACCGTCCATCCATTCTGCCCGCCATCTGCGTCGCCCTCGCTTCGGTCTTCTTGCTCGCCGATGCCGACGACAATGTCAGCGCGCAGGTCACCCTGACGCAATTGCAGAAGGGCGGCCTCGATCACATCATCATCGCCTATGGCAAGGTCGAGGCGAGCGACGCGGCATCGCAGAGCGTCGCGGCGCCGCTGTCGGGCATCGTCGGCGATGTCTATGTCCGCGTCGGACAGCAAGTGGCCAAGGATGCTCCGCTGCTGCTGCTGCGGCCGAGCCCGAAGACCAGCTCCGATTACACCCAGGCCAAATCGGCGTTCAGCGCCGCCAGCGCGGAAGCGGAGCGCACGCGCAAATTGCTCGGCGAGCATCTCGCGACCACCCAGCAATTGGCGGATGCGCAAAAAGCCTTGTCCGATGCCCGCTCGACGCTCGCGGCGATGGAGGCTCAGGGCGCCGGCGGGCCGCAGACCGTGCGCGCCCCGTCTCCGGCCATCGTCACCGCGATCGCGGTCAAGCCGGGCGCGAATGTCTCGGTCGGCGGAAATCTGGTCGAGCTGGCGCAGCAAGGCCGGCTGGTCCTCGGCGTGGGCGTGACGCCGGCGCAGGCGGAGTTGATCGAGCCCGGCGACGACGCCACGATCACGCGCATCGGCGAAACCGCCAAAACCCCCGGAAAGGTCGAATCGCGTGGCTCGGTGGTCGATGCCGATGACGGCCTGGTCAATGTCAGCATCGCATTGCCGCCGGGCAAGTTCTTCCTCGGCGAGATGGCGCAAGCGGGCATCGCCACCGCGAAGGTCACCGGCTATGTCGTTCCGCATCAGGCGATCCTGGTCGACGACAGCGGCAAGACCTATGTGGTCCAGTCGAACGACCTGGTCGCCAAGAAGGTGATCGTCAAGGTTCTCGAAGCGGGGGGCGCGAAGGACGTGATCGAGGGACCGCTCGACCCGAAAGCGCCGCTGGTGCTCGAGGGCAACTACCAACTCGACGACGGCATGAAGATGCGCGTCGCCGCGGCTGCCGGCAAGAACGGCGCCGACAAGGCGGCGGACCCTCAATCGAGCGACCCAAAGAGCGGCAAATGAATTTCGTCAACTGGACCGAGCACCATCGCCGCTCGCTGCTGTTCGTCGCGTTCGCCCTGTCTTTGGGCGGCATATTCGCCGGGATCACGCTGCCGGTCGGGCTATTCCCGGTCATCAGCTTCCCGCGCATTCGCATCGAGGTGGATGCCGGCAGCATGCCGGCCGAGCAAACGCTGGTCGAGGTGACGCAGCATTTGGAGGAGGTGGCGCGCGCCGTGCCCGGCGCCGTCGATGTCAGCTCGACGACCTCGCGCGGATCGGCGGAAATCTTCGTCGATTTCCCCTGGGGCTACAACATGGACCAGGCGCTCCTCGGAATCGACGCGGCGTTTGCGCAAACGCTGCCCGACCTGCCGCCGGGCACCGCCTATGACGCGATTCAGATGAGCCCGAACGCGATCATGCCGTTCATCTCTTACGCGCTCATTTCGGATACGGTCTCGCAGGCCGCGCTGCGCCGTCTGGCGGAGTACCAGATCACGCCTCTGGTGACGGGTATTCCCGGTATCCGGCGGGTCGGCGTGCTGGGCGGCGACGATCCCGAGGTCCAGATCTCGATCAATCCCGAGAAACTCGAAGCCTACGGGCTGACGCTCGACGATGTCGCCAAGGCGGTCTCGGACACCAACAACATAACGGCGGTCGGCCGGCTCGAAGACAACGACCTGCTCTACCTCGCGATCAACAACAACGCGTTCACCTCGGTCAAATCGATCAGCGACGTGGTCCTGCGGACCGGCAAAGGCGGCATCGTCCGGCTTGCGGATCTCGGCCGCGTCGAGATGGGCGCCAAGCCGCAATGGCTGCTGGTCGACAACAACGGCCAGCGCGCGGTTACCTTCGATGTCTACCAGCAGGACAGCGCCGATTCGCTCAGCCTGGCCAAGGCGGTCGAGCAGCACGTCACCGATTTCATGAAGACTCAGCCGGCGACGATCCACCTCTACAAATGGTACGACCAGACCGAGCTGGTGCGGTCGTCGATCGCGGCGGTCGAGGAGGCCATTGTGATCGGTCTGGTCTTCGCGGCGCTTGTCATGCTGGCGTTCCTGCGCAGTTGGCGCGTCACGCTGGTCGCGATGGTGGTCGTGCCGCTGTCGGTCCTCATCACGGTGCTGCTGCTTTCCGCGCTCGGCCTGACCTTCAACATCATGACCTTGGGCGGGGTTGCCGCCGCGATCGGATTGCTGATCGACGACGCGATCGTCATGATCGAGCACATCGCGCGGCGCGCCGGCGTGCCGGGCTTGCAGCATGCCCAATCCTCGGTGCTGCTGGCGGCAAAGGAGTTCTTGTCGCCGCTCCTCGGGTCGAGTCTTGCGACCATCGTGATCTTTCTGCCGCTGGCTTTTCTTTCGGGCATTACCGGCGCGTTCTTCAAGTTCCTGTCGCTGACGATGGCCTCGGCTCTCGTGATATCCTATCTCCTGACCTTCTTTACGGTGCCGCTTTTGGCGCGCGGCATCATCGATTTCAACAAATGGCAGGACCCGGCACATGGGCGCGAGACCTGGCTGCGGCGAAATCACGGAAAAGTTCTCAGGGCGCTGTTCAACTATCCGATTTTGATCGGCGGCGGCGTCCTGGTGCTGATCGCCGTCGGCTATGTCGCCTATAACCACGTCGGCACGGGGTTCCTGCCGCGCATGGACGAAGGCGGCTTCGTGCTCGATTATCAATCGGCCCCGGGAACATCCTTGGCCGAAACCAATCGCGAGCTCGAGCAGGTCGAGGCGATCCTCAAGAAGAATCCCGACGTTTACACCTATTCGCGTCGCACCGGCGCGGGTCTCGGCGGCGATCTCAACGAATCCTACCAGGGCGACTTCTTCGTCCGCCTGGTCGATCCGGGCAAGCGCCCGACGATCTGGAAAGTGATGGACAGCGTCACCGCCGACGTCACCAATCAGGTTCCGGGTCTCGATTTCGACACCCACCAATTGCTCAGCGACATGATCGGCGACATGATCGGCCGCCGTCAGCCGGTCGTCATCGAGCTCAGCGCCAAGGACCCGTCGGTTCTCGGCGGTGTCGCGAACAAGGTCGCCGACGCGATCGCCAAGGTGCGCGGCATCGAGGCGGCTTCCGTGAACAATGGCGTGGTGCCCGCCGGCGACGCGTTGGAAGTCCATGTCGATTCGGCTGCTGCGGCGGTCAGCGGCGTGACCCCGGCGGAGGTCGAGAGCCAAGTCGATCACTACCTCCAAGGAACGGTCGTCACCCACTATTTGAGCTCGGTGCAAGATGTCGGCGTCCGGCTGTGGCTCGATCCGCCGCAAGACAAGCTCTACCGCGACTCGCTCAAGAATTTGCTGATCCGGTCGTCGAAGGGGCATTTCTTCCCGCTGGGAACGGTGGCAAAGATCGTGTTCGTCGCCGGCCAGCCGCAAATCACGCGGCACAATCTTGCCCAGGTCGTCGACCTGACGGCTCAAACGGGCGGCGGCGCCGATCTCGGCTCGACCATCGCGGCCGTCAAGAAAATCCTGGCCAAGCCAGGGCTGATTCCGCCCGGCGTCTATTACAAGATCGGCGGCGAATACGAGCAGCAGCAACTGGCGGTCCAGGGCATGATCAAGGTGTTCATCGCCGCCGCCATTGCCGAGATCATCCTGCTGCTGTTCCTTTACGAGCGCTTCTGGCTGCCCGTTATCATTGTCATCAGCTCGGTGCTCTCGACCGGCGCGGTGTTCATCGGTCTCTGGATCACCCATGTCGAGCTCAACATCACGGCGATGATGGGCATGGTGATGATCGTCGGCATCGCGACCGAGATGGCGATCTTTCTCGTGTCGGAATATCAGGCGCTCGAAAAAACCATGCCGCCGCGCCAGGCCTTGTATGAAGCCGCGCTCAACCGCTTGCGGCCGATTACCATGAGCACGCTCGCGATGATCCTCGCCTTGCTGCCGCTCGGCGCCGCGGTCAGCGGCTCGGGCGACCAGATGCTCCAGCCGCTCGCGATCGCCATCATTGCCGGCATCACGATCCAATTGCCGCTCGTGCTGCTGGCGATGCCGGTGGTCATCGGACTGACGATTCGCGATAAATCGGCCAAGGCCTGAGGTCCGAGAAAACCGCTTACCGGATCGGTCGATCGCCCAACGCCGCTGGACGCGCGGCTGGCCCGCCGCGAAAGCCGGCTTGCGCGGCGGCTGGCACAAGCCTATATTTTTGTTCATCGGGCCGATTGGTTTGACTTGTGAAATACTCGCTCTATCGAGCGATCCCGTGGCGCCGATGTATGTGGGGAGAATGACGATGACGGCGAAGCGCGTTGCGAGAGTCGGGTCCGTTTTCGCGCTTCTGGCGCTGTCGGGTTGCGCCTGGTTTGGGGGGAGCAAGCCGATGCCCTCCGCGCAGGAGGAAGCCCCGGTGCCGCAGGCCGCGAATGCCGGCTCGCTGAACGATCGCCTGAGCGCGGTGCAGGCTGAGCTCGATCAGTTGCGTGCCCAGCAACAGCAGCAGCAAGTGATCAAGCAGCAGCAGGAGCAGTTGAAGGAGCTGAAAGCGCAACAAGAGCAGCAGCAGCAGCAGATCCAATCGCTCCAAAATGCTCGGAACAACGCTCCCGCGCCCGCGGGTCAACCCGAGACGAGTGCCGAGGCCAGCGCTGCGCCGCCGCCGCGCGCGTCGGGCGCAGGCATGACCGCCTACGCGCCGGCATTAGGATGGTGGGAGCCGGGCGATCCGGTAAATCCCCCGGGTTACGATAAATGGGATGATAATGCGTCGCGCGAGCGCAATTAGTCGGCGATTGCTCTAATACATTGATATAACAAGAGATTTTAAAATCGAGGCAGCGTCGATCGACGTCGATGTGACCCCGGCGGGAACTCTTTAGGGGTTCGATAGGTTAACAGCCTATCCGGCGTACTTTGCCAGCACGACAACGTGCTCAACCGCCCTGCCGGTCACAACCTGACGGAGCACCGACGATGCGCAGACAGATTCTTATGGCGAGCTTGGTCGCCCTCGCGGTTTCATACGGGGGTATCGCGTTCGCGCAGACCCAGAATAGCAACAATGACAGCAAACGTGGCGATCCGGATGCGGCAAGCGACGTTCGCGAAGCCCCGCTCGCTCAACAGCCGCCTTCGGCGCCTTACCAGGCGACCGATGCCGGAAAACGCAACGATCCCGATGCGGCCGCCGACGTTCGCGAAGCCGCGCCCGCCCATCAGCCACCCTCGGCGCCTTACCAGGCAACCGACGCCGGCAAGCGCAACGATCCCGATGCGGCCGCCGACGTTCGCGAAGGCACAGCCCACTAAGGTCCAGGTACCGCCGCCGCTTCTCGCTTAAAGCGGCCTTCTTTCGGCGCAGGCCCATCGCCTCGCTCGGCGTCTCGCATGTGAGACGCCGAGCGAGGCCGCATGCGTTGCGATTGGCCAAATCGGCGCTGAAAAGGTTGATTCGCCCCAACAATCGGTGTATCCCTTCGCCAAGATTTGCGGGAATAATTGCGCAATAACAATGGGAAGGAGCGCCGGAATCTTTCACCGGAATCTTTCAGACGTAAGGGGATGCCGAAGGGGTGCCGCGATCGGTCCCGCTCCGCTCACCCGCGACGCGAGGGATGGCGTCGTCGTTCTTGCTTTGGGCAACTTATCGGGTCTTCGTTTCTGAGACGGCAGCGGATGGTGGCTGCGGCATGCATCGGGACGATCATGCTGCCGTGACCGACGGTCGTATCGTAGCTAGGTGTCGTAACTTTCATCAATCGGGAGGAAGCACATATGTCTAAGCACGTCACAGTAGCCTTGGCGGCCATGTTGGCCGTCGCGGCCAGCACGGGAATCGCCGCGGCAGCGGGAAGCCCCGGAACCACGCAACTCAAGAAGATCGGCGAGATTCAGGTTCCGCTCGGGAAGCTGACCGGCTTCGATATCACGGCGGTCGACGAAAGGACGCAGCGCGTCTTTCTGGCCGATCGCGACCACGGAACGGTCGATGTCTTCGACGGCAAGGCCGACAAATTGATCGGCAGCGTGCCGGGCTTCGTCGGGCCGAGGAAGGGCGCCAACGGCAAGATCGATTTCGGCATGTCGGGCCCGGCTGGCCTCCTCGTCTATGACAACACCGTCTGGGCTGGCGACGGCGACAGCACCATGAAAGAAATCGATCTCAAGACCATGAAGGTCGTCGCGACGGTCGCGACCGGTGGTAAGAACCGTTCCGACGAGAATGCCTATGACCCGAAGGATCACGTTGTCGCCGGCGGCAATGCCGACGACGATCCGCCGTTTGCGGCCTTCGTCTCGACCACGAAGCATAAGCTCATCGCCAGCTATACCCTCAAAAATGCGACCGACGGGCTCGAAGCCGATTTGTGGAATCCGGCCGACGGCAATTTCTATTTC
>DATLUE010000127.1:0-4989 GCA_035533255.1 Allostellaceae bacterium | reverse complement strand
GAATTGCAGGCAGCCGCGCTCGCTATGCACCGAGGTATTGGCATTGGCGAGGATCAGCGGGATGAACGCCTCGACATTCTCGGGCTTCACTTGCAGCTCGGCGATAAGAACGAATAGGGCCATGCGCGCCTCCGGTTTCTGTGGCTCAGATTAGATCGATTTGAGCAGAAGCGAAATCCGACCAATTACCAACCTTCATCGTCATGCCCGCGCCCTTCGCCAGGCTCAGGAGCGGGGACCCAGGGCTGCAACTGGATGCCCGCTCCTGAGCCGCATTACACCCTTGCCGCGACATAGCGCGCCCGCAAATGGCGCTCGAAAATCGCGGGATCGAGCGGCTTGCCGGTCGCCTGGGCGATGATCTCCGATGTGGAGAAGCGCGACGCCTTGCCGTGGACATGCGCGCGCAGCCACGCCATCAGCGGCGCGAAATCGCCCGTTTCAATGCCGGGCAAAATACCCGGATCGGCGCGCGTTGCGGCATCGAAGAGCTGCGCCGCGGTCATCGCACCGAGGGTGTAGGTCGGGAAATAGCCGAAGGCGCCGTCATACCAGTGGATGTCCTGAAGGCAGCCCTGGCGATCGTCGGGCGGGACGATGCCCAAGAGCGTCCGCATCCCGTCATTCCAGGCTTGCGGTAGGTCTTTCAGGGCGAGATCGCCCGCCAGCAATTCCTTCTCGAGCCGGTAGCGCAAGATGACATGCGCCGGATAGGTCACCTCGTCGGCATCGACGCGAATGAAGCTGCGCTCGACCCGGGTGCCGAGACGATAGAGATTGTCGGTCTCCCAGGCCGGACCGCTGGCGCCGAAGACTTCGCGCAGGATCGGCGCAGAAAAGATCTGGAACGCGCGCGAGCGGCACACCTGCATCTCGATCAGCAGCGACTGGCTTTCATGAAGACTCATGCCGCGCGCGCGCCCGACCGGCTGGCGCCGCCACGCCTCGGGCAGGCCGCGCTCGTACATCGCGTGGCCGGTCTCGTGCAGCACGCCCATCAGCGCGCGGCGGAAATCATCTTCCTCGTAGCGCGTCGTGATGCGCACGTCGTCGGGCGTGCCGCCGCAGAACGGATGGAGGCTGATATCGAGCCGGCCGTGATCGAAGTCGAAGCCGATGCGCTCCATCAGCTTGACGCCGGCCTCGCGCTGCAAGGCGATCGGGAACGGGCCTTCGGGCGTTGCCGGCACGGGCCGGCGTGCTTGGTCGGCGAGCGCGTCGTCGATCAGCGCCGGCAAGCGCGCGGCGAACGGCGCGAACACGCGATCGATCGCCGCGCTGCTGCCGCCAGGCTCGTACTGATCCAGCAGCGCGTCATAGGGGCTTACACCGAGCTTTGCCGCCTTGGCGGCGGCGATTTCGCGTGTCAGATCGAGCACCCGCTGCAGCGCCGGCAGCACGCGTGCAAAGTCATTGGCCGGCCGCGCCGCGCGCCACACCATCTCGCAGGCCGAGCCGGCCTTCGACGACGCCTCGACCAGATCGGCCGGCACCGCGGTCGCGTGCAGCCAGCCGCGCCGCATCTCGCCGAGATTGGCGCGCTGCCATGGATCGAGGTCGTTCTGCGCCTCGGCGCCCGCGAGGAGATCGGGCAGCGCCGCATCGGCCAGCAAATCGTGGCGGACGAGCTTCAGGGTCGCGAGCTGCTCGGCGCGCGCCTCGGCGCCGCCCTCGGGCATCTGCGTCGCCATGTCCCAATGCAGCACCGCCTGCGCCTCGCCGAGCGCGCCGAGGCGGCGGAAGCGGGCTTCAAGCGTGCTGTAGGGGCTGGCTGTTGAAGAAGGGGCGGTCATGAGGCGTTCCTGAGCCGGCGGCTGGCGAAGCGGATATAGACGACGATCAGCGCCACCGCCAAGGCATACCAGGTGATCGCATATTGGAGATGGTTGTTGGGCAGATCGGTGATCGTCTGCCCGCCTTGCGGCAGGCCGCCGGGATTGGGCGTCTTACCGGCATCGATATAGAAGGGCAGCGCGTCGCCGATTCCGGCGGCCCGCGCCATCGCCGGCAGGTCGACCGAGAACCAGGAATTCTTCGCCGGCTCGTTGGCGGGGGTGAACCAGCCCGACGGTTCCGGCAGGCGCAGCAGGCCGGTCACGGTGGTCGGCCCGGCGATCTCGCCCGCGCGGCGGGTGTCCGGCCGTTCATGATCGGTCGGCACGAAGCCGCGATCGACCAGCAGCATGCGGCCATCGGCGAGGCGGAACGGGGTAATGACATGAAAGCCCTGATCGCCGCGCAGTTCCTGCGCGTTGAGATAAAGCTCGTGGTCGTTAAGGAATTCGCCATCGGCGCGCACCGGGTGGAATTCGAGCGCGCGGGCGGCGGCGAGATCGGCCGGCAGCGCGACCGGGGCCGCGGCGAGCGACGCATTGCGCTCGGCGATCAGCCCTTCCTTCCACGACAGCCGCTGCACCTGCCAGGTCCCGAGGCCCAGCAGCAGTACGAAGCCGAGCGCCGACCACAGGGTCGGCCACAACAGCGAGCGGCGTGACAAATCCTTAGTCACCGCCCAGCAGGCGATGGCGGTACTGCATCGCGATGAGCCAGGCCTTCATCCACCGCAGCAGCGCGATCGCGCCGCCGATGATCACCGGCGTCCACAACACGATATGCACCCAGAAAGGCGGCGCGAATTCGGCCTCGACCCAGAGCGCCAGCCCGACCACGATCGCGCCGAGGATCAGCACCACGAAAACCGCGGGGCCGTCGCCCGAATCCTGCGCCGCGAGATCGAGCCCGCAGGCGGCGCAGCGCGGCGCGACGGTGAGCAAGCCGGCGTAGAGCTGGCCCTTGCCGCAACGCGGGCACCGGCACGCAAGCGCGACCGCAAGTACCGAGACCGGCGGATAAGAGTCCGCCCCGCTCATGATCGTCTCGCTAACCGCATTTGCTGCGGCGAACCGACGATCCCGCCGCTTGAAAACGCGCCGTCAACCGCCGACCGCGGCGCCGGCGCTGCCCCACCAGTAAATGCAGACGAACAGGAACAGCCAAACGACGTCGACAAAATGCCAATACCACGCCGCGGCCTCCAGGCCGAAATGGTGGTCGGGCCGGAACTGCCCCTTGATCGAGCGATAAAGGCAGACGGCGAGGAAGGTCGTGCCGATGATGACATGCGCGCCGTGAAAGCCGGTCGCCATGAAGAAGGTCGAGGGATACATGCCCTGGGTGAAGCCGAATGCCGCGTGGGTGTATTCCCAGGCCTGGCAGGCGGTGAAGCTAAGGCCGAGGATGACCGTGAGCGCGAGGCCCTGGATCAGCCCCTTGCGATTGCCCTCGAGCAGCGAATGATGCGCCCAGGTGACGGTCGTGCCCGAGGTCAGGAGGATCAGCGTGTTGAGGAACGGCAATTCGAACGGATCGAAGGGATGGATGCCTTTGGGCGGCCAGATCCCGCCCATCGCCGCGGTCGGGTAAAGCGCGGCGCTGAAATAGGCCCAGAAGAACGCCGAGAAAAACATCACCTCGGAGGCGATGAACAGCGCCATGCCGAAACGCATCCCGATCTGCACCACCGGATTATGGAAGCCCCCATAGACCGCCTCGCGGATGATGTCGCGCCACCACACGAACATGATCGCGAGGATGCCGAGAAAACCCAGCGCCATGACCCAGGCCTGGCCGCCATGCATCCACCACACCGTGCCGCCGGTCAGAATGCCGGCCGAGAGCGCGCCCAGGATCGGCCACATGCTCGGATCGACGAGGTGATAGGGGTGGTGGTGGCCGTGATAATCGAAATGCTCGGGCTCGATGGTCATCGCTTACTCTCGAGGCTCAATTGACGGAGGGTGGCGCAGAGAGCGCCGCGAAGGGCCTGGGCTTGTCGTCGTCGCCCTGGAGGATCTTGGTCTTGCCGGGATGGACGTCGATCATCGCAACATCTCCAGCCGCACGATGGTGACGACAAAGAGCAGCGCCGCGAGCGCGACCAGGATGCCGAGCAGCGCCAGATTCTTGCCGCGCAATTGCTTGTCGCGCTGATCCATCGCCGCGCTCCCGCTCACGATCCCACCGTGAAGCCGAGCGCGCGATCGGCCACCAGAAGCGCAAACAGCAGGAAAAGATAGAGCAGCGAGAAACCGAACATCTGCCGGGCGGCGCGCGTGCCCGGATCGCGCATCACGCGCAGGGCGCAGACCGTGAAGCCCACCGACAAGGCCAGCGCCGGCGCGCCGTAGAACCAGCTCGCCACGCCGAGGAAGGTCGGCGCCAGCGCCACCGGCCAGAGCGCCACGGTATAGAGCAGCATCTGCTTCTTGGTCTCGCGCGCGCCCGCCACCACCGGCAGCATCGGCACGCCGGCCTTGGCATAATCGCCGGCGCGGTAGAGCGACAGCGCCCAGAAATGCGGCGGCGTCCAGAAGAAGATCAGCGCGAACAGCGCCAGCGCCGGCAGGCCGATCTGTCCGGTGGCCGCCGCCCAGCCGACCAGCGGCGGAAACGCGCCGGCGGCGCCGCCGATGACGATGTTCTGAGCCGTTGAGCGCTTGAGCCAGAGGGTATAGACGACCACGTAGAACGCCCCGCCGCTGAGCGACAGCAATGCGGCCAGGACGTTGTCGAACGCCGTCAGGACAGCGAACGAGAGCGCGGCCAGGGCAAATCCAAACGCGACCGCTCGGCGCGGGGTGATCCTCCCCGCGGCGACCGGGCGCGACGCGGTGCGCGGTCCCATCAACTGGTCGATATCGCGGTCGAGCACGTGGTTGAGCGCGCTCGCGCCGCCGAACGCAAGCGCCCCCCCGATCACGAGTGCCGCCAGCCCCAGCGTCGGGGGCGAGCCACCGTCGGCAGCGATCATCGCGCAGACCGCGGTGAGCACCAGCAGCGACATGATCCGCGGCTTGGTCAGCGTCACGTAGTCAGACAGCGTCACACGCCACGCGGGGGGTGCGCTGCGACGCGCAGCTTCGACCGTCAGCGCGTCGGCGCCGAGCATTTCGACGACCTCAGGCACCGCCCACTCCAGTTGCGGGCAAG
>DATLUE010000126.1:0-33600 GCA_035533255.1 Allostellaceae bacterium | reverse complement strand
CTCCTGGTCGAGCAACTCGGGTCGCAGGAAGGCGATCTGCTTTTCCTTGCGGCTGATGTAGTACCAGGTATCGCCGTCGAAGGTCGCAACACTCGAGGGCGTTCCCAAGAGGCTCTTGACCGAAGCCTTGTCGGTGACGCCCGGCTTCACCTGCGCCAGGCGGTCGGCCTTTGGCAGATTGCCGCGGTCGTAGACCGGGAGGCTGCAGCCCGCCAGCGTGGTCAGGACGAGGCCAAACGCCAGCGGCCGTAGGACCTGGTATCGCCGTCGCAAATGCCGATCTATCATGGCGCGAACATGCCCGCGCCCGGCGACCGCTGTCAATCCTCGCGCCGGCCGCGCTTATTTTGTAATGAACCGCCCGCCATGCCGCTCAGCTCGCTCTTCCGCCGCAACCGCCACCGCGCCAAGGCGCATGCCGCCTACGCCTCGATCGTCGAGCGTGCGCGCGCGCCGGAATTCTTCCTGCGCTTCGATGTGCCCGACACACTCGACGGGCGCTTCGAGATGATCGCCTTGCATATGTTCCTGGTGCTCAATCGCCTCAAAGCCGAACACGAGGTGACCTCGGACTTCGCGCAGGCGCTGTTCGATGCGATGTTCGCCGATCTCGACCGCGGCTTGCGCGAGATGGGCGCGAGCGACATCGGCGTCGGCCGGCGGGTCAAAGAGATGGCCAAGGGTTTTTACGGCCGCATCCGCGCCTATCAGGACGGGCTTGCGGCCGATGACGCGACGCTCGGCGATGCGTTGCGGCGCAATCTCTACGGCACGGTCCAGCCGCGGCCGGAAGCGGTGGCGGCCATGCTGCGCTATGCGCGCGCCCAGGCGGCGGCGCTGGCCCAGCAGCCGGCCGAGAATCTGTTCTCCGACAACGTGAAATTCGAACCTATAACGAACTGATTATGAAAGATACTCCAGAATTCTCGCGGCGTATCGACGGGACGCGCCTGGCGGCGGGCGGCGAGGATCACGCAATCGCGGCCAAGCCGGGGGAGCGCGCCGGCCTCGCGCAACGGTTCGATTTGTTGGCGCTCGATCGGCTCGAAGCCAAGGTCAGGCTCACGCCGATGGCGGGGGGCTATTACCGTCTGGAAGCGGAATTCGCGGCCGAGCTGGTCCAGGCCTGTACCGTGACTCAGGTGCCGGTCGCGTGCCGCCTCGCGGAAAGCTTTACGCTGACCTATGGCCCGGCCGAGCAAGAGGGCGAGATCGTGCTGGATGGCGATTCCGAGCCGGTCGAGCCGCTCGACGACGGCGCGATCGATATCGGCGAAGCGGTCGCCCAACAGCTCTCGCTGGTGATCGATCCGTTTCCCCGCGTGCCCGGCGTCGCGGCCGAGGGCGCGGCAAGTGTCGGCGACGACCCGCCGCGGGCATCGCCCTTCGCCGCGCTGGCCAAGCTGCGCGCGCCGGGCAAGGCCTGACCGCGGCCGGCAATCCGGTTGCCAGCAGGCCGGATTTTGGCTACTTAGTTTCTCTTCCCCCGGCTGGCTCCGGGCTTGGAACGTTAAAGGATCACGATCATGGCCGTGCCAAAGAAGAAAACCAGCAAATCCCGTCGCAACATGCGCCGGGCCCACGACCATTTGGCAGCGGCGAGCTATGTCGAATGCTCGAATTGCGGTGAAATGAAGCGCCCGCACCATGTCTGCAAGGCTTGCGGCCATTACGGCGAGCGCGAGGTTCTGGCGGTCGCGGCCGAAACCGCTTGATCCGCCGCTTGTAAGGGGGCCCGGGCGCTTGAGCGACCGCCTTGTCGTCGCACTCGATGCCATGGGCGGCGATCTCGGCCCCGACATGGTGGTGAAGGGCGCGGCGATCGCCCGAGAGCGTTTTCCCAATATCGAGTTCTTGATGTTCGGCGTGGCAAGCCGGATCGCGCCCGTTCTGGAAAAGCTCCCCGTGCTCGCGGCCTGCTCGACCATCCGGCACACCGACGATTTCGTCACCGGCGACGCCAAGCCCTCGACCGCCTTGCGCAGCGGGCGGCAGTCCTCGATGCGCCTCGCGCTCGACGCGGTCGCCGCCGGCGAGGCGCAATGCGCGGTCTCGGCGGGCAACACCGGCGCGCTGATGGCGATGGCGAAATTCGCGCTGAAGACTTTGCCGGGCATCGACCGCCCGGCGATCGCGGGCTTCTTCCCGACCCGGCGCGGCGAGAGCGTGATGCTCGACCTCGGCGCCAATGTCGAATGCGATGCCGAGAACCTGGTGCAGTTCGCCTTGATGGGCGAGGTGTTTGCGCGCACCGTGCTCGGTCTCGCGCGGCCCTCGGTCGCGCTGCTCAATATCGGCTCGGAGGATCTGAAAGGCAACGACGCGGTTCGCGGCGCCGCGCTGCGGCTGCGCGCGCCCGGCTCGCCGATCAATTTCCAGGGCTATGTCGAAGGCGACGGCATCGGTGCTGGAACGGTCGATGTCATCGTGACCGACGGCTTCACCGGCAATGTCGCGCTGAAGACCGCCGAAGGCACGGCAAAACTGTTTCTCGAATTCGTGCGCGCGGCCTTTGCCAGCTCGGCGCTGGCGAAGATCGGCTACCTGTTCGCCAAGCCGGCGCTCCAGAAGCTGCGCGAGCGGCTCGACGTCCGGCGCTACAACGGCGCGGTTTTCCTCGGCCTCGATGGCATCGCGGTGAAAAGCCACGGCGGCACCGATGCGCTCGGCTTTGCCAGTGCCATCGCGGTCGGCGCCGATATGTGCATCAACGGTTTCCTCGACAAGATTCGCGACGATGTCGCGCGCATGAGCGCGGTCGTCGATATGCCGGAAAAACCGCAGACGGCAGCGCTCTAACATGGCGTTCCGCGCGCAGATATTCGGCTGCGGCGGCTATCTGCCCGAGCGGATCGTCACCAATGCCGATCTCGCCAAGACGCTCGACACCTCGGACGAGTGGATCGTGCAGCGGACCGGCATTCGCCGGCGTCACATTGCCGCACCGGGCGAGCGCACGTCGGACCTCGCGGTCCATGCCGCGCGCGCGGCGCTGGCGGCGGCGCAGATCGCGCCCGAGGAAATCGATCTCATCGTCCTTGCGACCTCGACGCCCGACAACACCTTTCCCGCAACCGCCGCGCGGGTGCAGGCGCGGCTCGGCATCAAGCGCGGCGCCGCGTTCGACGTGCAGGCGGTGTGCACCGGCTTCATCTACGCGCTCGCGACCGCCGACAATTTCGTGCGCGCGGGCCAGGCCAAGACCGCGCTGGTGATCGGCGCCGAGACCTTCTCGCGCATCCTCGACTGGCAGGATCGCGGCACTTGCGTGCTGTTCGGCGACGGCGCCGGGGCGCTGGTCCTGCGCGGCGTGCCGTCCAATGGCAGCGCCTTGGAGCGCGGCGTGCTCTCGACCCATCTGCACAGCGACGGCAGCGGCTACGATCTGCTTTATGTCGATGGCGGCGTCTCCAGCACCGGCACCTCGGGACTGCTGCGCATGGAGGGCAAAGAAGTGTTCAAGCACGCGGTGCGGCGCCTCGCCGAGGTGGTCGACGAGGCGCTCGCGGCCAATGGCTTGCAGGCCGGCGACGTCGACTGGCTGGTGCCGCACCAGGCGAATCGCCGCATCATCGACGCAATGGGAAAAAAGCTCGGCCTTTCCGGCGACAAGGTGGTCGTGACCATCGACCGCCACGCCAATACCTCGGCCGCTTCGGTGCCGCTGGCATTGGCCGAAGCCGCCAGCGATGGCCGAATCCGGCCCGGACAACTGATTTTGCTCGAAGCTATGGGGGGCGGTCTCACCTGGGGCGCGGGTCTGGTGCGCTGGTAATGGGCGCTCCGCTCAACAAACACGCACAAGCATCTGTATTTGCAAATTTTCCCGCCTCGGTTTAAGGTTTTGCACAAAGGGGGAGGCGGTGCATGGCGGGGCAGACGGTTACGCGGGCTCAGCTCAGCGAGGCCGTATATCAGGAGGTCGGATTGTCGCGCAACGAGTCGGCTGAACTCGTCGAGACCGTCCTCAACGAGATATCCGAGGCCCTGGCGCGCGGCGAGATGGTCAAGATCTCGTCCTTCGGCAGCTTTGCGGTGCGCAAGAAAGGCCGACGCATCGGCCGCAATCCGAAGACCGGTCAGGAAGTTCCGATCAACCCGCGGCGTGTCCTGGTATTCCGCGCCTCGCATGTCCTGAAGGATCACATCAACGCCGCCTTGAGCAAAATTTCAGGGGCGACATGACCGGTCGGGCACCCGATCTCTTCGATTCCGCATCGCAACGTCCGGCGCGCCGCGCGCCGAAATCCGCCGATGCGTTCCGCACCATCAGCGAAGTGGCCGACGAGCTCGAAGTGCCGCAGCATGTGTTGCGCTTTTGGGAATCGAAATTTCCGCAGGTCAAGCCGCTGAAGCGCGCCGGCGGCCGGCGCTATTACCGCCCGGATGACGTGGTACTGCTGCGCCGCATCCGCAATTGCCTTTACGATCAGGGCTACACCATCAAAGGCGTGCAAAAGCTATTGCGCGAAGGCGCGCTCAAATCCGACGAGCCGCCGCGTGCGCCGCCGCCGGCCGCGGCCGCGCCGCGCGTCGTCAAATCCGAAAATCTGCGCGCCGAGCTGCTGCAGATCCGCGCCGAGCTGGTGGCGCTGCGCGATCTTCTGAAGAAAGCCCCACGCGGCTAACAAAGCTGTAACCGGAACAATCGGATCGCTGCAGGTTTATGGAGCAAAGCGCCCCTGACCTGGCAGCCAATGAAGTTCTTCGCGGTCCATCCCAGCGCGTTGATGTATTCGAAGGTGTTTCTCCGGCTCGAGCCGTTGGGGCTCGAGCTGGTGGCGGCTTGTGCGCGCGAGCGCGGCCACGAAGTCCGGCTGATGGACCTGCAAACCGACACGCCCGCGCGCTTCGCCCGCACGATGGCGGCATGGCGACCGGACATCGTCGCGTTCTCGGGAAATTATCTCGCCAATTTGCCCGAGATCATCGATCTGGCGAAACTGGCGAAAAGCTTGCTGCCCGAATGCTTCGTACTGGTCGGCGGCCACAGCGCGTCGTTCACCGCGGGCGCGATCTTGCGGCACGCCGAGGGCGCGATCGATTGCGTGCTGAAAGGCGAGGGCGAGGCGGGCCTGCCGCCGTTGCTGGAAGCGCTCGCCAGCGAGCGCGGCAAGATTACGTCGGTGCCGGGTGCGGTAACCTTGGCGGGTGAGGGACCGCCGCCGCGCCTGGCCGACAGTCTCGACGATCTCGATCCCGCGCGCGATCTCGTGCGCCATCGCCGGAAATATTTTCTCGGACCGCTCGACCCTTGCGCCTCGATCGAGTTCTCGCGCGGCTGCCCGTGGGATTGCACGTTCTGCAGCGCTTGGACATTCTATGGCCGATCCTATCGGCTGCGCGCGCCCGAGCGCATCGTCGAGGACCTTCGCGCGATCGAAGCGCCGGGCGCATTCATCGTCGACGATGTCGCCTTCATCCAGGACCGGCATGGCTTCGCGGTCGGCGACGCCATTGCCCGCAACGGGATCAAGAAGCAATATTACCTCGAGACCCGCGGCGATGTGCTGTTGCGCAACAAAGAGGTCTTTCGCTACTGGCGCAAACTCGGCCTCGAATACATCTTTCTCGGCCTCGAAGCGCTCGACGAAGCCGGCCTCAAGGCCTATCGCAAACGGCTTCCCTTGGGGCAGAATTTCGCGGCGCTCGAATTCGCGCGCTCGCTCGGCGTCAACGTCGCGATCAATCTCATCGTCGATCCCGATTGGGACTACGATCGCTTCGCGGCGATCCGCGCCTGGTGCCTCGAGGTACCGGAGATCGTCAATCTCAGCGTCAACACGCCCTATCCCGGCACGGAAATCTGGCAAACCGAGACGCGGCCGTTGCAGACCCGCGATTATCGGCTGTTCGATATCCAGCATTGCGTGCTGCCGACGCGGCTGCCGCTGCCGGAATTCTATGCCGAGCTCGTGCGCACCCAGCAGGTGCTCAATCGCAAGCATCTCGGCTGGCAGGCGCTGCGCGGCATGCTCGGCCTTGCTGGCGCGCTGCTGGTGAAGAGGCAGACCAATTTCCTCGCCAGCCTCTGGAAGTTCAACAGCGTCTACGATCCGGCGCTGCTGCTCGCGGATCATCGGCGCGACGTCCGCTACCAGATGGAGCCCCCGCCGGGTCCTTCGACGCAGCGCGGCCGCCACTCGCTCTATCTTCACCAGACCCGCGGCCGGGTCGACCGCGCCATCGACGAAACCACCGAGCGCTTCGTCGCCGAAACGCGGGCCGGCACCGCTTCTTAAAGCTCCGGAAGATTTAAGCTAGATGCGTTGCAACCCTCGCGCTTGGCCCCTATAGTCCGTGGCGATCGGGCGGGCAGTAGCGCAGCCTGGTAGCGCATCAGCATGGGGTGCTGAGGGTCGCGAGTTCGAATCTCGCCTGCCCGACCATCTTCCACCCGACTCTTTCCACCCGACCGGCCGACCGAGAAGAGCTTGCCCGAGCCGATTTCCCCTGCAAGACGGCGCTGGATTTTCGTCGCCGCGATGGTGGTGAGCTTCGTCTCGGCGATCGAGGTCACGATCGTCGCGACCGCGATGCCGACCATTGTCGGCGCGCTCGGCGATTTCGCTCTCTTCAGTTGGGTCTTCACCGCCTATCTGTTGACCCAAGGGGTCACGGTGCCGATCTACGGCCGCTTGTGCGATTTCTACGGCCGCAAGCGCATCCTCTATATCGGGCTGGTGTTTTTCGTGATCGGCTCGCTGTTGTGCGGCTTCGCCTGGAACATGACCTCGCTGATCACGTTCCGCGTGGTGCAGGGGCTGGGCGGCGGCTCGCTCGCAACCGTATCGCAGACTATGGTCAGCGATCTCTACCCGCCGGCCGAGCGCGCCAAGGTTCAGGGCTATATCTCCAGCACCTTTGCCACCTCGGCGCTGGTCGGGCCGATCTTCGGCGCCTTCATCGTCGCGCACTGGACCTGGCCCTGGGTGTTCTGGGTCAATCTGCCGCTCTGCGCGCTGATCGTCGTGATGCTCGAGGCGACCTTTCGCGAGCATCTCGAGCTGCGCTCGCACGAGATCGATTATCTCGGCTCGCTGCTGATGGCGCTCGCGACCTTTCTGCTGATGTACGCACTGACGCGTGCCGCCGCGCTGTCCGCCGGCATGATCGTGCTGCTGCTGGCGGGTGCCGCGATCGCGTTCGTGCTGCTGCTGATTCAGGAGCGGCGCGCGCGCGAGCCGCTCCTGCCGCTCGAGATCTGGCGCAATCGCATGGTGGTCCTCGGCAACTGCGCTAGCGCCTCGATCGGCGGCATGCAGATGGCGGTGACGGCGTTTCTGCCGGCCTTCGTGCAGGGCGTGATCGGGCAAAGCGCGATGTTCGCGGGGCTGGCGCTGACCGCGATGTCGTTTGCCTGGCCGACCGGCGGGTTCATCGCCGGCCGCGCGCTGCTGCGGATCTCGTTCCGCAAATCGTCGAGCCTCGGCTCGGTCGTGCTGGTGGCCGGCGCGGTGATGATGGCGCTGCTCAGCCCGGCGCTCGGGGCTTATTGGGCGATCGCCAGCGCCTTCGTGATGGGGCTCGGCATGGGCCTCACCAATATGGGATTTTTCGTCGGCATCCAGTCGAGCGTCGATTGGCACCAGCGCGGCATGGTGACCTCGAGCTTCAATTACGCCCGGATCGTCGGCCAGTCGATCGGCACGGCGATCTTCGGCGGGCTCGTCAACGCCGCGCTCTCCGGCCGGATCAGCGGCGGGGGCGACCTCGCCAGCCGAATCCTCGATCCGAGCTTGCGCGCGCGCTTGAGCCCTGGCGAGCTGACGCCGCTATTGGACGCGTTCTCCGGCGCCCTGCATCATATTTACGAGATCAATGTCGTCTTGGCGCTCGCGACCATGTTGTGGGCCTGGGCGCTCCCCCAAGGCCTGGGCGTGCGCAATTCAGTTCAGAAATAAAATATCTAAAACAGATAGATATATAACATATCTATTCTTTTGAATGAACTGGGCGCGGGGCTGAGCGTCCGGCGACGGCGCGGCCGCGGCTGGTCAGCTTGCAGACCAGCCAATCGGGTTTCAACGGGTTGGGATACCACGGCTCGGCCCAGCCTTGCTCGACGCAGGCGCGCACCGTCCGCGGATCGATATGCTGGCCGAATTCGTCGAACAACGGGAGCTTGCCTCCAGGCTGATCCAGGCCGCGCTGCAACCAGACGCGCTGGATCGGGGTCGGCGAATGGCGCTTTGCTTCGGCCACAAGGTTCATGCGAGTCCCCTCGACCGAGCCATGCTAAACCCATCGTGCCTCGCCGCCAAGCATGTCGAGTCGCGGGAGGCCGAGGCAGGAGGAGCAAGCATGCCGGTGATGTTCGTCTATGTTACGGCCTCCGATGCCGACGAGGCCAAGGCCATCGGCCGCAAGCTGGTCGAGGAGCAGCTCGCCGCCTGCGCCAATATCCTGCCGGGCGCGACCTCGATCTTCCGCTGGCACGGCAAGCTCGAAGAGGCGAGCGAGGCGGTGCTGATCCTCAAGACCACCGAGCAGAAGCTCGAGACCCTGATCGCGCGCGCCAAGGCGCTGCATTCCTATGATTGCCCGTGCATCGAGGCGCTGCCGGTGGTCGAGGGCAATCGCGAATTCCTCGAATGGGTCGTGCGCGAGACCGGCGGCGATCCCAAGAAGCTGCTGGACGAGATTTAGGGCGCGCGCCGCGCTTGCCGCAGCGGCGGAACCACCTGCTATAACAGTGTTGCGGGCGCCGCTTCTGTGCTATGCGGAGCCCCGCGCGGGCCGGTAGGAAAGACCCTGATATGGCGGATGTTGCGACCGACGTTCTCGAAGTGATCGCGAAGCAGGCGAAAGTCGAGCCGGCGAAGGTCGCGCGCGAGACCGAATTGGCCGATCTCAACCTCGAATCGCTCGACACGATCGAGCTGATCTTTTCGCTCGAAGAGAAATTCAACATCGAGATTCCCTACAACGCCAATGAGGCGACCACCGCCGGCATCAATTTCACCACCGCCGGCGATGTGATCGACGCCGTCGCCAAGCTCGTCGCCGAACAAAAGGGCTCGGCGGCTTGAGCGCATCGCCGCGCGGATTGCGCCGCGCATGAGCAGCCGATGAATCGCGTGGTCGTCACCGGGCTCGGCGTGTGTGCCTCGCTCGGCAAGAACGCGACGGAATTTTCCGCCGCGCTGCGGGCTGGCAAAAGCGCGATCGGACCGATCAGCATCTTCGAGACCGATGGCTTGATCACCAAGATCGGCGCCCAGGTCTTGGATTTCGATCCCGCCGCCTATTTCGACAGCAACAAGCTCCCGCTCTACGACCGCTGCACCCAATTGGCGCTGGTCGCGGCGCGCGAGGCGATCCGGCAAAGCGGGCTCGATTTCCGCGCCGGGCTCGGCGCGCGCAGCGCCACGATCATCGGCTCGGGGGTCGGCGGGCAGACGACGCAGGACGAGAACTATCAGCGGCTATACTTGCAAGGCCTCAAGCGCTGCCATCCGCTGACGATCCCGAAGCTGATGATCAACGCGCCGTGCTGCCACATCACGATGGAGCACGGCATCACCGGCCCCTCCTTCGTGATCGCGAGCGCATGCTCCTCGGCCAATCATGCGATCGGCGTCGCCTTCCAGATGGTGCGGTCGGGAATGGTCGAGGCCGCCGTGACCGGCGGCACCGAGGCGGTCTTCACCTTTGGCACGATCCGCGGTTGGGAAGCGTTGCGGGTGATGGCGCCCGACACCTGCCGGCCCTTCTCGGCCGGCCGCAAAGGCATGGTATTGGGCGAAGGCGCCGCGGTGCTGGTGCTCGAGACGCGCGAGCGCGCGCTGGCGCGCGGCGCCGAAATCCTCGCCGAGATCATCGGCTTCGGCTCGACCTCGGACGCGAGCGACATCGTCATGCCGGCGCTTGACGGCGCGGCCGGCGCGATCGCCGCCTGCCTGCAAGATGCCAGCCTCGCGCCCGCGGAGGTCGATTACGTCAACGCGCACGGCACCGGCACCGCCGCCAACGACGTCACCGAGACCAACGCGCTCCACAAGGTGTTCGGCGATCACGCAAAGAAGCTCGCCGTGTCGTCGACCAAATCGATGCACGGCCACACGCTCGGCGCGGCCGGCGCGATCGAATTGGCGGCGACGATCGCGGCGATGCGCGGCGGCTTCATTCCGCCGACCGCCAATTTCGCCGGGGTCGATCCGCAATGCGATCTCGACTACGTGCCGAACGAGGCGCGCAGCGGGCACATCAACGTGGCGATTTCGAATTCCTTCGCCTTCGGCGGCCACAACGCCGTGGTCGCGGTCAGGCGGGCTTAACTCACAGCCCGAGCCGCGGCATCTCGATCGCGGGACAGCGATTCATCACGACATCGAGACCGGCGGCTTCGGCCTTAATCGCGGCCTTATCGTCGCGCACGTCGAGCTGCATCCAGACAATCTTGGCGTGCGCCGCGATCGCCTCGTCGACCGCGGGCGCTGCCAGCGCCGAGCGGCGGAAGATATCGACCATATCGATCGGCTCGACAATGTCTGCCAGCGCGGCGACGACTTTCTCGCCGTGGATGATCGTACCGGTGATTTGCGGATTGACCGGAACGACGCGGAAGCCCTTGCCCTGAAGAAAGCGCATCACGCGATAGCTCGGCCGGTCGGGGCGCGGGCTCGCGCCGACCAGGGCGATCGTCTTCACGCGCGCGAAAATGCCGCGCAGATAGTCGTCGCTGTAGCGATCGTGGTTCATCGTCCCTCCCAGACCGGCTTACGCTTGCCGAGAAACGCGTCGATGCCTTCCTCGGCGTCGCGCGCGAGCATGTTGCGCGTCATCGCCTCGCCGGCATAGGCGTAAGCCGCGTCGAGGCCGAGCTCGGCCTGCGCATAGAATGCCTCCTTGCCGATCGCGAGGGTAAGCGGCGATTTCGCCGCAATCTCCGCGGCAAGCGACGCCGTCGCGTCATCGAGGCTCGCTGCGGGCACCACGCGATTGACCAGGCCCCATTCCCGCGCTTGGCTGGCATCGATCATCGCGCCGGTCAGCAGCATCTCCATCGCCGACTTGCGCCCGATCGCGCGCGACAACGCCACCATCGGCGTCGAGCAGAAGAGGCCGATGTTGACGCCGGGCGTCGCAAAGCGCGCATCGGCGGCAGCGACCGCGAGATCGCAGGACGCCGCGAGCTGGCAGCCCGCCGCAGTCGCGACGCCGTGGACGCGCGCGATCACCGGCTTGGGCAGCTTGACGATGCTAGTCATCAGCCGCGCGCATTGGCGGAATACGGCGTCGTAGGATGGCCGGCCGGGATGGGCGCGCAGCTCCTTGAGATCGTGCCCGGCGCAAAAAGCGGGGCCCGCGCCCGCGAGCACGATGACGCGCGCCGCCGCATCGCCGGCGATCGCGTCGAGCGCCTCCTGCAACGCCGCCATCAAGGCAACCGACAGCGCGTTGCGCGCTTGCGGGCGGTTGAGCGTCAGCGTTGTGACGCCGTCGCGATCCTGCCGCAACACCAAGGCTTCATCGCTCATCGCCGCCTCCTCGATCGACCAATGGCATAGCACCGAAGGCTCATTCTCGAAACCGCCCGGCTTGCCGGCGGCACGACTGCGCTTGTGGTATTATAATACCCTATCGATAAAAGCCCTATTTTATCGGGTTATCGCTTGACGCCGGCGGATCGGATGGCATACTGCGCGGCCTTATCCTGAGGATGCGATGAAGACCTACAACGCGACGCCTGCCACGATCGAGAAGAAATGGCTGCTGATCGACGCCGACGGGGTGATTCTCGGCCGGCTCGCCGCGCTGATCGCCGACCGGCTGCGCGGCAAGCACAAGACCACCTACACGCCGAACATGGATTGCGGCGATCACGTCGTCGTTGTCAATGCCGAGAAGGTCGCGCTCACCGGCAACAAGCGCCGCGACAGCATGTTCCACTGGCATACCGGCTATCCCGGCGGCATCAAAGACCGCAGCAAAGGCGCGATCCTCTCGGGCAAGCATCCCGAGCGCGTGATCGAGAAGGCGGTCGAGCGCATGGTGCCGCGCGGTCCGCTGGGCCGGCGCGTCATGGGCCATCTCAAGGTCTATGCCGGGGCCGAGCATCCGCATGAGGCGCAGCAGCCGGTGACGCTCGACGTCGCCGCGATGAATCCCAAGAATAAGAGGAAGAGGGCCTGAGCATGGCCGACCAGCCGCAACAAAATCTCGGTGGCTTGCGCGAAGCGCTACAGAACGCGCAGCAGAACGTGCAGCTTCGTCATACGCAGGGCGCCGCTCCCACGGCGACCGCGCAGAGCGACCTCAAGCCGAAGCTCGATCCGCAAGGCCGCGCCTATGCGACCGGCAAGCGCAAGAACGCGGTCGCGCGCGTCTGGGTGAAGCCGGGCACGGGCAAGATCACGGTCAATGGCCGTGACAGCCCGATCTATTTCGCCCGGCCGGTGCTGCGCATGCTGATCAACCAGCCTTTCGTGGTCGTCAACCGCTTCGGGCAGTTCGATGTGAACTGCACCGTGATCGGCGGCGGGCTGTCGGGCCAGGCCGGCGCGGTACGCCACGGCATCTCCAAGGCTCTGCTCAATTACGAGCCCGGCCTTCGGCCACAGCTCAAGGCGCAGGGCTTCCTCACCCGCGACAGCCGCGTCGTGGAGCGCAAGAAATACGGCCGCGCCAAGGCGCGACGCAGCTTCCAATTCTCGAAACGCTGATCCCGCAGGCATCGGCGTATTCGCTATAAAGGGCGTCCTGCGGGACGCCCTTTTCGTTTGGTGGCAGTTTCCTTACGGGCAGGAGGGTTCCATGTCTTCGACCTCTGATCGCACGCGCATCGGCATTCTCGGCGCTTCGGGCTATACCGGCGCCGAGCTGCTGCGCATCTTGGCGCATCATCCCCAGGTGGCGATCGGCGCGCTCACCGCCGACCGTCAGGCCGGCAAGCGGATCGGCGCCGTGTTCCCGCATCTCGCGCGCCACGATCTGCCCGATCTCGTGGCCATCCCCGATGTCGATTGGTCGGCACTCGATCTGGTCTTCTGCTGCCTGCCGCATGGCACGACGCAGGACGTGATCGCGGGCCTGCCGTCGCATCTGCGCGTGCTCGATCTCTCGGCCGATTTCCGCCTCGCCGATCCCGATGTCTATGCGCAATGGTACGGTCACGCGCATCGCGCGGTCGGGCTGCAGCGCGAAGCGGTCTATGGCCTGACCGAGGTGGCGCGCGCCGCCATCGCCAAGGCGCGGCTGGTCGCGGTGCCGGGCTGCTATCCGACCGGCGCGCAACTGCCGCTGATACCTCTGGTCAAAGCGGGAGTCATCGACGCCGACGACATCGTCATCGACGCCAAATCCGGCGTCACCGGCGCTGGCCGCGCGGCAAAGGAATCGAGCCTCTTTGCCGAAGTGTCGGAAGGCATCAGCGCTTACGGCATCGCGCATCACCGCCACATGCCCGAGATCGAGCAAGGCCTGTCGCGCGCCGCCGGCCGGCCGATCACGATCAGCTTCACGCCGCATCTGATGCCGATGAATCGCGGCATCCTCTCGACCATCTATGTCCGGATGAAAAACGCGACCATCGACGATCTGCGGCGTGTACTCGAAGAAACCTATGCGGGCGAGGCGTTCGTTCATGTGCTGCCGCACGGCCAGTACCCGGCGACGCATCATGTGCGCGGCTCGAATCTCTGCCTCATCGGCCTCGGGGCGGATCGGCTCTCCGGCCGCGCAATCCTGGTCTCGGCGATCGATAACCTCGTCAAAGGCGCGTCGGGCCAGGCGGTGCAGGACATGAATGTGATGCTTGGCCTGCCCGAAATCACGGGTCTGCAGCAGGAGCCGCTGTTTCCCTAGCGGATGGAGCCGGCGCATTGTGGGCCGGCGAGGGCTTGCCAGCGCCACCGCGCGGGCGCAACATCACCGCAACCCGCCGTCCGAATTGCAAGGGAGATACGCATGAAGCCGACCGTCACCATCATGAGCGTCGCCGATGTGACCCTCGTCCAGGCCGGCATCGGCCGCGAGGGCGCGATGGCCGTGAAGCAATTCCCGCTCGACACCGGTGTCCCCGGCGTCCAGCTCGAATTCTCGTGGAATTCATACGAGAAAGGCTATGGCACGCCGCGGCATCGCCACACCTTCGACCAGTACCGCTTTGCCTTCGAGGGCCGGCGCATGATCGAGGACGGCTTCCTCGAGCCGGGCGAATGCGGCTTCTATCCCGAAGGCGTCTATTACGGACCGCAGATGCAGGAAGAGCCAACCGTCGGCCTGGGCTTACAGTTCCAGGGCCTTAGCGGCTTGCCCTATCTGACCCATGTCGATCTGCGCAACGCGGTCAAGGCGCTGAAGGCGGAGGGCTATACCTTCAAAGACGGCATCGCCACGAAGGTTCTGCCCGATGGCCACAAGATCAACCGGGATTCGCACGCCGCCTGCGTCGAATATTTGACCGGCCAGAAGATCGATTTTCCGCAAGGCCGCTTCGAGAAGCCGGTCGTCATGAAGCCGCAAGGCCATCCCTGGATCGGCGATCGCAAGCTCGAGGGCGTCGAGCACAAAAAGCTCGGCTTTTTTGGCGGCTCGGGCATCCGGCTGACGCGGCTCGCGCCCGGCGCCAAGATCCCGGCGCGGCGCGAGGACGACGCCGAGATTCGCTATCTCATCGACGGCGCGATCGAGTACGACGGCAAGACTTGGCTGGGCGGCAAGACCAAGGATGTCGGCACCTACATGTTCGTTCAGGCCGGCGCCGAGGTCGGCGAGATCGCCTCGCCGAATGGCGGGACGTTCTTCGTCATCGAGCTGCAGATGCTGGCCGATATCGCGGCACACAAGGCCCCGGCGCCCGCGGTCGCGAAGGTGCCGGGACACATCGAGCGCATGCACGCCTGATCCGTTCGAAAATCGGCGAATGTGGACCGCGGCTCCTAAAAAGAGCCGCGGATTTTTTTGAACTTCCAAGTTTAAATAGATTTTCGTCGCCCCCGCGAAAGCGGGGGCCCAGGGCGGCGGCACGACGCTACCTCCTGGGTTCCCGCTTTCGCGGGAACGACGAACATAAATGGGTCGATACCGGAAGCTGTACCTACGGCGAGACCTCTTCGAGCACGCGGCCTTTGGTCTCGGTGCCCCACATCAAGATCATGAAGCAGGGGATCAGCGGCGCGAGGCCGAGCATCCCGAAGACTCCCGATAGGCCGTAGCTGCTCAGCATCAGCCCGACCAAGGTCGGGCTCAGCGTGGTGAAGACGTTGCGCACCGTCGAGCCCATGCCGCAGCCGAGCGCCCGCATCCGCGTCGGATAAAGCTCGGCAGTGAAGACGTAGATCGATACCGACACCGAGGCGAGGCAGAAATTCGCGATCGTCGCGCAGACCAGCAGCACGATCGGGTCTTTGCCGCCTTCCCAGGCGAGCGCCAGCAGCGCGAGGCTCCCGACCAGCAACGCATAGCCGATCCAATTGCGGCGGCCGACATGGTCGATCGCCAAGGCGACGGCGATCGCGCTGCCGATCGAGATGCAGTGCGTCGCCAGGGTAAATTCGAGCGAGTGCTGCACCGTGAGATGCAGCTCCCGGCGATAGATCGTCGGCAGCCAGGTATTGAGCGCTTGCGTCACGAAGAAGCTCAAGCCCCAGATCGACCACACGACCAGCGTGCGCATGCGATAGAACGGCGTGAATAACTCGCGCAGATCGGTACGCCGGCCGACCGGCGGCGGCGCGACCGAGTAGTCCGGCGCCGGCAGCGCGGTGCCGAGCTTCGCCTCGGCCTCGCGCTCCATCTGTCCGACGATCGCGTCGGCTTCCTTGGTGCGCCCCTTGCTCGCGAGCCAGCGCGGCGATTCGGGCAGCATCCGCCGCATCACCGCTGCAACGAACGCGGGCAGGGCACCGATGACAAACATCAACTGCCAGCCGAAACGCACCACCAGCAGCACCGCCAGCAGCGTGCAGGCCAGATAGCCGAAGGCGAAGGCGGCTTCGTACATCAAGAAGAAGCGGCCGCGGGTTTTGGAATTCGCGATCTCGTTGATATAGGTCGCCGCGACCGGGATCTCGCCGCCGATGCCGATCCCCTGGACGACGCGCGAGAGCGTGAGTGTGGCGAAGTTCCAGCTCGCCGCGCAGACGAGCGCGAACAGGCCGACGACCCAGATGCTGTAGCTTGCGGCGCGCAGCCGGCCATAGCGCTCGGCGATATAGGGGAACAGGATCGCGCCCAGAAGCTGGCCGAAGAACGTGCCCGACAGCAGAAATCCGATATTCGCGATCGAGAGATGCCAGGTCGCGGCCAGCACCGGCATCACGAGGCCCATGACCAGCGAATCATAGCCGTCGAAGAAGGTCGCGGTGCCGACGACGATGCGCGCTTTCACCTGCGTCCGCGTCAGCGGCATGCGCTCCATACGCGCGGCGATATCGCGCTGCGCGAGAGCCCATGTCGCCGCATTCGCATCGGCGGTGGCCAAGCCCGGTGACAGTGGAACGTCAACCATCCTATGCCTCCGCGCGGCGTTATCGATTGCCGCGTCCCGCAAGCGGAGTGTCGCGCGAAGCGTCGTCGTCAATTTGGTTTACGCGTATAGGCATTAATTGCAATGCAATCAATGCTTATACTCCCAGCGATGGCGAGCATCACGATCCGGACCCTTGAGAACAGCGTTAAGGCGAAGCTGCGCATGCGGGCGGTGAGCCACGGTCGCTCGATGGAATTGGTCTCGCTCTGCTTCCGTCCGGGCGTCGTTCAACCGCGCTAAACGAAGCGGTCAAGCAAGTCCTAACCGAAGAATTCGCCGGGCGCATTCTGCCTTTCGACAGTGCCGCGGCCGCGTCTTATGGTGCGATTGCCGCGAAACGACGTCGAGCAGGCCGGCCGATTGCGCCGATCGACGCGCAGATCGCCGCAATCGCGCATTCGCGCGGCGCCGCGGTGGCGACGCGCGATGCGCGATGCGGACGGCTTCGTCGATGGCGGGATCGCGGCGATCAATCCCTGGATGGATTGAATTCCGCACCCAGCCTGCAATGGACGTAGGCCGAGCTCAGTCCGCCTTCGTCAGCACGTAAGCACCCGGTGCATCCTCGATCGGGGCGAGCTTGCCATCGCCGGGCTGGCGCGCATCGACCTCGCCGCTGGCGTATTTGGCGACCCATTTTTCCCAGCGCGGCCACCACGAGCCCTCGTTGTATTTGGCGCCGGCGAGCCAATCGTCGGCGGTCTTGGGCAGCTTCGCATTCTCCCAATGCCCGTATTTCGCTTTGCCCGGCGGGTTGATGACGCCGGCGATATGGCCCGAGGCCGAGAGCACGAACTTCACCGATCCGCCAAAGATATGCGTCGCCGCATAGGTCGATTTCCACGGCGCGATGTGGTCTTCCTTGGTCGAGAGGAAGAAAGCCGGCACCTTGACCTTGCGCAGATCGATCGGCACGCCCGCGAGGGTGAGCGCGCCGGGCACGACCAGCTTGTTCTCCTGGTACATGTTGCGCAGGTAATAGGCGTGCATCGCCGCCGGCATGCGCGTCGAATCGCTGTTCCAATAGAGCAGGTCGAACGGAAAGGGCTCTTTGCCCAACAGATAGTTGTTGACGACGAAGGACCAGATCAGATCGTTCGCGCGCAGCATGTTGAAGGTCGTCGCCATGTCGGAGCCCTCGAGATAGCCGTGCTCGCGCATGCGCGTCTCGAGCGCGCCGAGCTGTTCCTCGTCGATGAACACCGACAGCTCGCCGGCCTCGGCGAAATCGGTCATGGTGACGAAATAGGTCGCGCTCTTGAAGCGGTCGTCGCCTTTCTCGGTCATATAGGCGATGGTCGCGGCGAGCAGCGTCCCGCCCAGGCAATAGCCGATGACATTGGCCTCGCGCTCGCCGGTCGCCCGCTCGATCGCGTCGAGTGCCGCCAGCGGCCCTTCGAGCATGTAATCCTCGAACTGTTTGGCGGCGAGCTTCTCGTCGGGATTGACCCAGGAGATTACGAAGACCGTGTGGCCCTGGGCGACCGCCCATTTAACGAAGGAATTATCGGGCCTGAGATCGAGGATGTAATATTTGTTGATCCACGGCGGCATGATCAGCAACGGCCGGCGCTGGACCTTCGCGGTCGTCGGCAGGTATTGGATGAGCTGCATCAGGTCGTTCTGATAGACCACCTTGCCCGGCGTAATCGCGATATTGCCGCCGACCTTGAATGCCTCGAGGTCGGTCATGCGGATCATCAGCTTGCCCTTGCCGCGCTCGAGATCCTCGAGCACATGCCGCAAGCCGTTGACCAGGTTCTCGCCGCCGGAATCGATGGTCGCGCGCAGCACCTCGGGATTGGTCAAGACGAAATTCGACGGCGCCATCGCATCGACGAATTGCCGGGTATAGAAATCGATCTTGCGCGCGGTCTTGTCGTCGAGCCCCTCGACCTGCTTGACGGTCGACTGCAGCCAGCGCGCGGTCAGGAGATAGCTCTGCTTGATGTAGTCGAAGAGCGTGCTTTCCTGCCACGCCGCATCCTTGAAGCGCCGGTCGCCAGGCGTCGGCTCGGCGACCGGCGCCGCCTCGCCACCGAGAAAGCGCTGCGTCGTGTTCGACCATAGGCGCAAATAATCCTGCCACAGCGAGAGCTGCGCCTGGACCAGCCGACCGGGGTCGCTCATCAGCCGCTGTGTCATTTCCAGAAATGCGGCGCCGATGTTGAGCGGATCGGCCATGCCCATCCCGGCTTGCGGCTGGCCGGCGAGGAACTCGCGCACCAGCTTCTCGCTGAGCTGGGCGATTTCCGCCATATGCTGCGCCCATTGCGTCGGGTCGGGGAATTTTGGCGCTGCGGCTTCGGAATCGTTCATCTTTTCGTCCTTGCGCCCCGATACTGCCTGGGCCAGCATCCGCGAGCGGTCGTGCCCGGATGGCAGGCCGGAGAAATTCCAAGCCGACGCCCGTCGGCGAAGTCTATATGGAGTGGTGGGTAGTGCGGAACAAGCTTGGTCTCGTGATCCTTGCCCTGGCCTTCGGCGGCTTGTCGGGGTGTTCCTCGGTGCCCAACGCGGTCAACCCGATCTCGTGGTACCGCGATGTGACCGGGGCTGCGAAGAATGACGACCTCGGCCAGGGCCAGAACCAGCAGAATCTCGACGAAGGCAGCAACGAGCCATTCCCCAACCTCGCCAATGTGCCCCCGGCACCCGATTCGCAGTTGAGCGGCGTCGCTCGCCACAAGCTGGTCGACAGCCTGATTGCCGACCGCAACCACGCGCAATACAGCGCCGACAATCTCCACGCCGGCGAGGGTCCTGACACGGTACCGCCGCCCGTGCCATCGTCGCCGCCGGCGGCGACCAGGAGCGCCGTAACCGCTTCGCCGACGGCCGCCCCGGCGCAACCCGTAAACGCGACCCTGCCGCCCGCGTCGCCGATCGCGTCCGCAAGCCCGACCGCGCCGCCGCCATCGGCGAGCACGGTCAATTCCGCTGCAGCCAACCCAACAGCAAGCGCGCAACGCCGCCCGCCGACCCGCGGCAGCGAAGCGCCGCCCGCCGAATCGACGCTCCAGGCCCCGGCGATCCACAGCGTGCCGCAGGGCGAGGCGGTGCCCCCGGCGCCGCCGCCGCCTCGGCTCTCGGCCCCGCACGCGGTCGCGTCGGCAGCGCCGCGGCCTGCACCGACCCGGCTCAAGCCGCCGAAAACGCCGATGCAACAGGCGTCCGCGCCCGCCAATGTGACCGCCACCGCGCCGTCGCACCGGCCGGCAATCTCCTACCGCATCGCCGATGTCAGCTTCGCGCCCGGCTCGGCCTTTCTCTCCGGCGCGCTGCGCGGCACGATCGCGGAAGTGGTCAAGCTGCATAACGACGAAGGCGGCACGATCCGAATCCTCGGCTTCGGCGAGGCCTCGGGCAAGGATGCGGCGATTGCCGGGCTGACCCTCGCGCTCGACCGCGCGCAAGCGGTGGCGATCGCGCTGACCGATAGCGGCGTCGCCGCCAAGGACATCGCGGTCGAAGCGGCGCCGGTGCCGGCGCGGGGCGGCGCCGATGCGCCGCGCGCCGAGGTCTATCTCGAGCAATGAGCGGCGGATGAAGCCGCCCCTGAGGATCGCTATTGCCGGGCTCGGCACGGTCGGGGCGGGGGCGATCGCCCTACTGCGCCGCAATGCGGCGCTGATCGAGCATCACACCGGGCGCAAGATCGAGCTTGCGGCAGTGTCGGCGCGCGAGCGAACGCGGCCCCGCGCGATCGACCTTGCCGGCGCGGCGTGGCACGACGATGCGGTCGCGATGGCGGCGGCGCCCGGCATCGACGTGGTCATCGAGCTGATCGGCGGCAGCGACGGCGTGGCGCGCCGCGTCGTCGCCACGGCGCTCGAGCATGGCCGGCACGTCGTCACCGCCAACAAGGCCTTGCTCGCGCATCACGGCACCGAGATCGCGCGGCTCGCCGAGGCCAAAGGCGTATCGCTCGGCTTCGAGGGGGCGGTGGCCGGCGGCATCCCGATCCTCAAAGCGCTGCGCGAGGGGCTCGCCGCCAATCATGTGCTGCGCGTTTGCGGCATCCTCAACGGCACTTGCAATTATATCCTGTCGCAGATGCGCGAGACCGGTCGCGATTTCGGCGTGGTGCTGACGGAAGCGCAGAGCCTCGGCTATGCCGAGGCCGATCCGAGCTTCGATATCGACGGGATCGACACCGCGCACAAGCTCGCGCTGCTCGCCGCGGTCGCGTTCGGCAGCGAAGTCGATTTTGCCGGCGTGCATGTCGAGGGCATTCGTCACATCACCGCGCTCGATATCGCATTCGCGCAGGATCTCGGCTACCGCATCAAGCTGCTCGGCCTCGCGCGGCTGACCGAGCAGGGGCTCGAGCAGCGCGTCCACCCCTGCATGGTGCCGCTCGCGGCGCCGCTCGCCCATGTCGAGGACGTGTTCAACGCGGTGATGGTCGAGGGCGATTTCGTCGGCCGCATCATGCTGGAGGGTCGCGGCGCCGGCGCCGATCCGACCGCATCCGCGGTGATCGCCGATCTCCTCGACATCGCGGCCGGACGCGGCGCGCCGGGCTTCGGCGTGCCGGCGTCGGCCTTGCAGCGGCGGCCGAGCGCGCCGATGGCGCGGCGCTCGGGCGCCTATTACGTCCGGCTGATGGTGGTCGATCGGCCCGGCGTCATCGCCGACATCACCGCCGCCTTCCGCGACGAAGCGGTCTCGATGGAGCAGTTCCTGCAGCGCGGGCGCGCGCCGGGCGAGGCGGTGCCGGTGGTGCTGACCACCCACGACACGGCCGAAGCCTCGATGGTGCGCGCCTTGGCGCGGATCGGCGGGCTCGACACCGTGGTCGAGGCGCCGTGTATGATCCGAGTCGAAAACCTGTGACCCGCGCCCGAAGTCCTGATGCGCGGACGCGCGAAATATGCCAAGCTGGCGCGTGATCATGGAATGGGCGAGCGGCGTGGAGGAGAATAAACGATGAGACGGTACCTTTTGGCAGCGCTGCTCCTGGCGCCGCTTGGCGCTTGCGCCGGCAATTCGGGCAATGCCGCCGGCACCGCTCCGACCGGCACGGACACCGCGGTTGCCGCCGCCGAAACGCCGCTCCTCATGGCCTTCCGGGTACCGGTGTGCATCGCGCGCACGGCGGTGCTCTTTCCGGTCGCCATCGCCTCGGCGATCGTGCCGTTCTCGAAATCGAAGGAAGGCAGCGGCGTCGAATACTGGACCACGAACGCCAAGGCCGATTGCGGGCCGCCTTACGTCGTCACCCCGGCGCAGGTGAGCACCGAGCCCTGAGCCGGCTCAAGCGTTGCGGTAGCGATAGCCGATGCCGTAGAGGGTCTCGATCAGCGCGAATTCCGCATCGGCCGCTTTGAATTTCGCGCGCAGCCGCTTCACATGGCTGTCGATGGTGCGATCGTCGACATGGATGTTTTCGCCGTAAGCCGCGTCCATGAGCTGCCGCCGGGTCTTGATGTGCCCGGGTCGCAGCGCCAGCGATTTCAGCAGCAGAAACTCGGTCACGGTCAGCTTGAGCTTCTGATCCTTCCAACTGCATTCGTGGCGCGACGGATCGAGCCGCAAATGCTCGCGCTCGATGATCGGCTCGCTTTCGCCGCGGCCCGCGGTGAGTTCCCGCCGCCTGATCAAAGCGCGGATGCGCTCGATCAAGAGCCGCATCGTCACCGGCTTGGTCATGTAATCGTCGGCGCCCATGCGCAGGCCGAGCAGCTCGTCGAGCTCCTCGTCCTTCGAGGTGAGGAAGATCACCGGCAGGTTGCTATCCTTGCGCAAGCGCGCCAGCAGCTCGAAACCGTCGATGCCCGGCATCTTGACGTCGAGCACCGCGACATCGGCGGAATCCTTCTTCAACGCCTCCAACGCCTCGGTACTGCTGTTATAGCGGCGCACGGCAAAGCCTTCGCCCTCGAGGGCGTCGCCGATGGTATTCAAGAGGTTCTGGTCGTCATCGACCAGCACGACGGTATTTTGCACCAATCCCCCGCAGAAACAGCCGCAGACAAGTAGTATGGCGAATCGCATGCGGAAATGACAAGCTATTGCAAGGTCGGGATGCTTGTGTCGACTTTCCGACTTTTTAGCGGAGCATCGCCGTCGCGACAATGCGCAACATGTCGGCAGAATTGCGGCACCGTTGCTGAATAATCAGTATTTTCAATAGCTGGCTATTCAAACAATTCGTCAAGACCGGGAATAATCATGACTGTGGCGAAGCCGCCCCAGCGCTGCATTTTCAGCCTCCAATCATAATTATATTGCCCCATTCGAGGGATTGAACCGCCGCGGCTTCCAGCCAATTTGCCGATTACTAGGCGGGTTGAGGCGATTTTCACGCTGCGCGCCACGTCGTTTGGCTATGTCGACTGTCGGGCAGACTAAGTACTGGAATTCGCTATCTAATCTGCTGCCTTTTCCGGTCAGACAAAGCAGCTTTTTGGTATCACAGAAACGGGCGATAGAATCATGGCGAAGCGGAAGCGGCCCGATACCGGAAATATCAGTGTAGCGGAGTGCTGGGCGAGCAATCTTCTGCTCGCTTCGCTCAAGCCGCAGGATCGTTTGCTATTGGAGCCGCATTTCGAAACCGTGGCGCTGCAGCGCGGGGATGTGCTATTCGAGCCCGGCGAGGACGTGGTGCTGACCCACTTCCCCGGCACCGGCGCGATGATCTCGCTGGTGGTGATGCTGCAGGACGATCGCGCCATCGAAGTCGCCACGATCGGCCATGAAGGCGCGGTCGGCGGCATCGTCAGCGCCGGGCACAAGCCGGCCTTCTCACGCATCGTTGTGGAGATCGGCGGGTTGGCGCTACGCATCGACACCGGGCGACTCGATGACGCCAAGAAGCATTCGGCGACGCTGCGCGATATTTTCAGCCGCTATGCCGATGTCCTGCTCGCGCAAACACTGCAGTCGGTCGCTTGCAACGCGCTCCACTCGATCGAGGAGCGGTGCAGCCGGTGGCTGCTAACCACCCAGGACCGCGTCGCCACGCGCGACGTGCCGGTCACGCAAGAGTTCCTGGCCGAGCTGCTGGGCGTGCAGCGCACGACCGTCTCGGTGGCGGCGCAGGCGCTCCAGCGCAAGGGCTTGATCCAGTACCGCCGCGGCCAGATCACGATCGCGGACCGCGCCGGCCTCGAGGAGGCCGCGTGCGAATGCTATGCGGCGGTCGAAAAGCATTTTCGCACCGTGTTGCCGGATGTGAAGGAGCTGCGCGGTCGAGACGCGCAGCGCCACTAAGCGAAAAACCAAGAAGAAAGAAGGGGGAAATGGCAGAGAGACCCGAGGACGTTAATTATCTCCGCGGCCTCGCCGCGCGGCTGCGCTCGTTGGCGCTGACCGAGCCGCGGGTCGCCGATCAGCTTCAGAAGATGGCCGACGAGGCGGAAGAACGCGCCAGCGCCATCGAGGCGACGCTGACGCAGCAGCAGCCCAAGATGCCCTAACCGATCGGGTGGCCCAAGGCGCGGCTTTGGTCCGCGCCGCTTGTCACGCCATCGTCATAATCGCTATCGCCGCCGCCCGCGACTCGGCCGCCGCGGGGTGGGTTCAAATCCCGGCTGCGCCGCGATAGACTGACCGGCGCCGGGCGCGTTCGTGAAAGCTGGTTTCCTCGAGTGAGAGCCCCGTAGCGAATTTTTCCCCGCGCGACATCCGCGCAAGCGAGGAAGTAAATGACCGACAACGCGAGCATGGACCGTAATTTGGCGCTCGAGGCCGTGCGCGTGACCGAGGCTGCCGCCCTGGCGGCGTCGCGCTTGATGGGTCGCGGCGACGAGAAGGCCGCGGACCAGGCGGCCGTCGATGCGATGCGCAAGGCCCTCAACGGCCTCACGATCGACGGCACGGTCGTGATCGGCGAGGGCGAGCGCGACGAGGCGCCGATGCTCTATATCGGCGAGAAGGTCGGCACCGGCCAGGGTCCCAAGATCGACATCGCGCTCGATCCGCTCGAAGGCACCACCATCACGGCCAAGGGCGGCCAGAATGCCCTCGCCGTCATCGCGATGGCCGAAGCCGGCGGCTTCCTCAACGCGCCCGACGTTTATATGGACAAGATCGCGATCGGCGCCGGCTTCGGCGAGGTGGTCGATCTCGACGAAACGGCGGCAAGCAATCTCAAGAGCCTTGCGCGCGCGAAGAAGGCCGAGGTGTCCGATCTGGTCGTCTGCATCCTCGATCGGCCGCGCCACACCGAGCTGATCGCCAAGGTGCGCGAGGCGGGCGCGCGGATCATGCTGATCTCGGATGGCGACGTCAGCGGCGTGATCGCGACCTCGCGCGCGGATAGCGGCGTCGACATCTACATGGGCTCGGGCGGCGCGCCGGAGGGCGTGCTCGCCGCCGCGGCGCTGCGCTGCATCGGCGGCCACATGCAGGCGCGTCTGCTGTTCCGCAACGACGACGAGAAGGGCCGCGCGCATAAATGGGGCGTTACCGACCTCAGCCGCAAATACGGCCTCCTCGATCTTGCCAAGGGCGATGTGATGTTTGCCGCGACCGGCGTGACCTCGGGCAGCATGCTCGACGGCGTACGGCGTTATCCCGGCGGCGCGACCACCCAGTCGATCATCATGCGCTCGAAGACTGGCACCGTGCGGGTGATCGACGCGACCCATAATTTCGACCGCAAGACCGGTCTCTAGCCGACCGGCTCGCATGGACTGCATCCTCGGCGTCGAGCGTTCGCTCTCCGGCCGCGCCTGGCGGGCACGGGGCGGCGATGCGCGGATCGGGCTCGCACTCGCGCAGCGTTTCGGCTTTCCCGAGATCATCGGTCGCCTGCTGGCCGGGCGCGGCGTCGGCGAGGATGAATGCGAGCGCTTTCTCGCGCCGACCTTGCGCGACGGCCTGCCCGATCCCTCGCATCTCAAAGACATGGACCGCGCGGTCGAGCGCCTGGTCGGCGCGATCCGCAACCACGAGACGATCGCGATCTTCGGCGATTACGATGTCGATGGCGCGACCTCGGCGGCACTCTTGAAGCGCTTCTTCGCCGCGGTCGGCGCCCAGGCGATCGTCTACGTGCCGGATCGCCAGCGCGAGGGATACGGCCCGAACGCACCGGCGTTGGCGAAGCTCCAGGCTCAAGGTGCGCGAATCGTCGTCACCGTCGATTGCGGGATCACGGCGCACGCGGCGCTGCGCGCCGCGGCCGACAACGGCCTCGACGTCATCGTCGTCGACCATCATCTCGGCGAGCCGTCGCTGCCGCCGGCCTTTGCCGTGATCGATCCCAACCGGCTCGATGAAGACAGCACGCATGGCATGCTCGCCGCGGTCGGGGTGACGTTCCTCCTGGTGACCGCGATCAATCGCGCGCTGCGCGAAGCGGGCTGGTATGCCGGTCGCGCGGCACCCGATCTCCTGCAATGGCTCGATCTGGTCGCGCTCGGCACGGTATGCGACATCGTTCCGCTGACCGGCGTCAATCGCGCGCTGGTAGCGCAAGGGCTGAAGATCATGCGCCGGCGCGGCAATACCGGGCTCGCGGCGCTGAGCGATGTCGCCGGGGTCGGCGAGAAGCTCGACGCCTATCACGCCGGCTTCATCCTCGGTCCGCGCGTCAATGCCGGCGGCCGGGTCGGCGAGGCCGATCTCGGCGCGCGGCTGCTCTCGACCGATGATCCGATCGAGGCGCGCGCGCTCGCCGCCCATCTCGACGTGCTCAACGGCGAGCGCCGCGCGATCGAGGCGCAAGTGCTCGAAGCGGCGGTCGCGCAGGTCGAGCAGAGCGGCGACATCGGTCCGATCGTCTTCGCGGCCGGGCAGGGCTGGCATCCCGGCGTCATCGGCATCGTCGCCAGCCGTTTGAAGGATCGCTTCAACCGCCCGGCTTGCGTCGTGGCGCTGGAGGGCGGCATCGGCCGCGGCTCCGGCCGCTCGGTCGCGGGCTTCGCGCTCGGGCCGGCGATCATCGCGGCGCAGCAGGCCGGGCTGCTCATCAATGGCGGCGGCCACGCGATGGCGGCGGGCTTCACCGTCGAGGAAAGCAAGCTCGATGCGCTGCGCGAGGTGCTGACCGCACGCGCGGTCGAAGCGCTCGGCGCGGCCGTGCCGGTCGCCGAGCTGCAGATCGACGGCGCGCTCGCCTGCGCCGCCGCGACCGTCGATCTCACCGAGATCATCGACCGGCTTGGGCCCTTCGGCACCGGCAATTCCGAGCCGCGCTTCGTCATTCCCAATCTGCGGGTGCTCAAGGCCGATGTCGTCGGCACCGAGCATGTGCGTTGCATCTTCGGCGACGGCGGCGGCGGGGCGCGGCTCAAAGGCATCGCCTTTCGCGCCGTTGGCTCGAACCGCAACCAGGACATGGGCAAGGCGCTGCTGGGCGCGCAAGGCGCCGGCTTCCACCTAGCCGGCCATCTGCGCGCCGATACCTGGCAGGGCAAGACCAACGTCCAGCTCTTGATCGACGACGCCGCGCCGGCGCATAGCTGACGCTCACCCGTTCGGCAGCCAGCGCTCTTTCCAGGCCTGGAACATCAGGACATCCCACAGCAGATATTGCCAGTTGCGCGCGCCCGAGAGGTGCTCGCGCCATTTCTCGCGGATCGGCGCCGGTGCGAGAATGCCTTCGCGCTTCAGCCGATCCTCGCTCAGCAAGCTCTCGGCCCAATCGCGCAACGGCCCGCGCAGCCATGAATCGATCGGCACCGCGAAGCCCATCTTCGGCCGCTCGATCAGCGCCGGCGGCACGTAGCGGTCGAGCACCCGGCGCAGGAGATATTTGCTGCGGCCGGGCCGCGCCTTCCATTCCGGCTTCAGCCCCCACGAGAACGCGACCACGCGATGATCCAGAAGCGGCACGCGCGCTTCGAGCGACACCGCCATCGAGGCGCGGTCGACCTTGGTGAGGATGTCGTCGGGCAGATAGGTCACGCTGTCGAGATATTGCATGCGCTCGACCGGATCGGCGATCAGCGCGGCGACCCGCGGATCGTCGGCGATGAAGCGCGGCGGCTTGGCGCCCGGCACCAGCGTCTCGGCGTCGGGCCAATGCGAGATCACGAGGCGATAGAAATTATCGTGGCCGCCGGCAAGCACGCCGGCGAGCTTGGCCATCTTGTCGTCGAGTTGCGCCGGCCGCCGGCGTTCCGGGATCGCTTGCGCCATGAGCGGCCATAAGCCGCGCGGCACGGCGCGGATCGCCTTGGCCGCCAACGCGCCGGTGCCCGAGGGCATCTTGCCGAGGGCCGCAAAGAGCCGCTGGAGCTGAAAATACTTGTTATAGCCGCCGAACACCTCGTCGCCGCCGTCGCCCGAGAGCGCGACCGTGACGTGCTTGCGGGTCATTTCCGACACCAGGAAGGTCGGAATTTGCGAGGCATCGGAAAACGGCTCGTCATACATGTCGGGGAGGAGCGGGATCACGGTCAGCGCGTGCTCGGGCGAGACATAGAGCTCGGTATGGTCGGTGCCGAGATGGGCCGCGACCGCCTTGGCGTGCTCGGCCTCGTTGTATTGGCGCTCGTGAAAGCCGATCGAGAAGCTGCGCACCTGCTGCGCATTGTTCGCCTGCATCAGCGCGACGACGACCGAGGAATCGATGCCCCCTGATAAAAATGCGCCGAGGGGCACGTCGGCGATCATGCGGCGCCGCACCGCATCGCCGAGCAGCGCGTCGAGCGCCTCGACCGCCTCGTCCTCGCTACCGACGAACCGCGCGGCCTGGCCTTCGCGCGCGATGTCCGCGAGCGACCAGAACGAGCGCAGCTCGGGCGCGGCCCCCGCGCGCGCGACCAGGATGGTGCCGGGCGGCAGCTTGTTGACGCCTTGATAGATCGTCGCCGGCCCCGGCACATACATCAGCCGCAGGAAGCCGGCGACGGCGTCGCGGTTGAGCGCCGGTTGCCAGCCGGGATGCGCGCGCAGCGATTTCAGCTCGGAGCCGAACAGCAAGAGCTCGCCGAATTGCGCCCAATAGACCGGCTTGATCCCGAGCCGGTCGCGCACGAGATAGAGCGCGCGCTCGCGCCGGTCCCACAGCGCCATCGCGAACATGCCGATGAGCCGCTTGACGGTCGCCTCGACGCCCCATTCGGCGACGCCCTCGACGATCACCTCGGTGTCGCTGTGGCCGCGAAAGCGCCGCCCCGCGGCTTCGAGCTCGGGCCGCAGCTCGGCAAAATTGTAAACCTCGCCGTTGAACGAGATCACGAAGCGGCCGCAGGACGACACCATCGGCTGCGCGCCGGCTGGCGACAGGTCGATGATCGACAGCCGCCGGTGGCCGAGCGCCAGGCCGGCTTGCCCGTCGCACCACACGTCGCCGGCATCGGGCCCGCGATGGAGCATGGCGTCGGTCATGCCGCGGACGGCATAGCCGAGCGCCTCCGGGCCGCCGCTATGCGCCCGTTGATCCCATAATCCTGCAATCCCGCACATGACGTACATCGTGGCGGAACGCCGCCGCCCCGTCGAGTTCCTCGGCGAGTCGTATCCGACTGGCTCCGGCGGCCGGCAGGGACTAGCATCGCGGTTGGCGCGATCGCTTGTCGCAGCGCCCGCATCATTGGGTACCACGATGGCCAATCCGGTTCCTGCTCACCGGCTCAATCGCTTGCTGATCAAGCTGGGCGAGGACGATCGCCAAGCGCTGCGCCCGCTGCTGGCGCCCGTGACGCTCGAATATAAGCGGCCGCTCTACGAAGCGCATCGGCCGATCGAGTTCGTCTATTTCCTGGAAAGCGGCGTCGCGTCTCTGGTCAGCGCGATGACCAATGGCGCCGCCGCGGAAGTCGGCACGGTCGGCAATGAGGGCGTTGTCGGCCTGCCGATCCTGCTGGGCGACGAATTGGCGCCTACCAGTATGTACATGCAAGTGCCGGGGCAGGGCTTGCAGATCAAGGCGGCGGCGTTTCGCGAACAGATGGCGCGCAGCGCGACTTTGCGCACGCTCATGCTTCGCTATGCCCATGCCTTCTTCAATCAGGTCGCCCAGACCGCCGCCTGCGCGCATTTCCACAATTTGGAGGCACGCTGCTGCCGCTGGCTGCTGATGACGCGCGACCGCATGCCGTCGGACGAATTTCGCCTGACGCATGAATTTCTGGCGATGATGCTGGGCGTGCGCCGGGCGGGCGTCACCGTGGCCGCGGGCACGCTCCAGCGCCGCGGCTATATCCGCTACGAGCGCAGCGTGGTGACGATACTCGACCGTACCGGTCTGGAGAGTGCGGCTTGCGAATGTTACGCGGTCGCCAAAGCGGAGTTCGATCGCGTCCTGGGCGCGGATGACGACAGTATCGAAGCGGAACCGCGCAAGCGACGGCGGTTAAAATAGCTCTATCAGGCCAGGGTATTTCCTGGAGCCTGATCCGCTTAGATCGAGCCACCACCTCGTCACCCCCGCGCAAGCGGGGGTCCAGGTAACAACTCGCTGGTACGCTGGATTTCCGCTCCTGAGCCCGACGAAGGGCGCGGGAATGACGATTCAAACCGATGCGATCATGCCCTGAGAATCGTGCCTGAATAAACTGATTCTAAAAGAAATATAGTTTTCGTCCCAGACGAAAGCCGCGCCATTTACGGCAGCAGGCGACGATATTCGTCGCGCACCACGCGGTAACATTCGCACGCGGCCTTCTCCATGCCGCGGCGATCGCGGATGACGATGCGGCCGAGAGAATTCTCGATCAGCCCGGCCTGTTTCATCTTGCCCAATGCAACCGTCACGCCGGCGCGACGCCGACCCAGCATCATCGAGAGAAATTCGTGGCGCAGCGGCAGCTCGTGGCTCTCGGCCCGGTCGCCTGCCGACAACAGCCAGCGTGCCAGCCGTTGCGCCAGCTCATGCCGTCCGTTGCATGCCGCGGTTTGCATCACCTGGGCGTGCAACGCCTGGGTGAAGGACAGTAGAAGGGGCCGGAGTCGGCTGTTCTTCTCGGCAGCGGCGTCCTGCAGCGCCTCGGTCGCGATGCGAAACCCGGATCCCTTGAGCTGAATATTGGCCTCGGCGGAACTCGATCGCGCGCCCAGCATCACCGGCGTGCCGATGAAGCCTTCGCGACCGATCAGTCCGACCTCGACCGCGGCGCCATCCGAGAGCGGCTGGACAAGCGAGACCAGACCGCTCTCGACGAAATAAGCATGCGTGATAATGGCGTCCCGCGGCGAGATGATCGCGCGCAACGGCAACTCGACCGGCTCGAGATGGGCGCGAAGCCGCTTCAGTTCTGCCGCGGGCAGAGCGGCAAGGAGCCGGTTGCGCGGTTGCGAGGGATCGGGGCGGGTGAGAACTGTCAATAAGCGCTCCTGCTCAAGCGGGCAAGAGCGCACTTATCTCTCAATCACTCGCGCACGATGGGTGGCGGATGATGTGAGGCATATGAGGCTCCTCCCGGTCGCGCACAATCGGAATATCCACCATGCACGCATCTATCAGTCGGCGAATTATGCCTGCAAAAACCGCTACTTGCGGTACGCTGGCGTACCTTGGGTAAAGGGATGCGGATTGTACGGTTGCGCACAAAGCCGCTAACGAGTAAGTTTACCTCAATCCCTCGAAATGGGTTTCCGGTCGAACACGCCACGCAAGGCGGAGACCGGTAGAGAGGCGCCCCGATGGCCTATTTTCGCTGCTATTTCATTCGCACCGACGGCCACATCCAATCCGTGAAGGTCCTCGAGGCCGAGGACGACGCTGCGGCGATCCTCGAGGCGCAATCCGCTTTTGCCGATCAGGATTACCCGATCTTCGAGCTGTGGGACGGCAAGCGCCGCGTCCATCTCGAAAGCAAAGCGCTGATGCTGAATTGACGGCGGGCGCCTGAGATTCCGGCGCGTCCGCCGCAGCGTCCCCATCTCCGCCTCCGAGAAGCTGGTATAACCGGCTTCGTGACCGGCACGGCGGAGGAAAGCGATGCCCGAGACGACCCGAGCGGATCAGTTGAAATTCGCCGTCTTCATGTCGGGCGATTCCAACTACCACCTGGCCGGCTGGCGCTTGCCGGATTCCTATGCCGATGCCGGCATGAGGATCGAGCGCTGGATCGAATTCGCCAAGACGATGGAGCGCGGCAAGCTCGATATGCTGTTCATCGCCGACAGCATCGGCACGCATGGCGCCGAGGATCGGGACTCGCTGCGCCACAATCCGCAGACCGACCGGCTGGAGCCGTTCACGCTGCTCGCGGCGCTGTCGTCGGTGACGCAGCGCATCGGCCTCGCCGCGACCTGCCACACGACCTATAACGAGCCGTTCCATGTCGCGCGCAAATTCGCCTCGCTCGATCATTTGAGCGGCGGACGCGCCGGGTGGAATTTCGTCACCGGCGCCAATGCCGAGGATGCGCATAATTTCAGCCGCGAGGCGCATACGCCGCATGGCGAGCGCTATGATCGTGCCGAGGAATTCGCCGATGTCGTCCTGGGGCTGTGGGACAGCTTCGACGACGACGCTTTCCCGCGCGACAAGCAATCGGGCATCTATCTCGACACCGCCAAGCTCCACATCCTCGATCACCGCGGCAAATATTTCCAGGTCAAGGGGCCGCTGGGCATGGCGCGGCCGCCGCAGGGTCATCCGGTCCTGATCCAGGCCGGGAAATCCGAGCCGGCGAAAGAGATTTCCGCGCGCGTCGCCGATGCGGTCTTCACCTCGCAATCGGCGATCGAGGATGCCAAGGCGTTCTATGCCGATGTGAAGGGGCGGATGGCGAAATTCGGCCGTGCGCCCGACGCGCTGAAGATCCTGCCCGGCGTCGTCATGTTCACCGGCCGCAGCGAAGCGGAAGCCGAGGAGAAATACGCGCGGCTCGACAGCCTCATCAGCGAGCCCGCGGCGCTGCGGCTCTTGAGCGAGCGCATGGGCGGGATCGATCTCTCGCCCTATCCCTTCGACGGGCCGTTGCCCGATTTCGCAGGCAACACGGTGCGCATGAGCAATCCGCCGGCGCTGGTGAAGCTCGCGCGCCGCGAGGGGCTGAGCTTGCGCGGTCTCGCCCTGCGCTTTGCCGCGGCGCGCGGTCATCTCATGCTGCGCGGCACGCCGGTGCAGATCGCCGACCGGCTCGAGCAATGGTTCCAAGAGCGCGCCTGCGACGGATTCATCTTCATGCCGGTCTATCTGCCCGGCGCGCTCGACGATTTCGTCGACCAGGTGATCCCCGAGCTGCAGCGCCGCGGCCTGTTCCGCCGCGAATACGAAGGCCGCACCTTGCGCGACCATCTGGGGCTGAAGCGGCCGGCGAGCATTTTCGCGCATCGCGCGGCAACCGCCAAACCCGCCGCGACGGCTTGATTTATCGGCGTCCGGCGATTAGACCCATCGCCGCAGTCCCCATCGTCTAGAGGCCTAGGACACCGCCCTTTCACGGCGGTAACGCGGGTTCGAATCCCGCTGGGGACGCCAGTTTTAGTTATCATTTATAAATCAATATGTTAGATGGAAAAATTCCCGCTATACCACCAATGTTTTCCACCAATATCGGCCGCCTAGCGTACCAACCATCCTAGTCGGGGCGAAAGCCCATGCCTCCGCTGCGGCGTGTTACACAAGGTTTTTACCCTCAGCAAAACCTTTGCTTTCCTTTGCTCTGCCGAAAAATCCGACGCGATCCCGCGAACAGCCTTTACTTGAAAATCGGTTGCGGGAAGTTGTCGCGCTGTAGCTGCTGCTGAAAATAGTTTAGTTGCCGATCCTGCTGCTGCTCCTCCTGCTGCTGCTGTTGCCGATCCTGCTGCTCCTGTTGCTGTTGCCACTGCCGGTAGCCGTCCCCTGGCCCCTCCTGCGTGTAGCCTCCCTCTTGCTGCTGCTGCTGCCGGTAGTCTCCTTCTTGCGCATAGGCTATGCCGCTTAGGCCAACTAGGGCTACGAACACCACAATGCTCGCGAGTGCGGTTTTGCTCATGGTCAATCTCCTAGTATAAATTCCTAATGTAAGCCGCGCGCTACCTAAACGACATGATCGCTGCTCCTCTGTTCGATAATTGAGCTGGTTTCCGTCAGCCCGGTCCATAAACTCTATCGAAAAATGGCTTCAGTGTTTCTGGTAGTAGGTCCTGCGGATGGTCGCCGCCAAGGGTCCACCAACTGCTATGTGAACTGAGTACGGTGCCCGTCAATCTTTGGCCCGTTGCGACATCATACACAGTCAGCTTCAGGGTAATTCTGTCTGGAAGCCCGGACCATTCGGTAG
>DATLUE010000125.1:0-2490 GCA_035533255.1 Allostellaceae bacterium | reverse complement strand
CACCGGCACCATTCTCGTGCTCAACATCGTCGCGCGGCTATTGGCCAATTGGAGCGGAGACGGAAACACCCGATGACCATCGACGTAACCCCCGTGCAAAGCCCGGTTCGCCCGCCGCTCGGCACCACCCCGATGGTGTCGATCAACCGGACCGCCGAGCGCAGCCTCCCGCAGACCAAGGTCGTGCTCAAGGACCTGCGCTTCTATTACAAGAATTACGAAGCGCTCAAAGGCATCAACCTTGAGCTCTACGACCGCCGCGTGACCGCGTTCATCGGTCCCTCGGGCTGCGGGAAATCGACCCTGCTGCGCATCCTCAACCGCATCTACGATCTCTATCCCGGCCAGCGCGCGACCGGCCAGGTGCTGGTGGACGGCCACGACATCCTCGACCCGCGCCAGGACCTCAACCTGTTGCGCGCGCGGATCGGCATGGTGTTTCAGAAGCCGACGCCGTTCCCGATGTCGATCTACGACAACATCGCCTTCGGCATCCGGCTCTACGAGAGCCTCTCGGCGCAGGAGCTCGACGCGCGCGTCGAGCAGGCGCTGCGCCGCGCCGCGCTCTGGGACGAGGTGAAGGACAAGCTCAAGCAGAGCGGGCTGTCGCTGTCGGGCGGCCAGCAGCAGCGTTTGTGCATCGCCCGCGCGATCGCGGTAAAGCCCGAGATCCTGCTGCTCGACGAGCCGTGCTCGGCGCTCGACCCGCTGTCGACGCAGCGCGTCGAGGAGCTGATCGCCGAGCTGAAATGCGATTACACGATCGCGATCGTCACCCACAACATGCAGCAGGCGGCGCGCAGCTCGGACTACACCGCGTTCATGTATCTGGGTCAGCTCGTCGAATTCGACGAAACCGAGGCGATCTTCACCCATCCGAAGGAGCGCCAGACCGAAGACTACATCACCGGCCGCTTCGGCTGAGCGGAGCAAGGAGCGATACTATGGTCGCCGAGCACATCATCAAGAGCTACGACCAGGAGCTGCAGCGCCTGGACAACTCGATCGCCGAGATGGGCGGGATGGCCGAAAGCCAGCTCGCGGCCGCGATCGACGCGGTCTCGAAGCGCGACAGCGAGCTCGCTAGCAGCGTGATCGAGGGCGACGCCAAGGTCGACGAGCTGGAGCACGAGGTCGAGGGCCAGGTCGTGCGGCTGTTGGCGCTGCGCCAGCCGCTGGCGCGCGATTTGCGGCAGATCGTCGCCGCGCTCAAAACCTCGACCGATCTCGAGCGGATTTGCGATTACGCCGCGAACGTCGCCAAGCGCTCGATCATCCTCAACCAGACCGCGCCGGTGAAGCCGGCCTATGCCCTGCCGCGCATGGGCGCGCTGTGCCAGGCGATGATCAAGGACATGCTCGACGCCTATGTCGAGCGCGACGCCGACAAGGCCTTCGGCGTGTGGCTGCGCGACGAAGAGCTCGACGAGATGTACACCAGCCTGTTCCGCGAGCTCTTGACCTACATGATCGAGGACGCGCGCAACATCACCGCCTGCACCCATCTGCTGTTCATGGCGAAGAATCTGGAGCGCATCGGCGATCACACCACCAACATCGCCGAAACGCTGTATTTCCTCGTCCACGGCAAGCCGCTGGCGCAGATCCGCCCGAAGCGCGATCGCACCGTCATGGCCGAGACCATGCAGGCCAATGATGATGCTTCGGGGGGCGCCGCTTGATGCAACCCCGGGTGCTCGTGGTCGAAGACGAAGCCGCGCTGCTGACGCTGCTGCGTTACAACCTCGAGAAGGAAGGCTTTGCCGTCGCCGAGGCGCGCGACGGCGAGGAGGCGCTGCTGCATCTCAAGGAGGAGACGCCCGACGCGGTCCTGCTCGACTGGATGCTGCCGCGCATTTCCGGGCTCGAGCTGTGCCGCCAGATCCGGCGCAGCGCGGCCTGGCGCGAGCTGCCGATCATCATGCTGACGGCGCGCGGCGAGGAGACCGACCGGGTGCGCGGCCTCGAGGGCGGCGCCGACGACTACGTGGTCAAGCCGTTCAGCACCAACGAGCTGGTAGCACGGTTGCGGGCGGTCATTCGCCGCGCCCGGCCCGCCGCCAATGCCGAGGTGCTGCGCTTCGGCGATCTCGCGCTCGATCTGTCCGCGCACCGGGTCAGCCGCGCCGGCCAGCCGGTGCATCTCGGTCCGACCGAGTTCCGCCTGCTGCGCTTCTTCCTCGAGCGGCCGGGCCGGGTGTTCTCGCGCGAGCAACTGCTCGATGCGGTCTGGGGGCGCGATGCCGAGGTCGAGCTACGCACGGTCGACGTGCATATCCGCCGCTTGCGCAAAGCGCTCAACGAAGGCGGCCATAAGGACCTCGTCCGCACCGTCCGCGCCGCCGGCTACGCGCTGGATCAAGGCGTCGACGCCGCCTGAGCGGCTCCCGATCCCGCCGCTGTCTCGGCCGCGGCGAATCCGCCCGAGCAAGATCGCATCAAATGGAACCGGCGGGTTTCCCTTTGATGCGTCGATCTTGCCCTCATTTT
>DATLUE010000124.1:0-14229 GCA_035533255.1 Allostellaceae bacterium | reverse complement strand
GTGAGGGCAGTTAGTGCCCGGTTAGGCACATCCGCGGCAAAAAGCCAACCGATTGCCGCGGGGAGGCTCGTCACGCCGTAGACGAGCATGACAATGCCGACGATCTTGACCGAAAGCCGCACTAGGTCGCGAGGCAACACGCGAGTCTTCCTGCCCACAAGAGGGCCGCAAGATAGCACAGGAACAAAGAAACCAAATAGCGACTCGCGGAATATCAGTGCCGCGCCGAGACCTCGTGGGTCTTGAGGATCTTGTCGGTGAGGACGTCCACTTCCTCGAGCCGGATGCCGTAATGCCAGAGACCGGAAAGCAGCTCGAGCACGGCGCGCGCCGATCCCTCGTCCAAGAGCACGCCGTCATGCACCGCATGGCTTAGGACGAGACAGCGGTCGCCGGCGAGATCGACATCGCGGACCTGGATGTCGGGCTCGTGGCGCGCGAGATCGTAATTGCGCGCGAGCGCGCGACGGATCTCGCGATAGCCGCGACCCTCGTGGATCGCATCGACCACCATCGCTTCCTGGTCGGCGTCGTCGACCAGCTTGAACATGCGGAACTCGCGCATCAGCCGCGGGCTCAGATATTGCAGCACGAAGCTTTCGTCGCGGTAATTCGCCCAGGCATGACGCAGCGTGCCGTAGGGGTCGCCATTGCCGGCGAAGTCGGGGAACCATTCGCGATCCTCGGCGCTGGGGTCGAGGCAGATGCGCTTGATGTCGCGCATCATCGCAAAGCCGAGCGCGTAAGGGTTGATCCCATTATAACGCTGGTCGTCGAAATCCGGCTGGGTCACGACGCTGGTATGCGAATGCATGATCTCCAAGAGCGTGCCGTCGCTGATGAAGCCCTTCTCGTGCAGCCGATGCACGATCTCGTAATGACAGAAGGTGGCGCACCCCTCGTTCATCATCTTGGTCTGCTTCTGGGGATAGAAATACTGCGACACATGGCGGACGATGCGCATCATTTCGCGCTGCCACGGCTTCAAGCGCGGGGCGCGTTTTTCGAGAAAATAAAGCAGATTCTCCTCGGGCAGGCCGAGCCGCTGGCGGATGGCCGAAAGCTCCTTCTCGACCGCTTGCGCGTCCGCGGTGGCCGCAGTCGCCTGGACGAGCTGCGCGGTGCGCCAGATGTCGTCGAAATTCTCTTCGGCGAATTGCCGGCGATCCGACTCGCGCTTCTTCTCCTCTTCGAGGTTGAGCTTCGGGCGGCGCGCATAGCGATGGACGCCGTGGCTCATCAGCGAATGCGCCGCGTCGATCGTGCGCTCGACCTCGTCGGCGCCGTAGCTTTCCTCGGCATGGGCGATGTAGTCGCGGGCAAAGGTCAGATAATCGAGAATGCCGGTCGCGTCGGTCCACTGACGGAACAGGAAATTGTTCTTGAAGAAGTGGTTGTGGCCGAAAGCCGCATGTGCGACCACCAGCGTCTGCATCGCCATGGAATTTTCTTCCATGATGTACGAGATGCACGGGCTCGAATTGATGACGATCTCGTAAGCGAGGCCCTGATAGCCGCGGCGATAGAGCGTCTCCTCGCGCGCGAAGTGCTTGCCGAAGCTCCAATGCCGATACATCAGCGGCAGGCCGATCGAGGCATAGGCATCGAGCATCTGCTCGGAGGTGATGACCTCGATCTGGTTGGGATAGACGTCGAGTCCCATCTCGCCGATCGCGATTTCCTCGATCGCCTGGTAAACGCAACGCAGCTTTTCGAAATCCCATTCCGGCCCGGTGAAGAGCAGCTTGTCGTCGCCGGCCAGCGAATTGAGCAGCGTCTCAGGCATGCTCGCGGTCCTTGGCGAAAAGGTCGTGGAACACGGGATAGATTTGCGAGGGATCGGCGACCTTGCGCATCGCGAAGTTCTCGTGCGTCGGCGCGATCGCGGCATAGGTGCGCCACAGGTCGGTCGGCGGCGAGGGGAAGCCGTGGCGCAGCGTCGCCTCGGCGCCGACCTCGATATAGGCGAAATACTGCGTCAGCGGCAGAATCTCACCGCCCAATAGCTGGCTGCAGCGGTCGCTGTCTTCCGAGTAGTTGTCGCCGTCCGAGGCTTGCGCGGCGTAGATGTTCCAGTTCTCGGGGCTGTAGCGCGCGCGCACCACTTTCATCATCTCGTCGAGCGCGGTCGAGACGATGGTGCCGCCGGTCTCGCGGCTGTGGAAAAAGGTCTCCTCGTCGACTTCCTGCGCGTTCGAGGTGTGGCGGATAAAGACCAGATCGACGGTCTTGTAGCGCCGCGTCAAAAAGACGTGCAGCAGCAAAAAGAAGCGCTTGGCGAGGTCCTTCATCGCCTCGGTCATCGAGCCCGACACATCCATGAGGCAAAACATCACCGCCTGCGCATTGGGCTTCGGAACGCGCTCGAAGCGGTTGTAGCGGACATCGACCGGATCGATATAGGCGAAGCGCTTGGCCCGCAGCTTCGCGGCTTCAAGATCGAGGCGCGCCTGCGCCGCGCCCTCGGCGTCGTCGGCCTGGTCGGCCGCTTTCGCCTGCTCCTCGATCGCCTCGATCTCGCTCGGGCTCGGCCGATTGAGCGCGATGCGCCGCGCCAGGCTGTTGCGCATGGTGCGGCGGATGCTGAAATTCGCCGGCGTGCCGTCCATCGCATAACCGGCGCGGGTGAGCTGCACGGTCTCGGTCGTTTTCAGCTTGGTCTTGATGAGATTGGGCAGCGCGAGATCCTCGAACAGCAGATCGAGGAACTCTTCTTTCGAGAGCATGAACTCGAACGCGTCCTGCTCGCCATTATCCTCGGCGCTGGCTTCGCCCCGGCCGCCGCCGCCACCACCGGATTGCGGCCGCTCGATCTGGTCGCCGGCGACGAATTTCTTGTTGCCGGGCAGCACGTATTCGCGCCGGCCGCCGCGCGACGCCGGGCGCAGGATCGGCTCGGTAATTCCCTTGGTCGGGATCGAGACCTTCTCGCCGCCCGCGGCGTCGCCGATCTTGCGGCGCTTCAGGGCCTCGGCGATCGCGTCTTTCACCTCGCCCTTCGCACGCTCGATGAATCGCTGCCGGTTGGCAAGGCTCTTGCCTTTGGGATTGGGCCGGCGATCGATAATGTTCATCGCGCGCGATCTCCTCGGGGCGCCGGGCTAGCCGGCCTTGTTGACTCTCATATACCACTCGACCAGGCGCCGCACCTGGCGCGGCGTGTAGCCGCGCGAGGTCATGCGCTCGAGGAAGTCGTGGTGCTTCTTCTCGGTGTCGCTGTCCTTTTTGGTGCCGAAGCTGATCACCGGCAGCAGGTCCTCGACCTGGCTGAACATCCGCTTCTCGATTACCTCGCGCAGCTTCTCGTAGGACGTCCAGGCCGGGTTCTTGCCTTTGTTCGCGGCCCGCGCGCGCAGCGCGAACTTCACCACCTCGTTGCGGAAGTCCTTGGGATTGGCGATGCCCGCCGGCTTCTCGATCTTCGACAGCTCCTGGTTCAGCAGCTCGCGATCCATAAGCTGGCCGGTATCGGGATCCTTGTAATCCTGATCCTCGATCCAGGCGTCGGCATAGGCGACATAGCGGTCGAACAGGTTCTGTCCGTAATCGCCGTAGGATTCGAGATAGGCCTTCTGGATCTCGTTGCCGATGAACTCGGCATAGCGCGGCGCCAGATCGGCCTTGATGAAGGCGAGCAGCTTCTTCTCCTGCTCCTCGGCGAATTGCTCGCGCCGGATCGACTGCTCGAGGATGTACATGAGATGGACCGGATCGGCCGAGATCTCGTGCGTGTCGTAGTTGAAAGTGCTCGACAGCACCTTGAAGGCAAAGCGGGTCGAGAGACCCAGCATGCCCTCGTCGACCCCGGCGGCATCGCGATATTCCTGCACCGTGCGGGCGCGCGGATCGGTGTCCTTGAGGCTCTCGCCGTCATAGGCGCGCATCTTCGAATAGAGATTCGAATTCTCGTGCGGCTTCAAACGCGACAGCACGCAGAAGCGCGACAGCATGTCGAGCGTGCCGGGCGCGCAGGGATTGGACGACAGCTCGCTGTTCTGCACCAGCTTTTCGTAGATCATGCGCTCTTCGGTCGAGCGCAGGCAGTACGGCACCTTGATCACGCAAATGCGGTCGATGAAGGCTTCGTTGTTGCGATTGTTCTTGAAGGTCTGCCACTCGGCCTCGTTCGAATGGGCGAGGATGATGCCCTGGAAGGGAATCGCGCCGATGTTCTCGGAGCCGATGTAGTTGCTCTCCTGGGTCGCGGTCAGGAGCGGATGCAGCATCTTGATCGGCGCCTTGAACATCTCGACGAATTCGAGGATGCCCTGGGTCGTGCGATTGAGGCCGCCCGAATAGGAATAGGCGTCGGCGTCGTTCTGCGAGAAGAATTCGAGCTTGCGGATGTCGACCTTGCCGACCAGCGACGAGATGTCCTGGTTGTTCTCGTCGCCCGGCTCGGTCTTGGCGACGCAAATCTGCCGGAGGCGCGAGGGATGGACGCGCACCACCGAGAATTTCGAGATGTCGCCGCCGAACTCGTCGAGCCGCTTCAGCGCCCACGGGCTGAGCAGGCCGGTCAGGCGGCGCTTCGGAATCTTGTATTGCTTCTCCAGCAAGTCGCCCATCGTGAGCGGATCGAAGAGGCCCAACGGGCTCTCGAACACCGGGCTCATCTCCTTGCCGGCCTTCAAGACGTAGATCGGCATCTTTTCCATCAGGAGCTTCAGCCGCTCGGCGAGCGAGGATTTGCCGCCGCCGACCGGGCCGAGCAGATAGAGAACCTGCTTGCGCTCTTCGAGGCCCTGGGCCGAATGGCGGAAATAGCCGACGATGCGCTCGATCGTCTCTTCCATGCCGTAGAAATCGGCGAAGGACGGGTAGACCCGGATCGTCCGGTTCATGAAGATGCGGCCGAGGCGCGAATCCGCGCTGGTATCGACCATCTCGGACTCGCCGATCGCGGCCAGCATGCGCTCGGACGCGCTGGCATAAGCCATCGGCTCGCGCGCGCAGGCCTTGAGATAGTCCTCCAAGGACATCTCCGCCTCTTTTTGCGTGTCGTACTGCTTGGAAAAGAGTCCGAAGAGTCCGTCCTGATTATTCATGCCCCACCTCCACTCAAAGAAATGTGCAAGTTCAAGGCCACCGCTTCAAGGCACCGCCTCGACGTGCCCATGATGGTCGCGATGCCCATGATGGTCGCGCTCAAAAGATTGACGAGGCGTTAACCATAACGGGCGAGGCGGCATCGGCGATCCAGGCTTTCCCTGACCATCCGCAATCTTTTGTCGCCGGTTTTCGGGCTTTTCCGCCGAGTCGCGTTTAAGCGGTGCCACCGCAAGCGTCTGAAAAAACTCCCGCGACGCCGCATCGCGGCACCATGCGGCCAAGCAAAAAGCCCTTGCGCGGCAAGGAATTCGCTGATTTCGGCCGGTGCGGCCGAAATGGCTGCGCCTGACGGCGAATGTCACGATCAATTCGACCAATGCTCGTAATAAAAGCATTGCCCAAAAACGTGGCAATGTTAAGGCTTGTTTGCGCGGCGCCATGACGATGTTTCGATAGCTGTGTCTTTTTTGTCATCTTCATGCGCTGCGTCGCGAGGCGAAGATGAGCGAAACCGAGGAATTCCGGCCCGAGGAATTTGCCGGCACGATGCCGGTGCGCGAGCAGCATCGCTTCGACCTCGCGCGGCTCGATGCCTGGATGCGCGAACATGTCGCAGGTTTTCGCGGGCCGGTGGCGGTCGAGCAATTCAAGGGTGGCCAGTCCAACCCGACCTATCGCCTTGCCGCCGGCGGCATGCGCTACGTGCTGCGGCGCAAGCCGCCCGGCAAGCTGCTGCCCTCGGCGCATGCGGTCGATCGCGAGTTCCGCATCATGTCGGCGCTCGGCGCGACCGACGTGCCGGTGCCGCGGATGCACGCGCTGTGCATGGACGACAGCATCATCGGCACCGCTTTCTATGTGATGGAGTGCATCGAGGGCCGGGTCTTCTGGGAGCCAACCCTGCCGGCGCTCGCACCCGTCGAGCGGAGCGGCATCTTCGCGGCGATGAACGATACGATCGCACGCCTGCATCGGATCGATTACGGCGCGGTCGGCCTCGGCGATTACGGCCGGCCGGGCAGCTACGTGCTGCGCCAGATCGACCGCTGGACCAAGCAGTACCGCGCCTCGGAGACCGGGTCCATCCCGGCGATGGACCGCCTCATCGAATGGCTTCCGGCGCATGCGCCCGCCAGCGAGGAGACCACGCTGATCCACGGCGATTTCCGCATCGACAATTTGATCTTCCATCCGCGCGAGCCGCGGGTCATCGCGGTGCTCGATTGGGAGCTCTCGACGCTCGGCAATCCGCTTTCGGATTTCGCCTATCACATGATGCCGTGGCGCCTCGGACCCGATACCTATCGCGGACTCTTCGGCTACGATCTCGCCGCGCTCGGCATTCCGAGCGAGGCGGACGGCCGCGCGCTCTATTGCCGGCGCACCGGCCGGACATCCCTGCCCGATTGGGATTTCTACATCGCCTTCAACATGTTTCGCCTTGCGGCGATCCTGCAGGGCATCATGGGCCGGGTGCGCGAAGGCACTGCGGCGAGCGCGCGGGCGCTGGAATCCGGTGCCCGCGCCAAGCGCCTCGCCGAGGCCGGCTGGCGCCAGGTCGAGGCGCTGGAGGCACGCGGCTGAGGGGGCATACAACAACCCCCGACTTCGTTGGTGATTATCATCGAGGCTTTTTTAGAACCCATTCGGCCGCATCCACGAATGCATTACGGATAGCGCCAGTTTTTTGTCCAACCACCTCGGCATGAGCATTATTATCGACTTCGGGCATATGCTGTATTATCTGCTGATGATCGAAGGCAACTTGAGCTGCAAACCGCACGAGGGAGTGCTCTGGCGTGTTTCGCAGCGTAAAGTGCCAGTCGCGTCCTTCTTGTGCGAGAAGAGGTTCGACGTCGACTGACATCTTAGGGTCACGAAATACTCCGGACGATGGACGATGGCCTCCCCTTCCATCCTCCACCACTTGGTCAGGATGCACACGGCGCAATAAACCAGCACCGCCGGCAATTTGCTCGTCGTCAGGAGGCATGAACCTACATCGTGTTTAGTGGGATATTCGCACCATTTGTCGTGCGAGCGGCGAAAAATCAGCCGACAGGGTGATCGAATCGCTGTCGCCGTTCGTATGATCTCTATAGGACAATTCACAATCGTATGGCGCCGCTATGTAAAGCTCTAAGTCGTAGTCCATCTTGTGCCACTCAAACTGAATGCCACCAGTGCTAACGGGGACAACCTGCGGGATCGGGGTACGTGGTCCCATTATGTCGTTCAATATCTTGATCGCGAACCTACCAGCATCCAGCTTGAGCGGCTCACCTTTGTAACTATCCCATCCGGGACTGAGATCGAGCAACCGACAGATTTTAGGAACGATCTGATCTTCCCACCCCCGCGGCCCACCTTGGCGTCCATATTTAACGCGGAAAGCATCAAGGATAACGAGCGGAGCACTGTTCGCTGTCGTCGTCGCCGTTGTTTGCGATGACGAAGACGCATCCGAGACTTCTAGTTCGGATAACATCTTCGCATTATTAGCTATTGGCATTGATTCTTCTCCAGCGCTCATGCATCTCGGGGCGCGTAAGCGCGTCAAACCCTTTAACGATCGCCGCGCGACCTTGATCTAACCATTCGAAAGCCGAAATGAGCGTTTCTTGCTTCGGCTTACCCCGCGCCACCAGCGTAAACTGAATTAAGGACCGAGAGGTCCGCCGATGAATAACGTGTTGGGCCGAAGCGTGCAGCCGCCCATATGGCTCCCCGCGATCATCCTCAAGGACATATCGTACGTTGAAAAGCCCACCTTCGATGTGTTGAAGAAAATCGTTGCTGTACTCATCGCACCATAAGGAAAAAACGTCGCCAAAGTGACTGGTTGGATCGCCACCATCACCAAAGTCGATGTGGTTGATATATGTCACCTCGCATTGATTGGGTGAAATGGCTCCCATTTTCTCTGCTTTAAGAAACTTCCGCACCTTTTCCACCTCGGCATAGAACCGCTTGCGAAGCGTTTCATACCGCGGATACTTATCGCCCTCTGACTGCCTACGCCAATTATGAATTAGACGGTCTTGCTGGACCTGTAGAAGCTCATTTCCGTCGGCGGAAATAAACCAATACCGAGCACCTGGCATCGTCGTGAGGAGTTGGATTTGCGGCGGCGGGACCAGCGCTGGAGGCATTCCAAATGTTTCGAATACTGGCGCTATCGGGGGCTGTTCTTCCACATCGGGATATGACCGCATAAAGTTCTTCCAAAGAAGTCCGGCATGAATGTTTTGAAATTGCAAAATTGGCGCGAACTGAAGCGAGAGCGCCACCTCAGCGATTGGAGGCGACTCGTACTCGGGAAGATATGGGGGACGGCCCCTGGGCATTGTTCGGTTTAGCGCAGCATTGGCGATCAGGCTACATAATGCAGCCCGAGTCGGCATCTTGTAAAGGACGGTAACTTATACGGTCACAGCGGCTAATCTCATCGAGCTAACGAGGTAATCAGAATCGTTCAATTTCTCGTTAACCCTTCCCGTCTTTCGGCTTGAGGGTCAGCGAGGCCGAGTTGATGCAATAGCGCAAGCCGGTCGGCTTTGGCCCGTCCGGGAAGATGTGGCCCAAATGCGCCTGGCATTTGCCGCACATCACCTCGGTGCGCTCCATGAAGAAGCTGCGATCGGTCTCGGTCGCGACCTTGTCCGCGGCGATCGGCTGATAAAAGCTCGGCCAGCCCGAGCCGGATTCGAATTTGGTATCCGAGGCGAACAGCTCCTGGCCGCAGCATACGCAGGCATAGGTGCCGGCGCGGTGCTCGTTCCAATATTCGCCGGTGAAGGCGCGCTCGGTGCCTTTCTTGCGCGCGATCTGGAACTGCTCGGGTGTGAGCTGGGCTTGCCACTCGGAATCCGATTTCTCGATCTTGTCGTTCTCGCTCATGCGCGCCTCCTTGCCGGAGCGCATGATAGCGCTAGCCCATGCTAGGATCGACTGGGTTTGAGAGGAGCCAGCGAAAGTGGCGAAAGACGATCCGGCCCCGCGCTATCGCAGCAACCTCCAGGGCGAGGTCGACAGCGCTGCGCTCTACCGCGCGCTGTCCGAGACCGAGCGCAATCCGCAACTGGCCGAGGTCTACCGGCGCCTCGCCGCGGTCGAGGAATCGCATGCGGAATTCTGGCGAAGCCGGCTGCGCCGCGCCGGCGCAACACCGGGCCGGCATCGCGCCGGATTGCGCAGCCGTTTCCTCGCCTTTCTGGCACGGCGCCTCGGCCCCGAGGCGATCCTGCCGATCATCAACACGCTGGAGCGCGCGGACGTCGCGCAATACGACGACCAGCCCGAGGCGGTCGCCGGCGGCCTGCCCGACATGGAGCGCAGCCACGCCCATGTCATCGAAATCGCCTCCCAGGTCGAAACCCACGGCATGGCCGGCAGCACCTTGGCACAGCTCGAGGGCCGCCATCGCACCGGCGGCAATGCGTTGCGCGCCGCGGTGCTGGGCGCCAATGACGGGCTGGTATCCAATCTCAGCCTCGTCATGGGCGTCGCCGGCGCCGAATTCGCGCCGCGCACCGTCCTCGTCACCGGCCTCGCCGGTCTGCTCGCCGGCGCCTGCTCGATGGCGATGGGCGAATGGCTCTCGGTGACCAGCGCGCGCGAGCTCAATGAAGGTCAGATCCGCACCGAGGCCGAGGAATTGCGGGTCATGCCCGACGAGGAAAAGGAGGAGCTGGTCCTGATCTATCAGGCCAAGGGGCTGCCGGAAGCGCAGGCGAAGGCGCTGGCCGAGCGGCTGATGGCCAACCCCAAGACCGCGCTCGACACCCTCGCGCGCGAGGAGCTTGGCATCGACCCGCAGGAGCTGGGCGGCTCGCCCTGGATCGCCGGCGGCACCTCGTTCCTGCTGTTCGCATTGGGTGCGATCTTTCCGGTTGCGCCGTTCTTCCTGCTGACCGGGCTCGCCGCGGTCGCGACCAGCCTCGCCGTGAGCGCGCTCGCCATGTTCCTGATCGGCGCCGGCACCACGCTCTTCACCGGCCGCGGCATGTTCTTTTCCGGCGCGCGCCAAGTCGCGATCGGCCTCGCCGCCGCGGGCGTGACCTTCGGGCTGGGTCGTTTGATCGGGATCAGCATCAGTGGCTGAGCGAGACCGGTCCGCCGCCGCAATTGCGGCCGCCGCCTGAGGCGCAGCTTTGTTCCTTGTTCCAATCGTAGAAATTGAAGAGCAACTGCGAGAGCAGGATCGCCGCGCCAACCGCGGCAATGATCGCGAGATATTTCATGCCGCGCGGATTATGCGGCCTTCCTGCAACCCCGGCAATCGCGTAGCATTTCGCCACCTCGTGATTGGGGTCGGATGGGGGTCCGGGAGGATATGAGCGCGGCACGGGCGGGACGGCGTTACGAGATCTGGGCGCAGCGCGAGGGGCGCTGGGCGATCGATTGCCTGGTCGCAACCGAGGTCGATGCGCTGGCGCGCGCCGAAGAGCTCTACGCCGACGAGGGCAATGGCGGCGTGCGCGTGGTGCGGGCGCATTTCAACCCCGCCGGCGAATCGTTCGAGACCCAGATCATGGAGCGCGTGCGCGCGGCGCGGCGCGGCCAGGCGCCGCTGCGGCTCGCCGCCGCGCCCGACGAGGAAGCCTGGTGCGAGACGCTCGCGGATTTCTACGGACCGTCGAGCCGGCGCGCGATCGCGCGGCTGTTGCGCAATTTCCTCGATCGCTACCAAATCACGCCGACCGAGCTGCTGCACAACCACCGCTGGATCAAGCAGCTCGACAATCAGGAATCGCTGCTGCCGGCGGCGATCCAGCGCATGGCGGCGATCCAGGCCGAGCAGCGCAAGCTCGACCGCCGGGCGCGCACCGACGCGATCGACAAATTCGTCAATGAGGCGACGAGCCGGGCGCGCGACGCGCTGGCCTCGCGCGCGGCGCCCCAGCTCGGCGCGGAGGGGCTCTCGGCGCTCGCCGCGACGGTGGCCGAGCGCATCAAAGATTCCGCCGAGCAGCCGTTCTGGCTGCGCTACGGCGTCGCGCGCGCGTTCGAGGACATGACCGCGTTCGCCGCGAAGTTCGAGCGCGTGATGAGCTGGGCCACGCCCGATCTGCCGCCGGCGCTGCTGCCGCTGGTCGACGAGTTGGCCGCCGGCTTGATGGGGGCCGTGTCGATGATCAAGGACACGCTCGGCAATCAGCCGCATCTCGGCGACGCGCTGACGACGCTCGCCGATCTCGCCGCCGGCCGCCAGGAGCCGATCCTCGCCGGCGCGCCGGCGGGCTTTGCCGCTTTCGCCACGCTGATGAGCGATGCGGCGATGCCCGAGACGCGCAGCGTGCTCTACGACCGGCTGCAGCGCGAGATCGCGTCGGACAAGCCGCTGTCGCGCGAGCCGGCGACGACGCAGCGCCGGCAATTCGAGACCCTGATCGACAAGCTCGCCGACGATAGCGGCATTTTCGCGGGCGGTCCGGCGATGGTCGCGGCGATCGCGCGCCGATCGCGCCGCTTCGACATCGTCGGCGGCGTCGAGGATATCCGCTTTGCGTCGCACGCGCCCGCCGCGCGGGTCGAGGAGCTGCTCGCGGCCGAGCAGCGCATGATGGCGCGGCGCCAGCAGCAGGCGATCGGCACCTATCTACGCGATGCGCTCGACCGGCTCGAGGGCGAGGAAGCGGAGCTTGCCCATTTGCGCAACAAGCTCGCCGACACCGGCCTGCCCGAGGCGATGAAACAGGCGCTGCTGGCGCGCTTCCCGGCGCCGGCCGCCGCGCGTTGACCGCGGCGCCGGATTTAACCCGGCATTAAGCAAAGACTTAAGCCCGCCTTAACTCCGCGGCCGCTAAGCTTTCCGCAAGATAAAACAATTTCTCAGCGACAAAAATGGCGCGCAGCGCGGTCACCTTAGCCAATGAAGACAGCCCTCCGGCGACCAAGACGCCGGAGGAGATCGTGCGCATTTTCGATGCCCATGAGCGGTGGCTGAAAAAGCTGACCGGGGGCACCCGCGCCGACCTCACCTTCCAGGTGCTCTCGGGCGCCAATCTCTCGGGCATCGTGCTGCGCGCGGCCAAGCTGACCGGCTGCGATCTGTCTTTCAGCCGGCTGACCGGCGCCGATCTCAGGCAATGCGATCTGTTTTCCGCCGATCTGCACGGCGCCGATCTGTGCGACGCCGATCTCAGCCACGCCGATCTGCGCGGCGCCAATCTGCGCGACGCCAAGCTGCGCCGCGCCGTGCTCGATTCCGCCGATCTGCGCATGGGCACGCTGATGGGACCGCAGCAGGGCGGCCGGATGGATTTCCACGGCTCCGACACCGGCGTCACCGACCTGACCGACGCGAAAGCGAATGGCAGCGGCTTCAAAGGCGCCAAGCTCGACGGTGCGAATTTGACCGCGGTCGATCTCTCCAACGCCGATCTTACCGGCGCAACGCTGACGCGGGCCAATCTGCAAGGCTCGATCCTGCGCGGCGCGACCCTGACCGGCGCCGATCTCAGCAACGCCGCGCTCATCAAGGTCGATCTCTCGGGTGCCGATCTCAGCGGCGCGATCGTCGAGAACGCCAATCTCGAAAGCAGCGATTTCACCGGCGCCAAGATCGACGGGGTCGATTTCGCGCGCGCCAGCCTCACGGACGCGCGCATCACGCTCTCGATCGCGACGCTTGCCGACGACATCCAGAAGATCATCGCCGAGCATCTGCGCTGGGCCGACACCCAGGGCGCGGAGGGCAAGCGCGCCGAGCTGACGCGGCGCAATTTCATCCGCATCAATTTCGCCGGCGTCGATCTCTCGGGCGCCAGCCTCTCGGAATGCAAATTCGGCAGCGCCGTCTTCAAGAAGGCGCGGCTCGACATGGCCAATCTCGGCGCCGCCGACCTCAACCATTGCGATTTCGTCGAAGCCAGGATGAGCGGCGTCAACCTCGCCAAGGCCGATCTCGCCGAGGCCGATCTCTCGGGCGCGCAGCTCGATGCGGTCGAGCTGCGCAAGCCCGACGGCAGCCTCTCGGGCCGTTTCTGGCCGGCCAATCTCACCGGCGCCTCGCTCAAGGGCGCCAAGCTCGTCGGCGCCAATCTGCGCATGGCCAATCTCGCCAAGGCCGATCTCACCGGCGCCGATCTCTCGGGTGCCGATCTGACCGACGCCAATCTCGGCGGCACCACGCTGACCGGCGCGATCACCACCGGCGCCCAGATGCCGGCTTAGCCGCCGGTCGCCGTCCCAACTTCCTCGCGCCTCCGCCCATTTACCGACGATCCTTGCCCGGCCCCCGCTTCCGTCGGGAATTCGTCGCTCGGGACGGTCGGCGCATCCTTGCATGTCCGGAACCGTCTTGGGCTTGGCGCGTTAAGCCGTGACGTTGCCCAAGCTAGCGATGCCGTCTGGAGCGTACCGGAGAGGGACAAGGATGGCCGCGATGGTTCCCGCCGTAATTTCGCCAGCATCTGAAATCCCACGCGGACCTAACATAGGTTGAATATGGTAAGCCTTGCGCAGGCACAATTCTCGCCTGCCGTGCCGGGCGTCGCTCATTCGGCGCCGCGACCCGTCCGTCGCATCGTGGCTTTAGACGGTTTGCGCGGCGTTGCAGCTCTTATGGTGCTGTTCCATCACGTCCTTCTGACGCTGCCGGATTTCGCGAATGCCGAATGGCGCGTTCCGGGCGCGACCACTCACGGCGTCGTCGAATGGCTGCTCATCCGGACGCCGCTCGAGTTGCTGTGGTCCGGGCAGACGCGCGCGCTGCTCTTCTTCGTCCTCAGCGGATGCGTGTTGAGCTTGCCGTGGCTCGACGGACGGACCGCGCCTTATGGCAAATTCCTCTTGGGCCGCTTCTGCCGGATTTACCCGCCTTATTTGATCGCGATGGCTGCGGCTGCCGCCGGCAGCATCGCGTTCGGCGGCCACCCGATGGCTCATGCCACGATCTTCTTCAACCAGCTTGGCTGGTCCCATCGCCCGTCCTGGGCGATGGTTCCGAGCATCGTCGCGTTGCTCGACAACCACAACAGCCGCTATTTGAACGAAGCCATCTGGACGCTGGTCTGGGAAGCGCGGGTCGCATTCGTCTTTCCGCTTCTGATGATCCCGATCGTGCGTTGGGGAAACCGGGGAATCGTTTTCGTCCTGGCAACCCTGGTCGTGCTGAATCCCATCGCGACACGATTAGTCGGTTCGTCGCTCGCCCTCCCGGTGAACGCGCCG
>DATLUE010000123.1:0-8212 GCA_035533255.1 Allostellaceae bacterium | reverse complement strand
CCTTACCCGAGCAGAATGGGGCTCGTTTCGCAGCGTGTTGCCCGACGAACCAGGCCTCGGCGACAGCTATAACGGCTGGCTCCGGGAACAAAGGAAAGCCAATGAGGTTGCTCACGCGCTTCAGCCGCTTGTGACCATTTCTATCGACTACGAGGGCTGGCAGTCAAATGACCTTTCGCACATCGCCATGGCCCGCCAGCGCGTCTGCGGTGAGCCTGACATTCGATCCATTGTCGAGGATCTGAGAATTTTTCACGAACATGCCCCTGCACTTGGCAGTGCCTACGCCGTTGCTGAAGGCTTGGAGGCCGTTATGTGGATACGCCATAGGCACTACGCTTGGGCTAAACCATTCTATCCAGAGATCGACTGGGCCATCGACCCTGATTTAGCTCGTCAACCCAAGACCCCCTCGAAGCGTGCTCGCATCTGGCGAGTCTCCATGATCAGGCTGCTGTTGCAAAAATAAGCGCGCCGGATCGGATCGCGTGTCACAACGCTGCCGGCATAGCCGCCATCGGGTTTGAACCAACGTAGGCGCTTCTTCTCGAGGAGTCCGAATCCGTCCTCGGCCACCAACAACTCGCCGCCTTCAAAAGTATCGATCAGAGCATGAAGGGCATTGTCCTTGATGACGTAGAGACGGGTGTAGGTGAGCAAGTAGAGGTATTTACCAGTGTCCACGATCTGCCGCGGTACAGCACCTATGTCGTACACTCTGACCCCATCCCCGTTCTCGTCTACGAGCACGATCCGGCCGGAATAGCCAGCCAGATAGACGCTGTTCGACGCGGCCGCGAAGCTCGCTGCGTAAATCCAGTCTGAGGCAAATTTCTCACTAACCTGCAGGCTCATGGTCAGCGTGAGTGTCCGGCCGCCTGCCCCGATCGTGCCACGGTGAAGCTCTTGCGCGAACCTCGCACCGGCATATTCGGGCAACGTGCTTGCGTCGATGCCAGTCAGAATCTCGGCAGCAGTGCTGAGCGCCGCCATCTTTTCATCCGACTTGGGATCTCCCGGGTTCAGATCGGGGTGCCACTTCTTTGCCAGCGCTCGATAGCGGCTCTTCAACTCATCCGGCGTGATCGGGAGTTTGAGATCCATCAAGGCAAGAGCACGACCGACTTCTTCGCTTGTGCCGAAGCCGCCGCTCGGTGTCGCCACTTGCGTCCAACCGTCTTTGACAGGCAGCTTCGCACCCCAAAGGCCGATGCCGTCTAAGCCGACGCACCAGGCTTCGTCGACGACGGTGAAGAGATAGCGCGATGTGTCGCAGGAGAGCGCGATGCATCGGACGTGGTTTTTCAATTCATCATCTGAAATCTCGAAACGCTTGCGGATCGCAGCGATCTCCGGCGCGGCCGCGAGCGTGGTTTCACAGATCGGCCTCAGCTCGTCATCGTAGGCGTGGAGAATTGCCTGCCGCGACAGCGCGATCATCCCATGACCCGTCGGGTGCACCGCATAACGGTACACATCCCGCAGCAGGGCGACTTTGTTCGACACCACGCCCGCATGGTCATAGCGAAGGGCTGACGCCTCTATCGGCCCAAGGCCCTCCGCCTTGCCGAGATCGTCAATCAGAAAGAGTCCCGCTGCGCCCAGCTGACTTATTCGGAACGCTGTATCGGGGCGCTCCGCCGGCTTGATCTTGTCGATGGATGCAATGCGCCACCTGGCGTCGCGCAGCTCGAAGGGTTCGACTGCATCTGTCACCTTTCGCCGCTCCGCGTCGGCCTGCGCTTCTTCCCATTTGGACGGCGAGCGCGGCAGGGGAACATAGTCGAGCTTAGCTATATCGATCTCATGCAGCGGTGGGGGTTTCCTGTCCTTCCGGTGGGAAGCGACCCCGCGCTTCGGCGGCGGCGTCGGGAAATCTGCCGCGCCGGGCAAAACAAGCCTGTATGTCTTGCCGGCTTTAACGCGGGCGAATTTGCCCGCCTTTTCGAGATAGCCGATCAAAAGAGCGACGCGCGAGCCGTCAGCCTCCCCGACAAGAGCCGTCACGTCGTTCTGCAGGCACCCAGGTGACGCCTCGACAGCTTCCATGATCGTGCGAAAAAGCTGGCGATCCTTGCCGCTTTGTTCAACGCGATCCGACCAGGGCTCCAGTTCCGGTGTCTGCGCGGCGATCCTACGCATCTCAGCAAGGCCTTCGTCGTCGCCCATAAGAGCAAGGGCGATGCCGCCCTGTTCAATTCCCGGGATCGAACTGATGTCGAAGGACCCGTACTCGCGTCGGGTTGCGTTCACCCATGTAGGAATAAGCTTCAGATTTTCGCGCACCGCTCGAGCAGCAGCGTCATAGTCCCGCCGCGACATTGCTCCCTGCACCTGCGCCGTAGTCGCGTAGTAGCGGTCGACTACATTCCTCGATGTGGGCGCCGGCGCTAGCGGCGGCGATACCGCAGCCGGCTGCGACGGCCTCTTGTTGCCAGACCCGGAGATACCCAAAAGCCGCTTCAGAAAGCTCATGCAAGATCCCCGGTCACGCCTCAATTAATTGGAGTAAGCCGGTTTCGCGTAAGACCCGGATCGAATTTGCTTGACCGACCGCATGACGCTCTCGGCCGTCGTTAAGCTGAGCCCCATGTCGAGGCACAGTTTGAAGAACTCCTCTGGAGCGTCAGCCTGGTCCAAGCGGTATTGGCGGGTGAGATCCCGGGCGAACTTCCCGATTGGAACGATGTCACTTGAGGAAACCCACTGCGGATTACCGACTTTCTCCTCAAATGCCATGATGACTTCGTCAGAAAGCTTGGCGCCGAAGAGAAAATAGCGAAGGTGACGGATAAAATTCGGATGCGTGTAAATATCGGCGCCTTTGCGACCGTTCCTTTCGAATAGGCCTTTGCGCGATGCTTTGATCCTACTCTGTTGGTAACGTGGGTCATTCCAGTAGTTCAGCCTTTCTTGGGGAACCGCAGACCTGTCGCTCAGAGATTGGAGCAAGGCGAGGATCGGCTGTGCATTTGCTTTATATGCTGCATGGCCTTCATCATGATTACGATGAGTTTCGCTCAGATCGATCTTCGCAAGTGTTGCCGCCTCGTCCTCGGTCAGCTTGAGGTGATATTTTTCCATCAACCCTTTCCTTCTCGATCTTAAACGTTCCGAAGCGGCGGGATCTCCTGACACCTATTCTACGGCACTCATGGCAGGCCCAGTCGTACCCATCCCATCAGAAACTCGAATCTCCGATCGTCCAGCGCCGCGCTTTTCTACGCGAACCTGCACGGCGATCCGCTCGATCATGGCGGCCACATGCGTGATGACGCCAACCTTCTGACCTCTGCCCTGTAAGGTTTCTAGCGCATCTACTGCCAAGTCGAGCGTCTCAGCATCGAGCGATCCGAAGCCTTCGTCGATGAAGAGGGTATCGACAAAGGACGATCGGCCTTCGAGACCTGACAGCGCCAACGCGAGCGCCAACGAAACCAGGAAACGTTCACCGCCCGATAGGCTTCTGGTTGCGCGCATCTCGTCGCCCATGTCGCGATCAACCACCTGTAGCGTGAGGTCGGACTCAGCCCCACGCGCAAGCCGATATCGCGGGCTCAGCGCGCTGAGATGATCGTTGGCCAGGTGGACCAAATGATCGAGTGTGACGCCCTGGACAAAGCGCCGAAAGCGATCACCGCTGGCCGAGCCAATCACGTCGTCGACGGCTCGCCAAATCTCAAGCTCCCTTTTCGCTGATTCGATCTCGGCCGACATCGTTGCGGCTGCCAGCCGCGCCGCGTCGTCTCGTACTAGCAGCGCCGAAAGCACGCCGGTTCGTTGATGGAGCTCACCGATCTCCGTCGCCAACGCGGCAACTGCCGCGGCTAACACCTCCGCGTCAGTCGTCTCATCAAAGGCTTCAAGAGCCCTGCTCAAGTCATTCTGCCGCGTCAGAACCGCCGCGCCGCTGTCGTTCACGGCTCGGTCGATCTCCTGAATTCGCGTTCGCAGCGTCAAGCGCTCGGATGGATCCGCCACAATTAGTGCGGCCACCTCATCAGGCGAGCGCGCGACGCTCTGGCAGGCCGCGCCGAAGGTGTCTTCCGCTGAGGTTCGACGCCGCTTTGCGGCTTCCAACGCCGACGCGGCCTCTTCGCAGCGAGCGCCGGCGCCCTGGAGCGCGGCGGCGGCGGTCGACTTCTCCTCGCGCACGGCCGCGAGCGTTTCCCGAGCTGTTCGACGGGCCTCGTTTATCCGTGTGCGGTGAACACCCGTCGCTTCGCCATCAAGGAGCCCGGCCCGGGCAAGCGTCTTCTCGTCCACGACGGAACGACGTTGATCGAGACGGGCAGCAGTCTCTGTAACCTGCAACCGGGCATGCTCCAGCGAAGCAGCGGCCACTGCGCGATCGGGTGCTAACCGCTGCAATCTTAGGTCGAGCTCGCCAATTTGCTTGCGCAACGCGCCGTATTCCTCGGCGACGATCCTGAGGGCGGCGGCCACACCCTCGGGATCAACGTCGAGTTCCTCCGGCGTTCGGTCTCCTGCGACTAGAAACGGCGCGATCTCGCGGTCGATGGACTCGAGACGATCCGTGAGATCCACTCCGCGAACCGAGTATTCGTTGACCTTCAATTGCGCTGCGTGCAGCCCCGAGCGCCGTTCCTCGATGTTTCCGGTCACCGCTTCAATCGCTACACCGAGCGCGTCGTGCTCCCGCTGCAATCCGTCAATTTCTGTCCGGAGCCGTCTGGCGTCGGCGAGCGGGGAAGCGATCGAAAGACGCTCTGCCCTCGCTGTCGCGGTGAGCGCCGCTAAGTCGGACGTGGCTTGGTCGTTCGGTTCCAGCGGCGCCGGTGCCGCCAACCCCGCCAAGGCGCAGGCGTCACTCACCAACGATCGTTGCTCGGCGAAATCACCCGCGGCCGACAACAATTGATGGCGCGCAATGTCGATCCCGCGGTTGGTCTCCGATTGCCGCGCCTCGGCGGCAGCGAGCGAACGCGTGGCCGTGCCTAAGCGCAGGCTCGTCGCCGCCAACGCTGCATCCAGTTCCTGGCGGCGGCGGCGGACAGTCGCCACCATGTCATTCACCACGCTCGGGTGCGCAAGATGGGGATGGTCTGTACTACCGCAAACAGGACAAGCCGTATCCGGGACCAGCATGCTGCGTAGATGCACGGCCTCCGGCGAGACGGCTTCATCTGCGAGGTCCGCAAGAGGCGCGATTTCTGAACGAGCTGTGCGATCGCGGTGCTGTTCGGATTCGGCGCTAGCGATTTCGGCGCCGGCGGCGCTCATCTCTTGCGCCAAAACGGCGAGCTGGGACTCCCCACGCGCCAGCTCCGCCGCTGCACGAATGTGCCGTTCACAGGCTGTACTTGCTTCTCGCACCGCCTCCAGGACCCGCTGAAGGTTTGCATCACGGTCATGGAGCGCCGCTTCGTCAATCGCAGCAAGACTGCTTCGCCGCGGGGCGATATCGCGGGTGTAGGCCTCCCTTTGACCACGATCACCCGCAAGTTTTGCCGAGATCTCAGCTATTTCCGCATCTAATAGCGCCACGGTATTGCGTGCCTCGGCGCCTCCCGACACCGCCGTGGCGCAGTCCCGTTTGAGGGTCAGCCGCTTCGCTAGGAGGGCCGTCACCTCATCGAGACGGTCGGCAAGCAAGCCGCGACCAGATTGATCCTTCAATCGAGCCGTTGCTCTTCGATGCGAGTCCGTCGTCTGATCAAGAGTTCGATCAAGCTCGGCGAGGGTCGCGACGTGGATTGCCAGCGCCGTCTCCGTCTGCCGCGATTTCTCCGCCGCGCTATCGAACTCGGTTCGGGCAGTCGCCAAGTCTGCGTCGAGTTTTTCCGCCTCGCTCCAGTGCGGTCCAAAACCCTTGAAGATTTCCTCGGCGGTCGCGTCGACCGCCGTTGCCTCCGAGAGTCGAACCGAAACCGCGTCGTCGAGCGTCTGCGCGTCTCCGCGCGCGGCCAGCAATTCGTCGAGGCGGTTCTCGGCTTCCGTCGCCGAGCGCCGAGCATTCTCCAAGTCGACCGACAACGGGCGAAGCGGCTCGATCAGATCGAATTCGGCAAGAGACCTATACTCACCAGCGGCTGCCTCGCGCGTCGCGCGCGCCGCCGCCGCCTGGGCCTCAGCCTGAGTGAGAGCACTCCGGGCTGCAGTGACCCGCTTAAAATGATCCAACCGCCCATTGTGCTGATCGCGCTCTGCGGCTTTCTGCGCGATGGTAGAAGCAAGCTGCCTTTGCTCGCCGAGCAGCCCCTGCCTGGCATCGTCACCGAGGAGACCGATGTCGCTACGACGCTGCTCCAACTGCTCGACAATTCTTAGTCGGCCTTCTGTCCCATCATGGACGCGAACCGAGATTGCTGCGTAGATTTCCGTGCCTGTGATCTTCTCAAGTAATTCCGCGCGCTCGTTCTCAGCGGCGAGAAGGAAGGCGTCGAATTCGCCCTGAGCGAGAAGCACCGTTCGCCGGAACTGATCGAATGTAAGATCGGTTCTCGCTTCCACGGCCTCGCGAACCTGGGTCTTGCCAATCGCCACTGCGCTGCCGTCATCAAGTCGGAACAATGCGCGCTGCTCATTCTGTAGCCGCCCATTTGCCCGGCCTCGCGCGCGATTGGCCTCCCAACGGACGCGGTAGCGCTCACCATCATGCCCGATGAAATCTACCTCGGCATATCCGCCACCGGCGCCTCGGCGCAGGATCGCGCGGCCGTCACGAATGGAAATCGCTTCTCCGCTGGGATCAGGAACATTTTCCCGCCGGCTAACAGAGACGCGCGGATATTCGCCATAGAGCGCGAGGCACAGCGCATCAAGGATAGTAGACTTCCCGGCGCCAGTCTCGCCGGTGATGGCAAAGAGGCCGGAACCCGCGAGTGGCCCTGCCGCGAGATCAATTTCAAACGGTGCCGCGAGACTAGCCAAATTTTCGCCGCGAATGGCCAAGATGCGCATAGGTTACGCCTCCGCGCGCGCCTGATTGAAAACATCCAAATGGGCGGCATCAGGAGCCACGCCGAACGCGCGTTCGAACGCAAGCTTAAACAAATCCTCTGGATCTCGTTCCGCCAACCGGATCAAAGGATCGGTAAGAGCCTCTCTATTCAGTGCGCCGGGTATCGCGGCGACGCGGGCATCGACGACGCGCACCGGAAAGTTCTCAGCGATGCGGTCGATCTCCTCCCTGAATCCAGATGGAAGTCCGTCGCGGGAAAGTCTGACCTGGAGGAATGGTCGCTCATGGGTGATCAAGTCCGACGGGAGGTTCAATGCCGTTAGGTGATCACCAAGCTCCGACAAACGCATATCGCCCGCCTCCGGAAGGCGAAGGAATGGAACTGGCCGATTGACCGGGATATGGTCAGACGCGACCTGCGCGCCATCGAGGCTCACAAGCGTGACCCCATGCTCGTAAGGCTGCTCCGTCGCCGACAAGGGGATCAGTGATCCCGAATAGCGGACGGTATCGCGGCCGATGGCTTGGGCCTTGTGCAGGTGGCCGAGCGCTACGTAGCTCGCTTCCGTTGGGAATACGTCATGCGGCACGGCATGCTGACCACCGACCAGGATTCGGCGCTCGGCACCTTCCGACTCGATACCGCCCGCGACATGGAGGTGCCCTGTCAGGACAAGCGGCAAACCGTCTATCTGCCCCCGTAACGTGTCGAGCAATTCCGCGTAGAGACTCCGCACCCCGGCGATGACAGGCGAGCCCGACTCGCCATCCAATCGCGTCAAGTTTGGAAGACACGCGGCAGTCGGGTAGGAGACCGCCAAGACATGAGCAGCCACCGCACCGCTTGCGTCAGCGATCGGCACGAGGTGACGTGCGGCCTCGACCCGCCCGTCATGCCGCCGCACGTTTCCCACAACGCGGATGTTGAATGCCTCCAACAAAGGCCGCGGCGCCTCCAAACGACCAGCGGCATCGTGGTTGCCGGCAACGATCACGGTTGTCATTCGTGGCTGAGCGCGGCTCAGCCGCACAAGCGTATTGTAGAAGAGCTGTTGCGCTTCTCCGGACGGGTTCTGACTGTCGAACACGTCACCGGCGATTATGAGCGCATCCACATTCCGCTCTACGACGATCTCTTCTAGCTGCTCAAAAACTTTACGGTGCTCGTGCTCGCGCGAAAACCCGCGCAGCGTTTGACCTACGTGCCAATCAGCCGTGTGGAGGATACGAATCATTGCCGTCATTCTCCGGTGTTCAAGCGAAGGTCTTCGATTCAGTTTCGGAACT
>DATLUE010000122.1:0-9258 GCA_035533255.1 Allostellaceae bacterium | reverse complement strand
GAAATCGCCCGCGCGATCAACGGTATCGGACAAGAGCTGTTCAACGCCGCTATCCTTTTTACCGCCGTGCTCATGCTCGGTTGGCACAATGTATGGATGAGCCGGCATGCCAAGGAGCATGTCGTCGAGGCGACGCGCGTCGGGCGCGAGGTCCTGGCCGGATCGCGACCGCTCTATGCTTTGGCCCTGGTGTGCGGCCTTGCGGTCGCGCGCGAGGGATCGGAAATCGTGCTGTTCGTCTATGGCATCGCCGCCGCGCAAGGCGGGACGGCCTTTGCGCTGCTGATCGGCGGCGTGATCGGGATGATCGCCGGCGTCGCCGTCGGGACCGGGCTCTATCTCGGCTTGCTGACGATTCCGATGCGGCACCTCTTCACCGTGACGAGCTGGCTCATCTTGCTGCTGGCGGCGGGTATGGCGTCGCAGGGCGCGGCTTTCCTATTGCAGGCGGATCTGCTGCCATCGCTCGGCAATCTCTGGGACACGTCCGGCATCCTGTCCGAGCAGAGCTTGATCGGTCAGGCGCTCCATGCACTCGTCGGCTATGTCGCGCGACCAACCGGCATTCAGCTCGTATTCTATCTCGGCACGCTGGTGCTGATTGCCGGCTTGATGCGGCTGTTCGGCCGCTCGCCGGCCGCCGCTCAGCCCGCCGAATAGAGGCGATTCAGGGCTTTTCGCGCGTCGATTTATCGTGGGTCAGGAGCGGCGGCGCGACCCCATGCTTGACCCGCCAGCGCCACCACAGCCGCGCCAGGATGACGACCACGGCCACGGCTCCAAGCACGAGCAGCAGGTGTCCGCCCCAACCGAGGGAGCGCAAATACTCGAAGAAGCGCCGCCCCAGCCAGTAGGTCGCGCCGCCCCAGAATCCGACCCAAAGCGCCGCGCCGATGGCGTTGTAGAGAAAGAAGCGTGGCCACGGCATTCCCAGCGTGCCGGCGACAATGCCGTTGAGCTGGCGTAGCAGGACGAAGAAGCGCGCGAACACCACGACGATGTCGCCGTAACGGGCGAAGAACGCCTCGACCCGCTGCAAGCGCGCCTCGGTGATGCCCACCCGCTCGCCGTAACGCGTCAGCAGCTTATTGCCGCCGGTCGCCCCGATGACGAAGCCGACGCTGTCGCCGCAGACCGCGGCTGCCCAGGCGATTGGCAGCAGCCAAGCGATGTGGAGCGAGCCGTGCGAGGCGAGGATCGCGCCGCCGACCAGCATGGTCTCGCCCGGGGTCGGCAGGCCGAAATCCTCGAGGAAAATACCGAGGAAGACGGCGAGATAGCCGTATTCGGAGACGAAACCGCGGACCTCTTCGGCGAAGCTCAATCCAAGTCCTTCGGGCTAAAGACGAAGATGCCAAATCTCTAGGTGTAAAGCCGCAGCAGGGCAATCGGGTTCGCGAAAGGAGTTGACTTGACGGAGTTGAAAAGAACAAATAAGGAACATAACTGAGGGTTTGGTGGAAAACGCCCGAAAAGCGCGGCTTACTGATCTGCGTCGCATCCTGGCCGAGGCGGAAGGCTTCGGCAAACCCGGGACGGCGGTGCTGCCTTTCGGGCTTCGCCCGATCGACGATGCTTTACCTTGGGGCGGTCTGCCCCTGGCGGCCCTCCACGAGGTCGAGAGCGCCGGCGCCGCGAGCGAAGACGGGGCGGCAGCGGCGTTCCTGGCCGGCATTCTGGCGCGGCTGACACCGGCGCGGCCGGTGCTCTGGTGCGTGCAGCGCGCCGATCTTCACGTCCTCGGCTTGGCGCTGGCCGGGCTTGCCGCGAGCCGGCTGCTGCTCGTCCGCGCGCCCACCGAGCGTGAAATCCTTTGGGCTATGGAAGAAGGACTGCGCAGCCGGGCGCTGGCCGCCGTGGTCGGTGAGGTCGAGACCCTCTCGACCCCGGCCAGCCGGCGGCTACAACTGGCGGCCGAGGCTTCCGGCATCACCGGCTTCGTCCTGCATCGCCGCGGCGAGACGGCAGCGGCATCCGCCGCCGTGACGCGCTGGCGCGTCGCGGCATTGCCCAGCGTGCCGGTGGCGGGCGAGCCGGGGATCGGCCGGCCGCTGTGGCGGGTGGAATTGCTGCGCTGTCGCGGCGGCATGCCCGCGGCGTGGAATGTGGAGGCAGGCGATGAGACGGGTCATGTCGCTCTTTCTGCCGCACTGGCCGATCGACCGGCGTTTCGACAATTCCGCGCGGCCGGATAAGCCTTTCATCCTGGCGACGACCGCCGGCGGCCGGCGGATCGTCACCGCGGTCGATGGCGCGGCGGCAGCGGCGGGTCTTTCGCCCGGCATGGGGCTGGCCGATGCGCGCGCGCTCGAGCCCGGGCTTGATGTCGGCGCGGCCGATTTCGTCGGCGATGCCGCGGCGCTCGCCAAGCTGGCACAATGGTGCGACCGCTTCAGCCCGTGGGCGACGCCGTGCGGCACCGACGGCATCTTCCTCGACGTCACCGGCTGCGCGCATCTCTTCGGCGACGAAGCCGGGCTTGCGGCGCAAACGGTGGAGCGGCTGGCGCGGCAAGGCATCGAATGCCGCGCCGCGATCGCCGATACGCTGGGTGCGGCCTGGGCGATAGCGCGCTTTGGCGGCAAGGCGGCGATCACCGTGCCGCGCCATGCGACACGGCAGGCGTTGGCCGGTCTGCCGGTCGCGGCGCTGCGGCTCGAGCCCGAGATCGCGGCGCTGCTGGTGCGGCTGGGCCTCCGGCGCATCGGCGAGCTGTATGGCCTATCGCGCGCCGCCTTGGCCGCGCGCTTCGGCGACAGTGTCGCGCTGCGCCTCGACCAGGCGCTGGGCGATGCCGCCGAGCCGCTGTCGCCGTTGCCGCCGGCGCCGCTGCGCTGGTCGCGCCGCTCTTTCGCTGAGCCGATTACCGCGCCCGAAGCCATCGCGGCGGCGATTCGCGCATTGCTGCACGAGCTGAGCCGGCGCCTGGCCGAGGAAGATACCGGCGCGCGCCAGCTCAGCCTCGCGCTCTATCGCATCGACGGCCGGATCGAGCGCGCGGCGATCGGCACGGCGTTCCCGTCGCGCGACACCCGCCATCTCTGGCGGCTGTTCGAGGAACGCCTGCCGCAGATCGATCCCGGCCTTGGCATCGAGGACATGGTGCTGACGGCCGAGCGCGCCGAAAAGCTTGCGCCTGCGCAGCTCGGTTTCGACTGCGATGCCACGGCGGATAGCGCCGGTCTGGCGGCCTTGATCGATCGGCTCGCCAATCGCCTCGGAGCGCGCGCGCTGGCGCGGCCGGTCTTGCGGGAAAGCCATCTCCCCGAGCGCGCGGTGCGCTTCGTGCCGCCACTGGCCGGCGGCGATGCGCGCGCAAATTGGAATCCGGCCAAGCCGCGCCCGATCCGGCTGCTGCCGCGACCCGAGCCGATCGAGGCGACGGCGCCGGTGCCGGACGATCCGCCGCTGCTGTTCCGCTGGCGGCAGCAAATCCACCGCGTACGCCACGCCGACGGTCCCGAGCGCATCGCCGCCGAATGGTGGCGCGCTGCCGAGGAGCCGCGCGATTACTATCGCGTCGAGGATGAGGAGGGCCGCCGCTTCTGGCTCTATCGCGCCGGCCTCTACCAGCCCGAGCTCGCGCCGCGCTGGTTCCTGCACGGATTCTTCGGCTGATGCTATGAAGCCCTCACCCGTCACCTAACCTCTCCCTCTCCCGCACGCGGGAGAGGGAGAGGAAGGGGCCCGCGTAGCGGGAAGGTGAGGGGTGAGGGATCGGCACGGTGTAACAGTCATCACGAAAGCGCTTTAATCTCATCCTATGGATTGGGTTTTCGCGCCGCCGCCGCCCGCGACTGATGTCTTGCGTCAGGCGGTGCGGGATGCCTATCGCAGCGACGAGGGCGCGGCGGTCGCGCGCATTCTTGCGGTCGCCGATCGTGGCGAGGCGACGGCGGCGCGGGTTGCGACGACCGCGCGCCGCCTCGTGCTCGAAGCGCGACGCCAGCGTCACGGCAAGGGCGGCATCGACGCCTTCCTCAACGAGTTCGCGCTGTCGAGCCGCGAAGGCATCGCGCTGATGTGCCTCGCCGAGGCGCTGCTGCGGATTCCCGATGCCGACACCGTCGACCGCCTCATTCGCGACAAGCTCGCCGATGCCGATTGGGCGCGGCATCTCGGCCATTCGTCGTCGCTGTTCGTCAACGCCTCGACCTGGGCGCTGATGCTCACGGGCCGGCTGCTGCATGACGATCCCGCCGAGCACGAGCTCGGCGCGGTGCTGCGCCGGCTGGTCGCGCGCAGCGGCGAGCCGGTGCTGCGCCAGGCGGTGACCGCGGCGATGCGCATCCTCGGCCATCAATTCGTCATGGGCCGCAATATCGCCGAGGCACTGGCGCGCGCCGAACCCGCCGAAGCGCAGGGCTATCGCTTTTCCTACGACATGCTGGGCGAGGCGGCGCGGACGGCGGACGACGCGGCGCGCTATGCCGCGCGCTATCGCGCCGCGATCGCCGCGATCGGCGCGCGGGTCGGCGGCCGCAATCTCTACCACGCGCCGGGAATTTCGGTGAAGCTCTCGGCGCTCCATCCGCGTTACGAGGAAGCGCAGCGCGCGCGGGTGCGGCGCGAGTTGCCGCCGATCCTCTTGGCGCTCGCGCGGCAGGCGATGAGCGCCGGCATCGGCCTCACCATCGATGCGGAGGAAGCGGATCGCCTCGACCTCTCGCTCGACCTGATCGCGGGCCTTGCAGGTCACGCCGATCTCGCCGGCTGGAACGGGCTCGGCCTTGCGCTCCAGGCCTATCAGAAACGCGCGCTGCCGCTGATCGATTGGCTCGCCGCCTTGGCGCGGACCCACCGCCGCCGTCTGATGCTGCGTTTGGTCAAGGGCGCGTATTGGGATAGCGAGATCAAGCGCACGCAGGAGCGCGGCCTCGATCAATTCCCGGTCTATACCCGCAAGCTCGCGACCGACGTTTCCTATCTCGCTTGCGCCCAGCGCATCTGGGCGGCACGCGATGCGTTCTTTCCGCAATTCGCGACTCATAACGCGCATAGCGTCGCGGCGGTGCTCGATCTTGCCGGCCCATCGCCCGATATTGAGTCGCGCGACTTCGAGTTCCAACGCCTCCACGGCATGGGCGAGGCGCTCTACGACCAGATCGTCGGTCCCGGCCCGACGCAATTTCCCTGCCGCGTCTATGCGCCGGTCGGCGGGCATGAGGCTCTGCTGGCCTATCTCGTGCGCCGCCTCTTGGAGAACGGCGCGAACACCTCGTTCGTCAATCGCCTCGTCGACGAGCGCGCGCCGGTCGAGACGCTGATCGCCGATCCGGTCGCGAAGCTGCATGGCCTCACCGCGAAACCGCATCCGCGCATCAAGCTGCCGCGCGATCTCTATCCGGACCGCCGTAATTCGCGCGGCATCGATCTCGGCGATCCGTCGCGCCTCACCGCGCTGTCGCACGAGCTTGCGAGAGCGCCAAGCGCGCCGTGGTCGGCGGCGCCGAGCATCGGCGGAGTCGAAGAAGCCGCGCCGACGCGTGCAATCGGCGATCCGGCCGATCGCCGCCGCATCGCCGGCTGGGTCGCCGAGGCGAGTGCCGATCAGATCGAGCGCGCCCTCGCCGCCGCCGCCAAAGCCGCGCCTGCTTGGGGTCGAACCCCCGCGAGAGCACGCGCGCATTGCCTCGATCGTGCCGGCGACCTGCTCGAGGCGCGGATACCGGATTTCATCGCGATGATCGTGCGCGAAGGCGGGCGCACGATTCCCGATGCGCTGGCCGAGATACGCGAGGCGATCGATCACTGTCGCTACGACGCGGCGCGGCTGCGCGCGGATTTCGCTGCGCCGGTCGAGTTGGTCGGACCGACCGGCGAGCGCAATCTCTTGGAGCTGCGTGGCCGCGGCATCTTCGCCTGCATCTCGCCGTGGAATTTTCCGCTCGCGATTTTCCTCGGCCAGGTCGCAGGCGCGCTCGCGGCCGGCAATGCGGCGATCGCCAAGCCGGCCGAGCAGACGCCCCTCATTGCCGCCGCCGCGGTGCGGCTGCTGCACGAGGCCGGGATTCCCGGCGATGTGGTCCAGCTTCTGCCCGGCGAGGGTGCGGTCGGCGCGAGACTGGTCGCCGATCCGCGCATCGCCGGTGTTGCTTTCACCGGCTCGACCGACACCGCGCGCGCGATCAACCAAAGCTTGGCGCAGCGGCCCGGGCCGATCGTGCCGCTCATCGCCGAGACCGGCGGCCAGAACGCGCTGATCGCCGATTCCAGCGCGCTACCCGAGCAGCTCGTCGCCGATGTCCTGACCTCGGCTTTCGACAGCGCCGGCCAGCGCTGCTCTTCGGCGCGGGTGTTGTTCGTGCAAAGCGATATCGCCGATCGCGTGGTGGCGATGCTGGCCGGCGCGATGGACCTGCTGACGATCGGGGATCCGGCGCTGATCGCGACCGATATCGGGCCGCTGATCGACGAGCCGGCGCGCGCCGCGCTCGACGCGCATGCCGAGCGCATGAGCCGCGACGGCAAGCTGGTGCGCGCGCTGTGCTTGCCGCCGGGCACCGAGCACGGGATTTTCTTCGCGCCGCGCGTTTTCGAGATCGACCGTCTCGCGCGCCTTACCGGCGAGGTGTTCGGGCCGATCCTGCATGTCATCCGCTGGGACAGCGGCCATTTGGATCAGGTGCTCGAGGCGGTGATCGCGACCGGCTTCGGCTTGACGCTCGGCATCCATAGCCGCATCGACGAAACCGCGCGCGCGATCCATGCGCGCCTGCCGGTCGGCAATTGCTACGTCAATCGCAACATGATCGGCGCGGTCGTGGGCGTGCAGCCTTTCGGCGGCGAGCGGTTGTCGGGCACCGGCCCCAAGATCGGCGGCCCGCATTATCTGCAGCGCTTCGCGACCGAGCGCACGCTGTCGATCGACACCACCGCCGCGGGCGGCAATGCCAGCTTGATGTCGCTGCAAGACGATGAGGAAGGCTAGTCGACCGCCTCCGGCAGCAACTCCATCGCCGCCCTCAGAACCTCGTCGACCTCAACGGCATCGATGCAGGGGTAAGCCTCGCCAGCACGATGCGGCTGGGTGCAATTCCAGAGGCAGAAATAACACGGTATGTGGCGATACACCACACGCTGGGTCGCCGGTGCGACCGCATCGGGGAACGGCATCCAGCCGCCGAACTGGCCACCGCCCAGCACGGTGACGGTCCGCGCGCCGAGTGCGACCGCGAGATGCGCCGGCCCGGTCTCGTTGGTGATGACCAGCGCGGCGTGGCGCAAGAGATCGAGCAATTCGTCGAGCGTCGTGGCGCCGATCAGATCGATGAAGCCGTCATTGCCGAGCCGGTTCTTGTAGGTCGCCTCGGCGGGGCCGCCGACGAACGCGACCGTCAGGCCGCGCGCCGCGAGATCGCGGGCGACCGCGAGAAAATTCTCGAATTTCCAGCGGCGCCCCGGCTCGTTGGCGCCGAAATTGACGATCGCGTAAGGCTGCGGCAACGCCGGCGCGCGCTCGCGCCACGGGAGGCGCGGCGGCTCGGGCGCGATCGCGCGGCCGGCGAGCGCCGAGACGAACGCGAAATGGCGCGGGATTTCGTGCGTCGAATGCGGGCCGGTGTCGATCACGCGCTGGCAGCGCGCGAGGTACCAGTCGAAGAGGCGCTGCGTCTTAGCGCTGAAATAGGGCTTGGCGACCGCGCTTAGCGGCGCGCCTGATACATAGATCAGGCTATCGGCGACCAGGGGCTTGCGCATGAAGCTGTCGAGGAGGGCGACCGCGAAGCCCTGGCGGCGCACCCACAGCGACACTTTGAGGCGATAGAACGGATTGCGGTCGTAGGCATGCTCGTCGATCGCGTGAAACCGGATGCCGGGAAAGAATGCCGGTGCGAGCGCGGCCCAGCTTTGGCAGCCGAGGATCGTGATCTCGCCCGGCACGACGCCAAGGGCTTCGGCATAGTGGTTGAACGCGCCGTGGAACAGCACCATGTCGCCGATGCCGTCGATGCGCACGACCAGCACGCCGCGCCGCGTGCCGAACATCGGCCAATGGCGGGCAATGAGATCGAGCGGATAGAACAGAAACCAGCGCCGCGGACGGCGGCGCGGCGTCTCGGCGTGAGCGGCGGTCATAACGCGCCACGCTACACGCTGCGACATCGATGCGCCACGGGGTGTCTGCCCCTAGGCGTTGCGCCTTCTGGCACCTATAGTCTCCCCAGCAGCGGTTGGTGTGCGCTCGGAAAACACGGTCAGCGCCATGCCCGACAAGGACGACAAGACACGGCTTCCGGCGGCAGCGAAAAACGCCGATGTCGACGCGTTTCTCCGTCGCGTCGCCGCCATGCCGGCGGCGCGGCCGGCAAGTGGCCGCGGGCGCCTGATTTTCGCGATGGATGCCACGGCGAGCCGCGAGCCGAGCTGGGATCGCGCCTGCAAGCTCCAAGGCGAGATGTTCGAGGCGACCGCGGCGCTCGGCGGCCTCGACGTGCAGCTCGTATTCTATCGCGGCTTCAAAGAATGCAAGGCGAGCAAGTGGCTCTCGACCGCGGCGGCGCTGCATGGTGCGATGCGCGCGGTCTGCTGCATGGGCGGCGAGACCCAAATCGCGCGCGTGCTGCGCCACGCGCTGAACGAGGCGGAGGCGCAAAAGATCGGCGCGCTGGTGTTCGTCGGAGATGCGATGGAGGAAAAGCTCGACGAGCTGTGCGGCCTTGCCGGGCAGCTTGGCTTGCGCGGCGTGCCGGGGTTCCTGTTCCATGAGGGCAACGATGCCGCGGCGGCGCGCGCCTTCAAGGACATCGCGCGCCTGTCGCATGGCGCCTATTGCCGCTTCGACAGCAATAGCGCCGACGAGCTGCGCGCCTTGCTCGGCGCGGTCGCGGCCTATGCCGCCGGCGGCCACCGTGCCTTGGCCGATTACGGCAACGCCGCAGGCGGCTCCGCCTTGCTGCTGGCGCGCCAGCTCGGCACCGGATCGTAGCGCCGATGCCCTATCTCATTTTCGGCATCGCGCTGCTGGGCTTGCTGCTGCTGGGAGCGCGGCTCCTGGTGACGGCCGATGCGGCCAAGCTCGGCCGGTTCGTCGGCTGGTTCGCGGCGGGAATCGGCGTTGCCGGTGCCGGCACGCTGCTGGTTGTGTTGGTGGCCAGCGACCGGCTGGGCCCGGCTTTGGCGGTCGCTGGCGGCCTGGCGCCGCTGGTTCTGCGCGGCCGCAGCCTGTGGCGGCGCTATCACGGCGGCGCTACCGCTGCCGGCGGCAAGGTCTCGGAGGTCGAGACCGAGCTGCTGCGCATGCGGCTCGATCACGAT
>DATLUE010000121.1:0-17227 GCA_035533255.1 Allostellaceae bacterium | reverse complement strand
ATCGGTCTCGACCGGCGTGATGCCGTTGGCTTCGAGGAACTCGTTGAGCGCGATCTCTTCGCCGACCATCGACTTGCCCTTGGTGACGGTCTTGGCATCGAGCGTGCGGCAGATCGCCAGCACGGTTTCGCGCGCCTCTTGGGCGTTGCGGCACCAATGCACTTTGCCGCCTTGGGCCACGACCTTCTCCTCGAAGCGCTCGAGGTAGAAATCGAGCTGCGCCAGCACATGGTTCTTGATCGCGATGCCCTGGTCGCGCAGCGCGTCGAATTCGGGCAGCCGCGCGATCGCCAGCGCGCGCTTTTCCGGAAAGCCGGTGCGCATCATGCCCATCGCGCGCTGCAAATTGGGATCGCCCAGCGCGCGATGCGCGTTGGCCTTGAAATCGTGGCTGGTCGGCTCCATCGGCGCTCCGGATCAGCGTTTTGGCGCGGGCGACGCCAGCGGCGGCGTTGCTTCGGCGATGTCCGCCAGCACCTCGGCGACATGGCGCACCGCGATCGGCTGGCCGAGGCGCGAGAGCTTGCCCGCCATGTTGAGCAGGCAGCCCATGTCGCCGCACAGCAGCGTGTCGGCACCGGTCGCGGCGATATCGGCGACTTTGTCCGACACCATCTTGTCGGAAATCTCGGGATATTTGACGCAGAACGTGCCGCCGAAACCGCAGCAGATTTCCGGCGTCGCCATTTCCTTGAGCGACAGCCCCGAAACGCTTTGCAAAAGCCGGCGCGGCTGCTCCTTGACGCCCAATTCGCGCAGCCCCGAGCACGCATCGTGATAGGTGACGGTGCCAGCATAATGCGCGGCAACGCGATCGAGCTTCAGGACGTCAGCCAGGAACGACACCAGCTCGTAGGTGCGCGCGGCGAGCGCTTTGGCTTGGTCGGCCAGCGCCGGCTCGTCGCCAAACAGCGCCGGATAATGCATTTTGATCATGCCGCCGCAGGAGCCCGACGGCACCACCACATAATCGAAGCCGGCGAAAGCCGCGATCACCTGACGCGCGATCGCCTTGGCGTCGGCGCGATCGCCCGAATTATAGGCCGGCTGGCCGCAACAGCTTTGCTGCGCCGGCACCTCGACCGTGCAACCGGCGTCTTCCAGCAGCTTTACCGCGGCAAAACCGACGCTGGGACGGAAGAGGTCGACGAGACAGGTGACGAACAGCGCGACGCGCACCGGCTTTGCCATGAGCTAAAGCATGGCCAAGCCGGTTTACGAAAGCAACCGCGTCAGCGGTAGCCGGGCGGCGGTGGTGGCGGTGGGTAGCCTGGCGCCGCGTATCCCGGCGGCGGCGGGGGTGGCGGCGGCGCGGCATAGGCGGGCTGCGGCTGCGCATAGCCCGGTACCTGATTGCCGCGCGAATACATGCATTGCGAATAGGCGATGTTGTAGCGGTGCTGCACCGTCATGCCGGTCTGTTGCGCCTGCGACGCGCCGACGGCGGTGCCGCCGAGCGCGCCGGCACCGGCGCCGATCGCCGCGCCGCGACCGCCGCCGATCGCGGCACCGAGCCCCGCGCCGAGCAGCGCGCCGACGCCGGTGCCGATCAACGTCTGGCTGGTCTGGGTGTTCTGTGCCGCTGCCGCGCCGCCGACCTGCTGGTCGGCGAATTGGCGGCAGACCGCTTGATCGGTCTGGAACACATCGAACGGCTTGTTGGGGCCGGGCATCACCGACACCGACGGGCCAAGCGGCGGCTGCGCACAACCGCTTACCGCGATCAGCGCGGCCAAGCTCGCCACCGTGGTCGCTTTCATTCGTTTCACAACCGATTCTCCTCGAAGACTTCCTTGCCTAAACACCAAATTGCGGGTCAGGGATGCGGGGGCGCCGCACTCGGCTGCGCCGGCACCTGTTGCCACGCGGTCGAGCACGAGGCGACGTAGGGATAATAGCCGCGCGGGTGGTTGCAGTAATACCAGTTCGGCGTCGGCTGGCTGACATAGGCCGGTTGCGGCGCCGGGTAAACGGGAGGCGCCGCGTAGACCACCGGCGGCGGCGCATAGACCACCGGCGGCGGCGCGTAATACCACGGCGCCGGCACGCCGAAGCCGAACCCGAGCACCACCCGCGCCACAGCCGGCGTCGATGCCGCGCCCGCGAGCCCGGTTGCAGCGCTGAGAACGAGCGCGGAACGAAGAAGATTTCCTTTCAGATTCATCAGGATGCCTCCAAAGGGGCCTGGGCGAGCGTATGACGATCCGCTCCTGCGATCATTCTACGGGACATCGTATCCAATCATCCCTGACGATAACGCACGAGCGGGGCCGTGCAATCCCGCATTCGCCGCCCGCTAGGATAAAGCGGGCGGGCGCGGCGCCGCCACCGCTTTCGGCAGCAGGAGAAAATACCGCCCGCTGGCGCGCATCGCCCCGGCGCGCGCCTCGGCGGCCGCACCGAAGCCCCAAAAAACATCGCCGCGAACCGGACCCATGATCGCGCCACCGGTATCCTGCGCCACCATAAGGCGCCGCAGCGCCGTATCGTGGTCATCGACATCGAGATAGACCGGCGCGCCGAGCGGAATGAAGCCGCGATCGACCGCGAGGCTACGTCCGGCGCTCAGTACCACGCCCTCGCTGCCGATCGGGCCATCGCCTGGCTGCTCGCGGAAAAAAACATACGAGGGATTCTGGTCCATCAAGGCGGTGGCCTGATCGGGATGCGCCTTGATCCAGGCGCGGATCGATTGCAGCGACACGGCATCGGCGGCAAGCGCGCCGCGCTCGACCAGGATTTTGCCGATGGCAACGTAAGGCCGGCCGTTCTGGCCGTCATAACCCAGCCGCACAAGCGCGCCGTTCGGTAACTCGATCCGCCCCGACCCTTGCACTTGAAGGAAAAAGGCATCGACCGGATCGTCGACCCAAAAGAGCGCGAGGCGATCGAGATCGAGCGCGCCGCGCTCGATCTCGGCGCGACTGGGATATGGCACGAGGCTTCCCGCGACCACCCGGCCGGCAATGCGCTCGCCGCGCCAGGCCGGACGGAAGCGCCCGAGATCGACCATCACGAGATCGGGCGGCCGTTTCAGGATCGGCGTGCGATAGCGCCCGCCCGGCCGGCGGGCGCCGTGGAGCAACGGCTCGTAATAGCCGGTAAAAAGCCCGTCGCTAGCCTCGTTGCTCGCGGCAAGGTAGGGCGTGAAAGCGCGCTCGAAGAAAGCGCGCGCGGCAGCATCGCCGCGCGGCGTCGCCCGGGCCGAGACGCAGGGCGCGCGCCAAGCCGCGGCGGTCATGCCGAGCGCCGCCGGGCCGACCGCCGCGCGGGCCGGCCGGCGATCGAGCTCGGCGCAAGATTTCACGAAAGCGGCAAGCGCCGCGGCGGCATGATCCTCGCGCCAGCCCGGCAACGCGTCGAAGCCGACCGGCGTCAGCGTCAATTGCGGCGGCAATGGCTTGGGCGCCGCGCAGCCGGCAAGCATCAACGCCAGGCAAGCGAGCGCGAAATGCCGCGGCCGCGCGCTCACGGGCTGTGCGTGGCGACCAGCGTCCAGTTGGGATTGCGATCGCGCAGCGGACGGGTGAAGGTCCAGAAATCGGTTTTCTCGATCGCCGTGTCGGGATCGCCCTCAACGGTTTTACCGCTGGCGTCGCGCGTGACGTTGATCTGATCGGAGACCAACTTCACGGTGACGAGACCCGTGGCACCCTCGATCGCGACCTGCTCGATGGTGGCCGCTTTCATCGCAACCACCTTGGTCTCATGCGTTTCCTTCGCGCTGCGGCGCGCGCGGATCGCCTCGGAGAATGCCGCAAGCACGTCGGGGCTGAGCAGAGGTTGAAGCGCCGCGGTGTCTCCGGCGGCAAACGCCTTGACGATAAGGTCGAAGGCATTGCGCACGCCCGCGAGGAAAGCATCCGGATTGAAGCCGGGATCGGCAGCTTGCAGCGCCGCAAGCCCCTCTTTGCCCGGCGCGGCGGCGGCGAGCGGCGCCGCAATGGCTGGCGCGGCGGCGTTGAACGGCGACGGCGCCGGCGGCGCAACCGGCTTGGGTGCGAACGGATCCGGCCGACGGCGCTCATTGCCGGTGCGGCGGCCGAGCACGCTGCGCAGCCGGAACAGCAAAAACCCCGCGATCGCGGCGAACAGAATGATGTCGAGAAACTGGAAATTGTTTTCCATGAGCCCTGGCCCGGACAGGTTGGGACGGCGCGGGTTATCTGACAGATAGGCGCTTCCCCAGGAAAGGGCAAGCGCGCGGCGCCGGCGGTTGTGCCTCAAGCCGATCCGTGCTAGCCAGCCGAACCCAAAATTTGGCTGAATGGGCGGAGGCGCGGCATGGCGGAAGCGACGAATGGCGAGGCGGCGCCCGCCAATGATGGGCGGCGACAACTGGCGATCAACGCGCAATATGTGAAGGACCTCTCGTTCGAGAATCCGCGTGCGCCGCATTCCCTGCTCCAGCCGCCGACCGGCGTCGCGCCCGATCTCCAGGTCGGCGTCGACGTGAAAGCCCAGAGCCTCGGCCCCGATGTCTTCGAAGTGATCATGACGCTGAAAGCCGAGACCAAGCTTGCGGGCGAGATCGTGTTCGTCGCCGAGCTCGCCTATGGCGCGGTGGTAAGCTTGATCAACACGCCGCAAGAAGATATCCCGCCGGCGCTAATGGTCGAGACGCCGCGGCTCTTGTTCCCGTTCGTCCGCAATATCATCTCGGAAGTGACCCGCGACGGCGGCTATACGCCGCTGCTCCTCAGCCCGATCGATTTCGCCGACATCTATCGCCGCCGCTTGGCCGAGCAGCAACAGGCCGCCGGTCCGGTGGCCGTTTAAGGCGTTCCGCGCCCGTCACCTCAGCCCGAGTCAATTCAGCCAGAGCGGCGTCTTGAGCTTGCCCAGTAGCGCGGCGTGGGCGGCGAGCTCGTCCGCGCTGGGGGCGTGCGGTCGTGCCGGCCGCAACACCCGCGCGATCGCGGCCACCGCGGTTGCAGCAGCATTGTTGGCGAGATCGAAGCCCGGCTGCCGGCCGCCGATCAGCTCGAGATAGACCGCGGCCAGCAGCTCGCCGTCGATCCGGGCGCCGTGCTTCTCGCGGCTGGCGAGGTCGATAGCAAAGCGCCGGCATAGCGCGTCGAGATTCGCGGGCTGCCCGGGGAAACGCCGCCGCGCCAGCGCCAGCGTATCGGTGACCGGCTGGGTCAGCGGCGCAAGACCAACGCGCTTCAGCTCCATATTGAGGAAGGCGAGATCGAATTCGGCGTTGTGGATCACCAGCCGATCCTTGCCGAGAAACTCGATCAGCTCGGCCGCGCCGGCAGCGAACACCGGGTGCTGGGCGAGGAAATCGCTGGTCAGCCCGTGAACCGCCAGCGCCCCGTCGGGCATGTCGCGCTCGGGATTGCAATAGCGGTGGAAATATCGTCCGGTCGGCAGATGATTCATCAATTCGATCACCGCGACCTCGACGATGCGGTGGCCGTCATGCGGGTCGAGCCCGGTGGTTTCGGTGTCGATCACCAATTCGCGCATGCGGTTATTCTACCCGTTCCGGATTCGCACCATCAAGCGCGCGCAGCACCGCACGCAAGCGACACCAGGTGACCGCGCGGCCGAGGCCGCTCGGAACGAGGACGTCGGCGCGACGGCGCTTTTCGGCATCGGACATCTGACGCGCGGCAATCGCGGCAACGCGCGCGGCCGTCATGCCCGGCCGCGCCAGTACCCGCGCGCGTTGCAGAAATGCCGGTGCGGTAACGACGATCGTGGCGTCGTAGCGTTTTTGCCGTCCCGATTCGAACAGCAGGGGCACGTCCATCACGACCAGTTTCGCCTTGCGCCGCTGCATCGCTGCAAGGAACGCGCGCTCGTCCTCGCGCACCTGGGGATGAATGATGGCTTCGAGCCGCTTCATTGCTTCTGCGTCGCCGAAGACGCGCTGTCCAAGCGCCGCACGATCGATCGCGCCGTTGCGCTCGACGCCGGGGAATGCCGCCGCGACCGCCGCGACCGCGCTGCCGCCGCGCCGCATCATGCGATGAACCGCCGCGTCGGCATCATAGACCGGGACGCCCATGCGGCGCAGCATCGCTGCGGCGGTGCTTTTGCCCATGCCGACGCTGCCGGTCAGGCCGAGTATCCTCATCGCGGCTGCTTGAGCGTTGCCAGCACCGCCTGGCGCAAGCCGTCATCGACCTCGGGCTTGACGCCGAACCAGGCCTCGAAGCCTGGCTGCGCTTGGTGCAGCAGCATGCCGAGCCCGTCGACGCAGGCATTGCCGCGCGCGCGCGCCGCCGCCAGCAGCGGCGTCTCGAGCGGGACATAGACGATGTCGTTGACCACCGCCTCGGTCGGCAACGCGTCGAGCGGCAGCTCGAGCGCCGGCTGGCCTTCCATGCCGAGGCTGGTGGCATTGACCAGCAGCCCAGCGCCGGCCAGCGCCGCGGCACGTCGGTCCCAGGCGATGCCGCGCACCTCGCCGCCAAGCGCTTTCGCCAGCTTTGCCGCGCGCTCGGGCGTGCGGTTGACCAGCCGCACCTCGCGCGCGCCGTGATCGAGCAGCGTCGCGACGATCGCCCGCGCGGCACCGCCAGCGCCAAGCACCACCGCCGGCGCCGCGGCAGCATCGAAGCCTGGCAGCGCGGCGCGCAACGCGGCGATGAAGCCGTGGCCGTCGCTGCTCGAGCCGACGATGTTGCCGCGCGGATCGACGGTTATGGTATTGACGCCGCCGGCCCGCTTGGCCGAAGGCTCGTAGGAATCGACCGCGCGCAGCGCGTCCTCTTTATGCGGAATGGTGAGATTGCAGCCGGCGAAGCCGAGCACCGGCAATGATTGCAGGGCGCGGCGCAAATTCTCGGGCTTCACCGCCATCGGCACATAGGCACCGTCGATCCGGTATTTCTGCAGCCAATGCCCATGCAGGACCGGCGAGCGCGAATGCGCGACCGGCCAGCCCATGACGCCGGCGAGCTTTGCCGCGCCTGTGATGCTCATGACGCCAACGCTCCCGTCGCGCGGAGAAATTCCAGCACGCCGAGAAGCGGCAGGCCGAGCACCGAAAAACAATCGCCCTCGATCCGGGCCATGAGCTGCACGCCATAGCCTTCGAGCTCATAGCCGCCAACCGTGCTCAGCACCCGATCGCCCATTGCCGCCAGATACCCCTCGAGAAACCCTTCGCCGCAATGCCGCATGGTGAGGCGCGGCCGCTCGAGCGCGCACCACAACACTTCGCCGTCGCGGACGATCGTTGCCGCGGTGACCAGCTCGTGCGTGCGGCCGTTGAGCGCGCCGAGCTGCGCGCGCGCGTCGGCGCGATCGGCGGGCTTGTCGAACCAGCGCCCATCGCAATCGAGTATCTGGTCGGCGCCGAGCACCAGGCGCGTCGAGTGCCGCGCCGCGACCGCGCGGGCTTTCGCTTCGGCAAGCCGCTGCGCGCATTCGACGGCGCTGTGGCCGCGGCGGCGCGATTCCGCTTTGACCCTAGCTTCATCGACCCCCGCCGGATCGCGCTCGGCCGCGACACCCGCGGCGGTCAGCAGGCGAGCCCGCGCGGCACTAGCCGATGCCAGCACGAGAACCGTCATGGCTCCTCATTGCCGCGCTCGCGCGCGAGCAGTTTGAGGATCGCCGCAGCGGTCTCCTCGATCGAGCGGCGGCTGACATCGATCACCGGCCAGTTCTTCTCGGTGAACAGCCGCCGCGCCTGCGTCACCTCCTCGCGCACCTTGGCGAGATCGGTGTATTCGCTGCGCTCCTCATGATGGAGCGAGGCCAGCCGCTGGGTGCGCACCTGGATCAGCCGGTCGGGGTCGTTGGTCAGGCCGACGATCAACGGCCGCGTCAGCTCGAAGACTTCTTGCGGCAGCACCACGTCCGGTATCATCGGCACGTTGGCGGCCTTGATGCCGCGATTGGCGAGATAGATGCAGGTCGGCGTCTTCGAGGTACGCGACACGCCGACCAGGACGACGTCGGCATCGTTCAGGCCCCAAAGCGACTGGCCGTCATCGTGGTTGAGCGCGAAGGTCATCGCGTCGATGCGCTGAAAATACTCGCTGTCGAGCATGTGCTGCTGGCCAGGCAAGCCGCGCGCCTGGCGCCCAAGGTAGGAGGCGAGCGCGCCGATCACCGGATCGAGCACCGGGATCGCCGGCACCTGCAGCTTGCGGCAGCCGTCGATCAAGGGCTGACGCAACGCATCATTGACGAGGGTATAGAGAACGACCCCGGGATTGGCGCCAACGCCGGTGATAACGCGGTCGAGCTGGGATTTGGTGCGGATCATCGACCAGATATGCTCGACGGCGTCGGCATCCTCGAACTGCACGAGGCACGCGCGCGCTACAGAATGGACCGTGTCGCCGGTTGAATCGGACACCAAATGGAGGTGAAAACGGGTCATGGATAACCACCGGATTCGGCGGGGACAGATCCGGGATAACCCACCCGGATGCGGCTGTCGCACCGTATGCCCCCGTATCGCATGAATTCATCCCGCACTATCGTCGCTCGGAATAATCCGGCCGTACCCCTCGCGAGTCGGGGATAATTGCCGAGCGAAGCGTCGCCGCTCGCGTTATCCCCGGAATTCGGCTGCAACGATAATGTCGATAACATCATCAGAATGGTCCCGATCGCGACCGCTTATACACGATTTTCGCGCTGGTATCGGACCAGTCGCCTGGTCTGAGCATGAAATTCGAGCCAGCATTAGTCCCCGTCATTCCACCCTCCTACTACCACTACTACCTTTTGATTCTAAATAAGAAAGGCTAAGAGGAAGGCATGACATGGCGGGGAAAACCGCTCCTCCGAGCGTTGCGCGGCGAAATCGTGCGACCGATTCCGCTCTGGCTCATGCGGCAAGCCGGACGCTACCTACCGGAGTATCGTGCGCTGCGCGAGCGCACCGGCAGTTTTCTCGATCTATGCTATGCGCCCGAGCGTGCGGCCGAAGCGACCTTGCAACCGATCAAGCGATTCGGGATGGACGGCGCGATCCTGTTCTCCGACATTCTGCTGGTGCCGCAAGCGATGGGGCAAAAACTTTGGTTCGAGCCGAGCGGCGGCCCGAAACTGGCGGTGATCCGCGATCGCGCCGAGGTTGAGACCCTGAGTCTCGATCATGTCACGGAAAGACTGGCGCCAGTTTATGAGGCAATCCGCGAGGTCGTGCGCCAATTGCCAGAGCAGACCACCTTGCTGGGCTTTGCCGGCGCGCCGTGGACGGTCGCGACCTACATGATCGAGGGCGGGTCGAGCCGCGACTTTGCGACCGTTCTCGCTTGGGCCAAGCGTCCGGATGGCGGGCTCGATGCGCTGATCGACCGGTTGGTCGAGGCGACCGCCGCGCATCTCTCGGCAGAGATCGCCGCCGGCGTCGAGGCAGTGCAGCTTTTCGATACCTGGGCGGGGATCGTGCCGGAAGCCGAATTCGACCGGCTGGTGATCGCGCCGACCCGGCGGATCGTCGAGCGGTTGCATCGCGATCATCCCGGGGTGCCGGTGATCGGTTTCCCGCGCGGGATCGGCACGCGCTATCGCCGGTATTTCGCCGCGACCGGCGTTGATGCCTTGAGCATCGATGCCGGGGTCGAGCTCGCGCGGGCAGTGCGCGAGCTTCAGCCGCTCGGCACCATTCAGGGCAACCTCGACCCCAAGCTTCTGGTCGCCGGCGGCGCGGCATTCGAGACGGCGGTGGCGAATATCCTCGATACCCTCGGCAACGGTCCGTTGGTCTTCAATCTCGGTCATGGCGTCGTGCCGGAAACCCCGGTCGAGCATATCGGCCGGCTGTGTGAGCTGATCCGCGCTCATGGCTAGGCTGGCGGTGGTGCTGATGAATCTCGGCGGCCCGGATTCCGCCGCGGCGGTCGAGCCTTTCCTGTTCAATCTGTTTTCCGATCGAGCGATCATCGGCTTGCCCAATCCGCTGCGCTGGCTGATCGCCAAAATGATCGCGCGGCAGCGCGCGCCGATCGCGCGGCAGATCTATGCCAAGATCGGCAACGCCTCGCCGCTGTTGCCGAATACCGAGGCGCAGGGAAAAGCGCTTGAGACCATACTCGGGGGAGAGACTCGCATCTTCATCGCGATGCGTTATTGGCCGCCCTATGCCGCCGAGACGGCAAAAGCGGTTCAGGAATGGGACGCCGACGAGATCGTCCTGCTGCCGCTCTACCCGCAATTCTCCAGCACCACGACGGCATCCTCGCTCGCGGATTGGCGGCGCGCGGCAGAAAAAGCCGGCCTCGCAGCACCGACGCGCGCGATCTGCTGCTATCCCGACGAGCCCGGCTTCATTGCCGCAAGTGCCGAAAACATTCGCCGCGCGTTGGTCGAATGGCCGGGCGGGATGAGCGCGCCGCGGCTGCTACTGTCGGCGCATGGCTTGCCCAAGCGAACGGTCGCACGCGGCGATCCCTATCAATCGCAGATCGAGATGACCGCGGCGGCGATACGCAACGCGCTCAACCAGCCGGGGCTCGACAGCATCATCTGCTATCAAAGCCGGGTCGGACCGCTCGAATGGCTTGGCCCCGCGACCGATGCGGAGATCCGGCGTGCCGGCGGCGAGCGGCGCGGCCTCATCGTCGCGCCGATCGCCTTCGTCTCCGAGCATTCCGAAACCCTGGTCGAGCTCGACATCGAATACCGCCATCTCGCGGTTGAGAGCGGCGTGCCGCATTACGTCCGCGTGCCGACGGTCGCGACTTCGCCCGGCTATATCGCGGGCCTCGCAAAGTTGGTCGGCGAAGCGCGCGCTGGCGGCCGCGCGATCCTGCCCGAGGGCGGCAAGCGGCGTTGCGACGCGACCTTCGGCTTCTGCCCCTGTGCTGCGACATGAGCGCGCTGTTGCCGCTCTATCCCTGGATCAAGGCGCTGCACATCATCAGCGTCATTGCCTGGATGGCGGGGCTGTTCTATCTACCGCGGCTCTTCGTCTATCATGCGGGTGTCGCGCCGGGCTCGGAGACCGCCGAGACTTTCAAGGTGATGGAGCGGCGCCTGCTCGCGGCGATCATGAATCCGGCGATGGTGGCGACGTATCTGTTCGGAATCTTGCTCGCGCTGACGCCAGGTGTCGTCGATTGGCATGCCGGCTGGATCGGCGCGAAGCTTGTGCTGGTTGCCGGATTAACCGCGATGCACTATGCCTGCGCGCGCTGGCGGCGCGATTTCGCCGCCAATCGCAATCGGCATGGCGCGAAATTCTATCGCATCGTCAACGAAGTGCCGACGCTGATCCTGATCGCCATCGTGATCCTGGTGGTGGTGAAGCCATTTTGAGGGGACGCGCCCGCGTGGAAAGAGATCGCCGATGAAATGGCTATGGCCGGGCCAAACCCTGGAAGAGATCGAGCTGACGATCGCGATCCGGCTCGGGCGATTTCTCCATTGGGCCGCGATCGCGTTCGTCGGCGTGATGTGGCTGGGCGAGTTCGTCGGCATCGTCTTCGGCTATTGGTCGAGCAACTCCTTCGTCATCGGGCTTGTGCTGTTGGCCGGCGTGGCGGTTTTCCTGGTCGGGCGCGGCTTGCGCTATGTCTTCGCCAACGAATAGCTGCCGCCGATAGCTAAACTGCGTGGCAACGGCGGCGGTTTGCCATTTGACTTGGGCGACCATTTTCGGTAAGGGTGATGGTGCCCGTCGGGGCGCCTCCAATCTTCTCTGACCTTGCGATAAAGCCGCACCTTCCGGTCACCAGATTGGGCCATCCGCCCCCCGAGGCTGCGTTCCCGGCACCACGGGCTGACCTTTTTCCAAAGGTCATGCGCTTTCCCTTCCCGCCACGGTCGATCCCCCGAAGGCCCCAGCGACATGAACTTGCAAGAACTCAAACGCAAAACCCCGCCCGAACTCTTGGCGTTCGCGGAGGAATTGCAAATCGAAAACGCGTCCTCGCTTCGCAAGCAGGACATGATGTTCGCGATCCTGAAGACTCTCGCGAACAACGACCAGGCGATCTATGGCGATGGCGTCCTGGAAGTGCTGCAGGACGGCTTCGGCTTCCTGCGCAGCCCCGAAGCCAATTACCTGCCGGGGCCCGACGATATCTATGTCAGCCCGAGCCAGGTGCGCCGCTTCGGCTTGCGTACCGGCGATACGGTCGAAGGCGAGATCCGCTCGCCCAAGGACGGCGAGCGTTATTTCGCGCTCTTGAAGGTCAACAAGATCAATTTCGACGATCCCGACAAGCTGCGCCATCGCATCAATTTCGATAATTTGACGCCGCTCTATCCCGACGAGAAGCTCAATCTCGAGCTCGGCGATCCGACCAAGAAGGATTTGACGACGCGCGTGATCGATCTGGTCACGCCGCTCGGCAAGGGCCAGCGCGCGCTGATCGTGTCGCCGCCGCGCACCGGCAAGACCGTGATGATGCAGAACATCGCGCATGCGATCTCGGCCAATCATCCCGAGGTCTATCTGCTGGTGCTGCTGATCGACGAGCGGCCCGAGGAAGTCACCGATATGGCCCGCACGGTCAAGGGCGAGGTCGTCAGCTCGACCTTCGACGAGCCGGCGGTGCGCCATGTCCAGGTCGCCGAGATGGTGATCGAGAAGGCCAAGCGCCTGGTCGAGCACAAGCGCGACGTCGTGATCCTGCTGGATTCGATTACCCGCTTGGCACGCGCCTACAACACCGTGGTGCCGTCATCCGGCAAGGTGCTGACCGGCGGCGTCGACGCCAACGCGCTGCAACGGCCGAAACGCTTCTTCGGCGCGGCGCGCAACATCGAGGAAGGCGGCTCGCTGACGATCATCGCGACCGCGCTGATCGATACCGGCTCGCGCATGGACGAGGTGATCTTCGAGGAATTCAAAGGCACCGGCAATTCCGAAATCGTGCTCGATCGTAAGATCGCCGACAAGCGCACCTTCCCCGCGCTCGACATCACCAAATCGGGCACGCGCAAGGAAGAGCTGCTGGTCGAGAAGGGCACGTTGTCGAAGATGTGGGTGCTGCGCCGCGTCCTCAGCCCGATGGGCCCGATGGACGGGCTCGAATTCCTGATCGAGAAGCTCAAGCACTCGAAGAACAACGCCGATTTCTTCGAGGCGATGAATACCTAAAAAGCCATCGGTCATCAGCTTTAAGCCTGAAACCGGCAGCGGCCGAGCGGAGCTTATAGCGAACGGCTTATAGCTTCTCTTACACCACCAGCACGGTCGAGCCCGTGGTCTTGCGCGCCTCGAGATCGCGATGCGCCTGCGCCGCGTCTTTGAGCCGATAGGTCTGGCCGATCTCGATCGTCACCGCGCCCGATGCGACCACCTCGAACAGCTCCTTCGCGACGGCGCGCAGCTTCTCGGTGCCGGCGACGTAATGCGCCAGAGTCGGGCGCGTCACGTAGAGCGAGCCCTTGCCGGTCAGGATGTTGATGCTGAACGGCTCGACCAGCCCCGAGCTTTGCCCAAACGACACCAGCAGCCCGAGCGGCGTCAGGCAATCGAGCGATTTCAGGAACGTGTCCTTGCCGATCGAATCGTACACCACCGGCAGCTTCTTGCCGCCGGTGATCTCGGCGACGCGCTTCACGAAATCCTCTTTGGTGTAATCGATCACATGGGCGCAGCCATGCGCCGCGGCGAGCGCCGCCTTGGCGGCGCTGCCGACCGTGCCGATCACGGTGACGCCGAGATGCTTGGCCCATTGGCAGGCGATCGATCCGACGCCGCCGGCCGCGGCGTGGAACAGGATCGTCTCGCCCGGCTTCACGCGATAGGTCTGGCGCAGCAGATATTGCGCGGTCATGCCTTTCAGCATGACCGCCGCTGCCTGCTGGTCGGTGACGCCGTCGGGGATTTTGACGAGCCGGTCGGCGGGAATTAGCCGCGCCTCGGTATAGGAGCCCATCGGCGCGTTGCCGTAAGCGACGCGGTCGCCCGGCTGCAAATCGGTCACGCCGGCGCCAAGCTCCTCGACCACGCCGGCACCCTCGCCGCCAAGGATCGCGGGAAAGGGCACGGGATAAACACCGGTGCGGCCGTAGACATCGATGAAATTCAAGCCCACGGCGGTCTGGCGAATGCGCGCCTCGCCGGGGCCGGGCTGGCCGAGCGAAATCTCGTCCCAGCTCAGGACATCCGGGCCGCCGGCCTTGTGAATGCGGATTGCGTGAACCATCGGCGCCTCCATCGCGAACGTTTTCTTTGGCGTGAACTCTAGCCAGCGTGCAAAAGCTTGTCACGCCGGGCAAAGACCGGCAAAGTGCCGACCAAGTCGAAAGACCGGCAAAGCCGGGATAAAGCGGCGATGAGGAGGAAACCATGACCGAGCATCAAGGCGCCGACGCGTCGCGCCGCCAATTCCTGACCGGGCTTGCCGCGGCGAGCGCGGCAGCGGTCGCGACCTCGCCGCTGCCGAGTTTCGCGCAAGCTGGCGCGGCCCCCGCCGCGAAGCCCGCCAAGCCGAAACATCACGGCGTCATCGACACGCATCATCATTTCTGGGCGCCGGAATATCTGAAAGCGCAGGATGACTGGGGGAAGGCGCATCATGTGCCGCCCTTCCCCGCGATGGAAAAATGGACGCCCGAGGTCTCGCTCGCCGAGATGGACAAATCCGGCGTTCAGACCGCGGTCTTGTCGCTGGCCTCGATCAGCGACGGCTTCTGGGGGCTCGATGCTCAGAATGCGGATCGCGTGGTGCGCGCCTCGATCGATTACGCGCAAAAGATGATGAGCGATCACAAGGGGCGCTTCGGCCTGTTCGCGCCGTTGGCGATGATCGATACCGACACGGCGCTGAAGGAGATCGGCTATGCGCTCGATCAAGCCCATGCCGACGGTATCGGCTTGCAGTCGAGCTATAATGGCGTTTTGCCGGGCGATCCCGTCAACAATCCGGTCTGGGAGGAGCTCAATCGCCGCAAGGCGGTGGTATATTTCCACGGCCCCAACCCCGCCTGTTGTTCCGCGATCAAGACGGGCCCGGCCGTCAATCCTTCGGTGGTCGAGGTAACCTTCGATATCACCCGCGCCGCGCTCAGTCTCCTGGTCAACGGGACGCTGGTCCGCTACCCCGATATCAACTGGGTGCTGTCCTATGGCGGCGGCACGCTGCCCTATGTCGCCGGGCGGATCGCCGCGTTCGTGAACGGCAGCATGAGGTTCCAGGGCGTGAAGCCACAGGAGATCGCGCCCGAGGGCGTGCTCGCGGCGTTCGGCAAGCTTTATTACGACACGGTCAATGTCACCGAGGAGCCGTCGTGGAAGGCGCTGACCGATCTCGTCAAGCCGACGCAGATCGTCTACGGCACCGACTTCCTCTATTACAACGATAGCCAACTCGACAACATCGACAAGCGCGTCAGCTCCCCGACCGAAAAGGCGATGATCCTGTCGGGCAATGCCAAGCGCTTGGTGCCGCGGCTTGCGAAGACCTAAGGATATCGTGCGCAAATATCTGCTCGCCATCGTCGCGTCGCTCGTGCTCGCGGCAATCCCCGCTGTCGCGCAGACCAAGCTCGAGGTCTCGCATTTCCCGGGCGCCACATGGCCGATCGCCGCCGCGACCGCGCAGGGCTATTTCGCCAAGGAGAAGCTCGCGATTCATCTCGATCCGGTCACCAGCTCGGTCGCGCAGATCAAGGGCATGATGGACGGGACCGACGATCTCGGCCTCACCGCGCTCGACAACGTGATCGCCTACGATGCCGGCCAGGGCGAAGCGAAGCTGGGGTCGCCCGCCGACCTCTTTGCCTTCATGGGCGGCGAAGGCGGCTCGATGCATCTGATCGCCGCGCCCGCGATCAAGACCGTCGCATCGCTCAAGGGCAAGACCCTCGCGGTCGATGCCAAGAGCACCGGCTTTGCCTTCTTGCTCTATCGCGTCGCGGCGATGCACGGCGTGAAGCCGGGCGATTACAGCCTGATCGCTGTCGGCAGCTCGCAAAAGCGGCTCGCCGCGCTGACCGGCGGCCAGGCACAGGCGACGCTGCTCAACCGGCCGTTCGATGGCTTTGCCACCGCCAAGGGGTTCAACGATCTGGTCGATATGCGGAAAGTCTTCCCGCATTATCAATCCAGCGTCGGCATGGCGCGCCGCGCCTGGGCGGCGCAGCATCGCGACACGCTGATCGCCTTCATCCGCGCCTATGTCAAAGGCTCGCTGTGGCTGTTCGATCCGACCCACAAGGCCGAGGCGATCGCGCTCTTGCTGAAAAACACGCCGAAGCTCTCGCCGCAGCAGGCCGAGAGTATCTATCGCGCCACCACCGCCAAGGGCGGCGCGACCTCGCCGACCGCAAAACTCGATCCGGCCGGCATCGCCGCGGTGGTGCGGCTGCGCAGCGCCTACGCGGAGCCGAAGAAAAAGCTCAACGCGCGCGATTTTTACGATCTGAGCTATTACAAAGCGGCAGTGAAGTGACGCTTTGAGTAACCCACCTATCGGGTGCGTCACGGTTTGCGCCCGCGCCGTTTTTGAGGTGGGTCGTCCCAACGGGTAGGAAGCGCGTCCTTACGGCTCGGGAGGGCTATGGCGGGGCTTCGGACCGGATCGTCTGCAGACAAAGCCCATCTTAGCCAACGAACTTGCTCCTCCCGTTCGACTAACAGGCGAACGACCTCCGACTCCTTAAGGCGGCATTTTAGGGCGTATTTCCGCAGCCAAGACTTCGTATCGGCGTGCAAATAAGCCGTGATCTGCGAGCGCATTTGTCCACCGATTTTGGAGTCGAAGTGACTCCGAATTATTGACCAAGTTAGTTTACCGTGCAATGATTCAACTGCGTGGTCTGGGTAGCCCGGATGCTCGTTCCCGAGGACAACTGAATGGACCTTGCAGCAGCATCGGCCGAACAGTCTCTGCTCCCGTTTTCGGATGTGGTGTCCGAGGAGCCGGCTCGGGCGAAAACCAGACCCGCGCGCCCGCTTCGTCCTTCTCATCGCTCGTTGGAGCAGCACATCGTTTCAGCGTTGAGCGATGATGTAAGCCGTGTATTGTTTCTCGACGTCGAGACCACCGGCCTTAGCCGATATTACGATCGGCTAACGCTCGTCGGTTGGCTGATGGACGGGGTCTATCGTGTTTGGGTGCCTGGAGACGATCCTGAGCCCTTATTGGCGGCGCTTCGATCGGCGGCTGCACTGGTTACTTTTAACGGAACGTTGTTCGACCTCGCGTTTCTTTCGAAGTCCTACCCGGGTCTTGCGTTGCCAAAAGTGCATGCTGATCTTCGCTTCTTGGCTCGGCGTATTGGATTGACGGGTGGACAGAAGGCGATCGAGGCCGAGCTGGGAATTAAAATTCGCGAAGGGGTCGAAGAT
>DATLUE010000120.1:0-4297 GCA_035533255.1 Allostellaceae bacterium | reverse complement strand
GATGGCGCCGTAGACAAGGCGGGGATTGATCGCCTGGACCGCCTCGTAGCCCAGGCCTAGGCGCTCCATAACGCCGGGCCGGAAATTCTGCACGAGGACGTCGGCGCGCGCGATCAGCTTCCGCACCACATCGAGATCGCGCGGGCTTTTTAGATCCGCCGCGAAGCTACGCTTATTGCGATTGATCGTGTGGAATAGCGCGCTGTCGCCGTCGAGCTCCAGGTCAGAGATGTAAAGCTGTCGGCACAGGTCTCCGCCTTCTGGCCGCTCGATCTTGATGACCGTGGCACCGAGATCGGCCAGCCGCAACGCGCAGGAAGGACCGGCAAGGAACTGGCTGAAGTCCAGCACCAGCAATCCATCCAGGGGCAACCGCAACGACTGCGCGCTGTCCGGCGTGGGATGACTGTTCATCGGGCCATGCAATTCGAGCTAGGAAATCCCGGCCAATCCGGCCGAAAGCCAAGTCGCTGCCGCGTCATGATCCGTCGGCATGTTTCCTCCTCCATCCCGCTCACGCGGGAAAGTCGGTTGGCTATATTCCCTTGCGGCGTCATCTGTCAATATGCTATTTCATTGAATGAAACGACGAGCGCCATCCAGCGGTGGCGCGATGCGAGGCCCGCGACGCGGTCGTGCAAGATGACCGTGGGGGGTTCTCGTCAATCAGGGAGATTGAGGTTGGCCCCAAGAACACGGTTCGGACTGGCGCCTCAAGCGGGAGAGTTACTCGATCACGCGGCAAGCCTTGGCCGGCGCATAGGCGAGCAATATCGGCGCGGCACGGTGCTGGGCACCTTCGTCATCGAGCTTCCGAGCCGCGCCACAATTCGTGCGCTCGCACTGGCCGGATTCGATTTTGTCGTGCTCGACCTCGAGCACTCGCCCTTCGGCATCGAGTCCCTGTCCGGGCTCATCACCGAGGCGCAATTGCTCGGCCTTCCGGCGATTGTGCGCGCCCATTCCCATGATGGCGACCTGATCGCAAAAATCCTCGATATCGGGGCCAACGGGATTATGGCGCCGCGGGTCTCCAGCGCCGCGCAGGCCCGGGCGATAGTAGACGCCGCGCGCTATGCGCCGCGTGGCCGGCGGGGCTTATCGCCGCTGATTTCCATGGCCAACCTGCCGCGCCCGCAGATGGCTCTGGACGCCGACATTCTGGTCATCGCCCAGATCGAGGGAAAGACGGGCGTGGAGTCGAGCGGAGACATCTCCGCCGTGCCCGGGCTGAGCGGTGTGTTCCTGGGCCCCTACGACCTATCCCAGGCGATCGGCGTGCCCGGTGAGATCGACCATCCGCTCATCACCCAGGCGGCCGGACGGATCGCCGCGAATGCGACTGGCGATTGCCTTCTGGGGACTTACGTTCACGATCCCGGTCAATCGCGGAAATGGGCGGAGCGTGGTTTTCGCTTTCAGTGCGTTACCTTCGATGCTCGCATGCTGTTGGAACGGGCGCGGGAGGTCGTAGGGGCCGCCCGCGGTCATTAGGACCGTTGTTCGATGTTCAATGCCGCGCGAGGGCATGGAAGCACGCACAAAGTGGAGACCCGCCGTGCGCACGAGACCGCAGGCGTTTCGGCGCAAAAGATGGATCGCGCTATTTTGGAAGCCATGCCGATCAGGAGGCCTCGTTGGCTCGGGCGTTGCTTAGGGGACTGAGTCTAATAGAAGGATTGGCCGGAACCGGAGAGCCGATTGGCGTCACCGATCTGGCCGCCGCCATCAATCTCGACAAGGGCACCACGTTCCGGTTGCTGCAGGCGCTGCTGGCATCCGAGTATGTGAGCAGGGACAAGAGCGGAAAGTATTCGCTCACGGGCAAATTGCTCCGGCTGGCGAACGGACTTGCCACACAGCTGGATCTTCGCTACGTCAGCCGCCCACACCTGATTCGCTTGCGGGACGCCGTGAACGAGACCGTCCATCTCGGCGTCCTCGAAAGCGACCGGGTGAGCTATGTCGACAAGCTGGAGCCAGCCCAATCGCTGGTCTTGGTGACCGCGGTCGGCCAAACGATGCCGGTTCACAGCACCGCGCTGGGCAAGGCGATTACTGCCGCGATGGACTCGGAACAGCGGGCTGGCATCATCGCTCGGCTCAAGCTGATCCGCCAGACGGGAAAGACGATCACATCGCGCGCCGATTTGCTTTCCGAACTGAGGGCGACAGCCGAGCGTGGCTATGCCATCGACAACGAGGAGAATTACGATGCCGCCACATGCGTAGCGGCCCCGATCCTGGGACCGAAGGGAACGGTGTTGGGCGCCGTTAGTATCTCGTCTCCCACGTTCCGGATCGCGACCCGAATCGCCGAACTGGGGGACAAGGTCCGCGCGACGGCAACCGCCATCTCCAGGGATGCCGGCGCTAGGATCGAGGATTCGTCCACATTTCAATTCACCGCCCGCGGCGATCTCGGGCGATCGAAAGGGGAACGGGTGATGACGGGCATCGGCAGAATTGCCTCGCCCATCCAAGTTTCGCGGCGGAGGACATAGACGGTGTCAAGAGACGCAGGCGGGAATTCGCGCGTTGATGCGACGGCTGCCGGGGCCGAACTGCATGAACGACAAGTCAATCGGCGGCCCGGCGGCCCATTGAGCAGCCGTTTTCCATCCATGACGCTGGACGACGCCTACGCTGTCCAAGAGGCGTTCGTCGCCATACATGTGGGCCTGGGAGCACAGATTGTTGGGCACAAGGTGGGCTGCACGAATCGATTGGTCCAGCAGCAATTCGGCATCGACCGGCCCGACTATGGGCACCTGCTCGACAGGATGGTCCTCGACGATCGCGCCCGCATATCGATCGACGAACTTATTCAGCCGCGGATCGAGCCCGAAATCGCGTTTCTTCTCAAGAAATCGCTTGATGGACCGCGCGTCACGATCGCTGATGTCATCGACGCCACCGAAGGCGTCATTCCATGCTTTGAAATCATCGACAGCCGAATCGAAGATTGGCGCATCAAGTTCGTCGACACCGTCGCGGACAACGGCTCCAGCGCCCTCTGCGTCCTGGGCGACCGCCTGACCGATCCTCGCCAGCTCGACCTCCCGCTCACCGGCTCGACGATCGAGGAGGATGGGGAATTGCTTGCGACGGGTGCCGGAGCCGCCGCACTCGGCCATCCGGCCGCCGCCGTGGCGTGGTTGGCGTCCACTCTCCTCGCCCACGGCCAGTCGCTGCGCGCCGGACACATCGTGCTGCCTGGCGCACTCACCCCTGCCATGCCGATACGGCGTGGCAGCTGGTACGAGGCTAAATTCGCCAGATTGGGGAGCGTGCGTTGCCAATTTCAGTAGCGGGACGCGGTATTGCCGGAGCGATCAGGGAAAGGAAACTCCTATGGTTGGAATGACGCTCACATCACTGTCCATGGAGGCGCTAATGCGCCGATATTTCGACGGCTGCAACGAGGCTGACTTGGAAAAGGTGATAGGCTGCTTCGTGCCGGACGCGATCCATTACTTTCCGCCGGGAATGTACGAAGGACCGTTTAGGGGCGGGCAGAAGATCGCGGAAAAATGGAAGTGGGCGGTTGAGAATCTTGGCTCGCATTGGACTGTCGATCGAATCTGCTGCGATCCAGAACATTTTTGCGCAACCATGGAGTGGACGCATTTCAAGACTAGGCAGAATATGATCTTGCGGGGAATAGAATGGTACGACTTCGATCCGGCAACAGGCCTCATCCGTGAGATTCGCGCATATTACGCGTCGCCTCAGGATCCCAAACTGACCGTGCTCGCGCTGGAGGGTTTCGATTATCAGGGGCGCGGGTATCCGATGAACCCGGCGGGATGAACCGCGTCGTCGAACTGCTGCCGTGGAACGTCCCCAATACGCGGCCCAGGCTCGATCAGCGACGCGCTGCCTGACATAGCCGGTCAATAGCAACTGCCGCGGCCTTCGGCGGACGCTTACACCTCTGGGGCGCGGACGCCAGCCTCGGGCCAGACGGGTTCAGGCCCTTGCGCGACAGCACGCCAGCTCTCGCCCGCGCCGCCTGATGTTCCCGCTCCGTCCCGCTAAAGGTGAATCCAGCACCCGTCCTATGGCGGGACCCCTACGTCGGCCGGCTCGCCGCCAGCGGGCTCGTCTCTGCCATGCCGTGTTGTCGCACATCGACCTGGGGCCGGCGGATGGCGACCACCGAATAGGCGTCGCAACGGAGATGGCGAGGAGGTTCCCTGCCGTCTCGTGTGCGCATGATAACGTCCTTTATCATATGGAATAATCCGGGGAAGGGGACCCAAAATCAGGGGTTTACCGGAGCTTTGCGAAGCCT
>DATLUE010000119.1:0-14252 GCA_035533255.1 Allostellaceae bacterium | reverse complement strand
TGGTCCGCCTTCGCCTTCAGCTTCGTCGCCGGTTTCCTCTCCGACCATATCGGGCGGCGCTGGTCGCTGATCATCTTCGGGTCGGTCGCCCTGGTTCTCTCGGCGCCGCTGTTCCTGTTCCAGCAAACCTTCCTCTCGGCGGCGATCCTCGCCTCGATCTTCCAGGCGGCCAACGGCACGTTTTATCCGCTCGGCATCGCTTACGCCCAGGATTTCGCCAAAGCCGAGCATCTCGGGGTTCACACCGGGGCGGTCAGCGGGATCGGCCATCTGGTCGCCGGCATCGCCGGCTTCGTGGTCGGCGCCTTGGCCGGATCGTTCGGATATGGCGCGGTGGGTTATTTCTTCGCCGCCGCGAGCCTCGTGATGGTGGTCGCGATCGCTTGCACCCGCGATCCCCGGCGGGATCGCGAGGGCCGCGTTGCGGCGACGGTAGCGCCGCGCTCGCTCGCAAGTTGAGGGGGTGCGCTGACGATCGCGATCCCCATATGCTAAGAACCGCCGCGATGCGGTCATCGGGGCCGCGCCGGGCGACAAGGAGCAAGCGACCATGATTTCGCGCAACCCGGCTTCGCCGATCAAAATCCGCAAACTCGGCCATGTGGTCTACGAGGTCAGCGACGTCGCGCGGTCGACGGCGTTCTGGACCGAGATCATGGGATTCCACGTCAGCGACCGGAACGAGAACGGAATGGTGTTCCTGCATTGCGCCGGGGATCATCACACGATCGCGCTGGTTCCCTCGCCCGGGAAACGCAAGCCTACGCGACCCGAGGACGGTGTTTTGCAAATCCATCACTGGGCGATGGAAGTGGAATCGATGGAGCGGCTGTTCGAGGCCCGCGCGTTTCTCCAAGCGCGCGGGATCGCGCTGACCTATGAAGGCCGGCGCGGACCCGGCAGCAATCCCGGCATCGAGTTCAAAGACCCCGACGGCTTCACGGTCGAGATCTATTGCGACATGGACAAGCTCGATGAGCCCGGCAAATCGCGCCCGCCCGAGCAGTGGAAGCGGGCGCGCTCGCTCGAGGAAGCGCGCGACAACCCGCTCGAGTGAAGCGGCGACGATCGGGCCGAAGATTTATTAATTCGCCGTCGCCCGGCGGGCCACGACACGTCGCCAGCGCCGTGGCGATTGCAAGCTCGCGCGTTGAATTGCCGTAATTTCCGCTTATCGCCACGCCATCCGCCACGTCGTCCCGACGGCCAACGCGCCTTCGGCCGCACGCCGATTCGCGCCGATGACGCGTGCCTTTAATCCCGGAACGGCGCCGATCCATATCCCTTTCATCTTGTCGTCATTCCTGCATCATTGGAAAAGTGCTGGCTCCTGGAACGAAGGGAATTGACAGAAATGTCCAAGCTTCCGATCACCCTCGCTTGCGGCTTCTACGACCGCATGCACGCGCTCCGCACCGGCGACATCAAGCCGGCCGGCATCGACCTCAATTTCGTCGCGATCGACGACCCGCGACAGATTTTCGACCGGATGGGCGGGGGGCTCGAATTCGACGCGTCCGAGATGTCGCTCTCGGAGCATGCGACCAAGCTGATTGCCGGGGATTCGCCCTTCGTCGCGGTGCCGGTCTTCATCTCGCGCGTGTTCCGCCACCAGTTCATCTTCATCAACGCCAAATCCGGGATCAAGACGCCGAAGGATCTCGAGGGGCGCCGCGTCGGCGTGCCGCTCTATGTCCAGACGGCGGCGGTCTATATCCGCGGCATGCTGCAGCACGATCACGGCGTCGATCTCGCGACCATAAGATGGGTGCAGGGCGCGATGGAGCATCCCGGGACGCATGGCAAGCCGGCCGTCCTGCCGCTCCTCAAGAAGATCGAGATCGAACAGAACAACAGCGGCAAGTCGCTCAACCAATTGCTCGAAGACGGCGGCATCGATGCGATGATCACCGCGACTATTCCGGAACCCTTCGGGCGCAACCCGAACATCCAGCGCCTGTTCCCGAATTTCCGCGCGGTCGAAGGGGACTATTTCAAGCGCACGAAGATTTTTCCCATCATGCATGTGCTGGCGATCAAGCGCGCGGTGTACGAGCAGCACCCCTTCGTCGCCACCAGCCTCTACAACGCATGCTGCGAATCGCGCGCGCTGGCAATTGCCAAGATGCGCGACGTCGGCGCGTTGCGCTACATGCTGCCGTGGCTGGTCGCGGATTTTCACGAGATCGACCAGGTGTTCGGCAAGGATTTCTGGCCCTACGGCGTCGAGGAGAACCGGCCGACCTTGGAAGCGCTCATGACCTACCTTCACGAGCAGGCAATGATCCCCAAGACGATCCCGATCGAGGAGCTGTTCGTGCCGACCTACGGCTATCCGAACATCGGCGATCACAAGAGCGGGCGCGAAGGGTGGACCACATCGCGCGCGCCCGGCTGACGCGCGCCGGCGCCGACCTGACGCTTGCGCCGCTCGCACGCTCGCCGAGCAGGCCGAGCGTCTTGCCGCGTCGCTTGAACGGGTCCACGGGTCGCCTCGGATCGATCGAAAATTTAGTTGTCCGCGCGCTGCGCCTGAACCGGTCGCGCGAGCGCGGGAGAAGCATCCCAGCCTTTGCGGAATTCCGCATCGGTTTTTCGGCGCGCGTCGGACGGCGCCACGCGCAGTTGTGCCGCCAAACAACCGACGGTCCAATCGCCGCGAAGCGCGCCGGGCGGATCATCGCACGAGCCCGCTTCCGGAAGACCGCGCTGCGCCGCCCAATATAATGCGCCCTGGCGGTAGTCGCCCGTCAGCTCGCCGATCCAGCCTTCCCAGGCCTGACGGGCTGCAACACCTTCCTGAAATGCCGCGGTCCCTTGTTGGGCGGAAAGAGGCACGCCGGCAAGATGTTGCGGCGCCGCTGGCGGCGGCGATAATCCTGGCGGCGAGCGCGCGCCTCGCCCCGAGCCATCCGGCATGCGCGTCCAAACCGCGGACATGCGTCGTGCCGGACCTTTCCGACAGGTTTGCCGATCGAGCGATATCACGTCTTCGGCGATGACGATTTGATTGCCGTCGGTGCTCATGCGACCGGTCAGCGGTATTTCGCGCGCTCGTCCGCCGACGCAAGATCGCAAGGCCGGCGCGAAGAATTGCATGCCGCTACCGGTCATCGCCCTGCCCGCAATCGTCGCTTTCAGCGCCAGATCGCCCGTCACGACGCCCAGCCCGATCGCGGTCGCATTCGGCTTGACGATCGAGGCGATGACTTCCTGCCCCGTCACAATCGTGCGTGCGACCGTTCCGGTATTGGAGCTCCAAAGCCCCGCGAAGACGCTTGCCGGCGATGCGGGTGCCGGCGATGCGGGTGCCGGCGATGCGGGCTCGGCGCTTTGCGCCGAGGTCGGCGGAAAACCAGCCGGCTGATCGGCGCCCGCTGCGGGAGCCTCCGGCGAGGGCGCGCCATCGGCATATTGTTGATCGACCTTGGGTCGCGATAGCAGGAACGAGGACGCGCTCGCCGCCGAGAGCGGCTCGCCCGTGAGGATTGGCCAAATCGCCGGGCTGATGCCGAGCAATACCACCGCGATCGTCACCAGCGACAGGACGACCGGATCGCTCGAGCGCCGCGAGCGTGCCGCCTTGATCGCCCGCCGGCGCCAAACGCCGTAGCTCAAGGCAAAGGCCACGCTGGCGAGGGAGACGAGTGCTGCGAGCAGCGTCAGCGAATTTTTTAGCCAAATCCACCCCGCGACAACGGCGAGGGCTCCAAGGAGGGCCGGCAGGAAACCGAGCGCGATCGCTTGCTGGCTGCGGCGATCTTGCTCCAGCGCGGCGGCGAGCCTGACGATTGAATCAGGCAGATCGGGCGAATCAGGAAGATCGGCGCGCGCGTCGCGCCTCATGGCGCCGGCCAGGATTTGGGAAGGCAGTGTGCCGGTTTCGTGCCGCGTTGGTGGCATGGCGAGCGCTCAGAGGTTTCCGGGCGATAGGGAGGCGCCCGAGGGCAGAGTCGCATCCGAAGAAGAGCCAGCGGCATTTTTGGCGCGCGCGGCCGGCGCGAGCCGATTCCCTGGTGCCGACAGGCAGTGCCGATAGGCTATATCGTAATCGTAGCGATGCTGCGCAGCGGCGCCCGTTGCCCAAACTTGCCCGCGGTCGGCCGCATGAGCCGCGACGTGCCGGCAACGGATGCGATTGTCCGACGCCGCCGCGATGGGTTTGTATCCATCAGGCGTGACGGCCGCGAGCGGTGCCCACGGCGGCTGCCCGCATCCCGCGAGCACCGCGAGCAGCGATAAAGCACCGGCGGCAAGAATCGGGTTGATCGTCATGACGCGCTTCCCGGAGCGGGCGCCTCGCGATCCGGCCACCCGTTTGATTATTAACGAGACGACCGAGGGTCGGTTCCCGCCGCCGCGCAGCCGCGCTCGTATCGGAAGCGGACCCTGCTCAGACCCGCCCGCTGCCAGCCTCGATCGCAGCGATAATGTCGGGATCGGCTCACAGCGGCAGATATTGCCGCTCATCAATCAGCGGGTGCCGCTCACCTGGCCGGCGGCGACCGCGGGCGCGGCATTGCCCCAGCTATTGCGGATATAGGTGATGACCTCCGCCGCCTGTGGACCGGTGGATCGCCTGCGCGATTCCTCCCGGTCCGACCAAAGCCTAAAGCGAACGCCGACGCGATTTAGGCCGATGCGATTTAGAACGCGTCGCGCAGCCTGCCGCCGATCGCCGCGGCGACGCTGGCGATGAACGCCCCCACCACCATCGCCAAGGCACCGATGATCGAGCCCGAGGCCGCGGCCTTGCGGGCCTTCTCGGCGGCCTGCTGGGCCTTTGCCTCGTCGCTCTTGATTTGCGCGACGGTGGCGTCGACGCGCTTTTCGGCTTCGGCCTGGCTGATGCCGGTGCGCGCGGCGATCGTTTGCGCAAGATAGCTGCGATCCTCCGGCGCCAGCGCGCCGCTCGGCAAATCGCGCGCGAAAATCCGCACCGCCTCGGCGTTGCCATTGCCGGCATTGCCGTTGCGTGCCATCGCGGGCGACCCCGCGTTGGGCGTGGCAGCGGTTCCGGTTGCGCTCGGCACCGCGGTTGCTGGAGCGGCGCCCGCGCCGGCCGCGGCCCGGTCAGGCGCCGCGGGAGTTGCCGGCCGGAACATCATGTCGACATAGTATGGGTCCGAGGCCGCGTTCATCGGCTGCGCCGCCGCGCCCTGACGCGACCCGGCGGCCGCATCCAGGGCAGCGCCTTGCGCGGCACCCGAAACCGCGGCACCCGCGACCCGGCCGCCGGCGCTCAGCAGCGACGACGCGCTCGCGGCCACGATCAGCACGCCGAATAGCGTCGCCACCGACCAGGCAAGAAAGCCATGCGCGGTGTCGCGGAAGAACACCTCGTCGGTATGAACGCCGACCCATTTGGTCCGCAGCCTGCCGGCGAGATAGCCGCCGATGCCGGATGCGATCCACTGCACGACGATCAGCCACACGCCGCCCATCACGCCGAGCGTGGCGATCGAGGCGCCGGTATTGGTCCAGGCCGACACCGAAGACAGGCCGAGCCCGAGACCGAGCTCGATCAGGATGACGCTGATCGCGACGGCGCCCAAGGCCCCGGCGAACACCGCCGCCCAGGAAACGGCCGAGACCGCCGCGTCTTCGGCGGGCAGCGCGCCAATCGCGCGCGGCGGTACGGTGTTGAAGGTGGTCGCCATGATCGATCTCCCGGTTGCGTCAGTGCCAAATCAAGGCGAGCAGGATGATGATCGGAATCGGCACGCCCAGCAGCCAGAGCAGAATTCCCCGTCCCATGATAAACTCCTTGAAAGATTGCCCGTCCTCCAATGTCGGGCAGGCAGGATGGTTCCCGCTTTTCGCGAGAGATGCCGGAAGCTTGCTGGCAATGTCCGACGCCGCAGCCCGCTGACGCGGCGCGCAGCGCCCCCCGTCACGTCTCCGTTGGCAAGTGGAGATACATCGACTGAATGCCGACTCGGCCGGGTCCGCGAAATCGATTGGTGGTGAAATTCATGGCGCCGAAGAATCCGGTCGAAAGGCTTTGCATGTTGGTGGTCATCTCGACCGAGGCATCTTTATAGAGCCAGCCGCCGGGCTCGACCTCGATGATTTCGCCGGCTTCGAGGACGGTTTCGAAGACGTTGCCATAACCATGCAGCCATAAGATGCCGTCGCCGCCATTGGCATGGAACTTATCGATAAAAAAGCCCGTGCCGCCAAACATCATCGTCGCGACCCCTTTGACCCGCTCGAAGGTGTAACCGATGGTCTTGGTGGCGGCGAGAAATTGGTGCTCGCGAGCGTGGATCTCCTGCCCGCTCGCGAGATGCAAGCCGAAGATGTGGCCGGCGCCGTCGCGCGAAAATGCGATCGATCCCTGACCGCTCGCTTCGGTAACGAAGACTTGCATGCCGGCGACCATGCGCTTCAACGCTCCTTTCATGGCCTTGATTTGAATGGCGACCGTCGGCTCCTTCCACAACATGATGTGATGCTCGAAATAGACCGGCTGGTCCGGGGTGATTTGAACCGTGAGCGCGGGAACCAATTCGCCGTCGAGATGATAGGTGACGCCGGCGAAGGTCTCGCTTTCCGCACTGGTCGGCCGAAGAACCGGTGGATGTTTCATCACTGTCCCCTTCGAATGTATTGCGACGGCGCCCACGGCCGCTCGCACGCCAAGCCTTATGCGGTGGCCGCGGCGCCAGCCGCCACGCGCAATCCCGCCTGCTCCAAGCGCGGCATGACATCGCGCTGCCAGCGCGCCAGCCCGTCCAGGTAATCGACCCAGCTCAAGAGGATGCCGTCGATGCCGATGCGACTGAATTTCACCAGCTCGTCGGTGATACGCTCGGGCGTTCCGACCAGCGGCACGCCGCCCCAGCCGGCCTTGATGCTGAACTTGATTGCCTCGCGCGCCTCGGGCAGCAGGCGTTGCATCTGCTGGCCCTGGATGGTGAGAATGTTCTCGACCGCCGCATCGTCGCCCAGCTCAACGACGTAGCGCTTGAGATAATCCTCGGCCGCTTTCTGGGTCTCGCGCTGGACCACATAGCCATTCGCCCAGATCTGCAGCTCGCGGCCATATTCCTCGCGTGCGAGCCGCCGGTAGCTGTCGATATGCGCCTTCATCCGATCGAGATCGCTGGGATCGAGATGGATGAAGGCCATATCCGCGTATTTCGCCGCGAAGTCGCGGCCCTTGCCCGAGCTGCCGGCGTTCATCAGCGGCGGAAACGGCTGCTGGATCGGCTTCGGCATCGAGAAGCCTTTGGCGACGCGCAGGAACTTGCCCGCGAAATCGAATTCCTCCTCGCGCGTCCAGAGCAGCTTCAAGATGTCGATCCATTCCGCCGCGTATTCGTAACGCGCGTCGTGCTCCATGATGTCGCGGCCGAACATTTCGAGCTCGGGCGCGAACCAGCCGCAGACGATGTTGAGCGCGAAGCGCCCATTGCCGATGTGATCGACGGTCGTGCCTTGCTTCGCCGCCATGATCGGATGCACGGTCGGCACATGCGAGGTCGTGAGGACGCAAGTGTGCTTGGTCGCCTGGGCGATGCCGGCGGCCCAGGTGTAAGTGTCGAAATTCGTGCCGTTGAAATTGGTTTCGCCGCCGAAGCCCTTCCAGCGCGCCACCGGCACCAGCGCCTCGTAGCCGAAGCGATCCGCGGTCTGGCAGATCGCCAGGGTCTCGGCCCAGGTGGCGTGGAACCGCTCGTCGGCGGTCGTGACGGCGCAGCCATTGCTGACATTGACCCCGAACAGGCCGAGCTTCAGCCGGTTGGGGCCGAACAGCGGATTGGTGGCGGCGCGCGGATCGAGCTCTCGCATGACGCCGAGACTATGCGGCAAAGCGGGGCCGCGTAAAGCGTTCGCGAATTGTCAAAACGCGAACGCGTAAAGCCCGTCATCGGCGGCGACGTAAAGATGATCCGGCGTCGCGATCGGCGTCGCGAAATGGCGCAGGCCGGTCAGCGCGCTGCTGACGAAGAGCCGCTCGCCGGTGTCGCCGCGAAAGCCGTAGAGCCGGTCATCGCCTTCGGCGCCGAGCATCCACACGATCGGATTGCTGCGCCCGTCCGTGGTGGTCGCGATCGGCGCGCCCCGTCCGCTCACCGCGCCGCACCACGCCGTTGCAAGCGACGGCGGCGCGCCGGCGCCGATCTTCAGCACGGTAAGACCGCCGCCGGCGCTGTCGTCCGGGCAGGCCGAGCCCGGGCCTTCAAAGGCAACGAGCACGCCATCGCCCGCCGGAAATACCGCGGCCGAGGTGATGATCCGGCGCGACGATACCGTCTTGGCCGCCAGAGCGCCGCCGATGCCGCCGAGATCGCGGCGGTCGAGCAGATAGGCCTTGCCGTCCTTGCCGAGCGCGAGCGCGAGCGGCTTTCCTTCCATGTCGAACAGCACCGGCGCGACGCCGCCCAGATCGGCATCGCGCTGGTCGAGCGCACGCCAATCGGCGGGCGCGAAATAATCGGCGGACCGGCCGGAAAAGCGCAGATCGGGCGGCAGGCGGATCACCGCCTCGCCGCCCTCCCATTGCCGCGCATTCATGGTATTGCCGGTCGCGACATAGAGCGCCTGTCCATCGCTGCTGATGCCGGCCGGCGCCCAGATGCCGCCGGCTGCGGCCGCCGTGTGCCAGCTCGTCACCGCATGCGGAGCGCCGAGCGTCGCCCCGACCACCCAGCCGTGATAGCTCGCGCAATCGCCGAAATGCCCGCCATAGGGGATGTAGACCGTGTCGCCGAGGATGGTCAGCGCGCCGCGCTGGTTCTGATTGCGCGCGGCGAAACCGACCCCTTGCGCGCGCAACGCGGCCGCGACAACGACCGGCCAGCCCGGCAGCACCGAGCCGTCGCGCAGCGACAACCCGAACAGCGCATGCGTGGGCGCGCCCGATTGCGGATCGAGCCGCATGGCATCGAGATAGACCGCCTGGGTTCGCGGATCGATGACCGGCGTCCCGGTGATGCCGAGCGGGTTGATATTGCCGCAGGGCAGTGCCGCGCGCGGCACCGGCGTCCCGAGCGATTGCCGCCACACCGTCCTGCCGGTCGCGGCATCGAGCGCATAGACCGTGTCATCCTCGGTCGCGACCAGCAATTGACCCGCCGCCGCCGTGCCGCTCGAACGCCAGAACAAGGGCTGCGCATAGATAGGGCCCGCGACCGCGGCGCGGAAGCCGCTATCAGCATGGAGATCGCGGGCGCGCCCCCAGGTCAGGCCGGGCACGATAAAATCGCCCTTGCGCGCCGCATCCGCGTGATAGCTCAAGACCTCATCGGTCGGCCCGGCGGCGCGAGCCGGCGCTGCGCCGATGCCGACGAGCAAGGCGCCGAGGACCGCCGCCGAGAAATGCTTCTTCGTCATCGATCTGGCCTTTCGTCCTCTAAAACCGAATCGCCGCGATAAGGGTTGCCGCCGCGCCGGTTTCTTGCATGATAGCGCTTAAGAAAATGGAGGAAACGCGATGAGCGATCTCGATCAATTGCTGCACGATCTGGTGGTGGCGAACCGGATTCTCGCCCATGAGGACGTGGTCGATGCCTATGGCCATGTCAGTGTCCGCCATCCCGACCGGCCCGATCGGTTCTTCCTCTCGGTCTCGCGCAGCCCCGAGCTGGTGACGCGCGACGACCTCCTCGAATTCGATCTCGATTGCAATCCGATCGATCAGCGCGGTCGACAGATTTATATCGAGCGGCCGATTCATGGCGGCATCTATCAGGCGCGGCCCGATGTGCGCTCGGTGATCCACAATCATTCGCACGAAGTGATCCCGTTCAGCATTTCGCGGACCACGAAGCTGCGGCCGGTGTTCCACACCGCCGCCTCGATCGGCGCGACCATCCCGGTCTGGGACATTCGCGAGAAATTCGGCGACACCAACCTCTTGGTCACGACCATGCCGCAAGGCCACGATCTGGCGAAGACGCTCGGCCAGGGCAGCGTCGCGTTGATGCGCGGCCACGGTTGCGCGGTCGCCGGGAAATCGCTCTACGACGCCGTCCATACGGCGGTGTTTCTGCAAGACAACGCCAAGCTCCAGGCCGCGGGCCTGCGCCTCGGCGAGATCACTTATCTGACCGAGGGCGAGGTCGCCAAAGCATCGCATGGCGGCCAGGACCGCACCTCGCGCGCGTGGGAATACTGGTCGCGCCGGTGCGGCGCCGACCGGCTTTAGCGCCGGCGCGAGCCGCCCGCGATCGGGGCGCTATTCCAAGGCGCGATTTTTAAGCGCATTTTCGCGTTTTGAGGCCGGCTGCTTAAGGCTTCTTAACCGGTGTCTGCTCCACTGCTCGGATGGCACTCCGCCACAAAGTCCTTGCCGAGTCGTTGATCTGTCTCGAACAGAGCCAGATCGACCAGGTCGTGCTCGCGCATGAGCAATTCCTGGCCGGCCGGCTCTACGGCAACAAAGCGGTCCTCGCGCATCACGATCTCAGCGACCGCGTCTTCAACCGGCGCGACCTCTCGCAGGTGGACCTGACCGAGGCGCGGCTGGTGCGCGCGTCGTTCGACGATACACGCCTGCGCCTGGCGGTTCTGATCGGCGCCGATCTGAGCATGGCCAGCCTCAACCGCGCCAACCTCACCTCGGCCGATTTGCGCGGCGCGACCTTCCGCGGCGCGCAGCTCAACGGCGCCCTGATGGCGGACGCCAATCTTTCCGAGATCACCTTGCCGGCGCCGGGCGAGACCGGCACGCCGCTTGCGGGAACCGGCCGCTATCGGCGCACCGATCTGAGCGCGGTGCAGGCGCAAGGCATCGATTTGACCGGCGCGAAGCTGGGCGGCTCGGTAGTCCTGCGCGCCGATTTCACCGATGCGATTCTCCGTGGCGCCGATCTTCAAGGCGCCGACATCCGCAACGCCAATTTCACCGGCGCCAATCTCGAATCCGTCAATCTCTCGGGCGCGAAGCTGTCGGGCATCAACCTGCAAGGCGCGGTCCTGCTCGGCGCCACCATCAATGGCGCCGATTTCCAAGGCGCCAATATCAGCGGCGCGCTGTTCGATCCGCGCGCGCTGAAATCCGCGGAGTTGAAAGAGGTCGTCGAGACCGCCTATCGCGCATCCTCCGACCAGGAGATGCGCGAGACGCTGGCCCGTCATGCGTCCTGGCTGGAAAGCCAAGGCAAAGCCGGTCAGCGCGCGATCCTCGGCGACGCGGATTTCGGCGGCAAGCAGCTCGAGCGCGCGCAATTGGCCTTGGCCGTGTTCGCCAACGGCAAGCTCGCCGGGGCCAATCTGGCGCAGGCCGGGATGGCAATGATCGATCTCGGCGCCGCCGATCTGCGCGGCGCGGTTCTCTGCCAAGCGGATCTGCGCGGCGCAAGACTGGCGCGCGCCCATCTCAACCGCGCGGATTTGTCGGGCGCCAATCTCGGCCCGGTGCGATCGGTCGGCGCGGGCAAGCGCGACTTCAGGACCAATGGCGAGCGCGCCAAATTCCAGAGCGCCAATCTCGTCGGCACGGATTTGCGCGAGGCGCAACTGCTGGGCGCCGATTTCTCGGGCGCCAACCTGACCGATGCCGATTTCCGCGACGCCGATCTGCAGGCTGCCATCTTCACCGGCGCCGTCATCGCCAGCACGCGCTTCGAGGGCGCCAAGCTCACCGGCGCCAAAGACCTGCCCTGAGCGCGTGGCCGCCCGTGCGATCCGTGCCCGTCAACCAAGGAATGGATTGACGATTCGGACGCCTTCGATCCATCGATCATGCGTCATATCTTCGGTATAAAGCACCTCGCATCGCAATGCGCGAGCAGCGGCAATAATCGCGCTGTCCCAATATGAGAAGCCGGATATTGCCTTGATCTCAAGCGCGCTGGTTACGATACCCAGCGTCGTCGCCTGTAACGCAAAGCGCGTCCAAGTGACGATAAGATCGACCGCCATTTCGTGAGAGAGACGCTCCGTTCGCGTGGCTCGTGTCGCTTGGACGTAAAATTCCTGCAGCACTTGAACCGAGAGCGCGCCATCGGCGCGGTCAAGCAGGGCGATCGCACATTCGCGCTTGGCCGCTTCCGCGGGATCGCGACTGATCGAGTAGAGAAGGATATTCGTATCGAAGAAATGCAACGCGCTCAGCCGCCACGGCGATGAACATCGTCGCGCGATAACCGGTCGGACGCCCGGAATGTCGTGATGCGTTCGCGGAGCTCGGCCTCTCGATGCTTCAAACGATCGATTTCGGTTTGGCCGGAGGCAAGCTCGACGAGAAAGCGCTTCACCAAGGCTGAGACAGATGTGTCGCATTCAGCGGCAATCACCCGCGCCCGGCGGTATATTTCATCATCCAGTGATACTGTGATATTTTTCACCGTATCACGGTATCACTTCTCGCCAATTACGTCAATGCCGGCTCTTTTGTAGGCGTCCGCTCGTCGAGGGCGCCGAACCAGCCCTTTTCCGAGATGTCGAACAGGATGCCTTCGGGATCGGTGAATTTGCGCTCGAAATTCATCCCCTTGGGATCGCCGAAATCGAAGCTGTATTGCCCGCCCGCCGCCTCGATCAGCGCCTGCGACGCCTTGAGGTCGTCGACCCGGAAACCGAAATGGTGGATGCCGAGCCGGCCATCGGCGGTCGCCGCGCCCGGGCGATTGACCGAATCGTAGCTCAGCACCGCGAGATTCATCACGCCATCGGTCAAATAGACCGCGGCGTTTCCGGCCGAGAACGCGCGCTTCATGTCGAAGCAGGTCTCGTAGAAGCGGACCGACGCCTCCAGATCCTTCACCACGATCGCCAAATGCCGAAGCTTGCCCATCGTTTCCTCCATCGCCTGCGCCGTGCGGACATTTGCCCAACTGTAATCCGGTTCCCGCGCTTTGTGAATTCGACCGCAAGCGGCGGAGTGTTTGCCGGCGCCGGATGGCCAAGTATGGCGCATGACGAGTCCGCGAGGACTTGTCGCCCGGAAAGAGGAGCATGTTATGATTTCGACTATGACCGACATTCTCGAGCGGCCGCGTTTTAGCAGCGACGACGCGCGTTGGCGCGCGGTGCTCGCGCGCGACGCGGCGGCCGAGGGCGCGTTCTTCTACGCCGTGCGCACCACCGGGGTTTACTGTCGCCCGTCCTGCGCATCGCGCCGTCCCAACCGCGCGAATGTTGCCTTCTATCCCAGCGGCGCGGCAGCCGCGCGCGCCGGCTTCCGGCCGTGCAAGCGCTGCCGTCCCGATACGCTCGGCCCGGCGGCGGCGCAGGCCGCGATCATCGCCCATGCCTGCCGCTCGATCGAGAGCGCCGCGACCGTGCCAAGCCTTGCGACGCTCGCCGCGGCCGCCGGCATGAGCCGGTTCCATTTCCATCGTGTCTTCAAAGCGGCGACCGGCGTCACGCCCCGAGCCTATGCCGCGGCGCGCCGCGCCGAGCGCCTGCGCCATGAGCTGACGCACAGCGCCACGGTGACCGAAGCCATCTATGGCGCCGGCTTCAATTCGAGCGGCCGCTTCTATGCCGCGGCGTCGCCGATGCTCGGGATGAAGCCCAAGGCGTTCCGCGCCGGCGGCAAGGATGCGGTGATCCGTTTTGCCCTCGGCGAATGCTCGCTCGGCGCGATCCTGGTCGCGGCGACCAGCCGCGGCGTGTGCGCGATCTCGCTGGGTGATGAGCCCGAGGCGCTGTTGCGCGCGCTGCAGGATCGCTTCCCGCAGGCCGAGCTGATCGGCGGCGAGCGCGATTTCGAGCAAACCGTCGCGAAAGTCATCGGACTCATCGAGCGGCCGGCGCACGGCGCCGACCTGCCCTTGGATATCCGGGGCACCGCTTTCCAGCTTCGCGTCTGGGCGGCACTGAGCGCGATCCCCAGCGGCAAAACGGTGAGCTACACCGAGCTTGCCCAGCGCATCGGCGCGCCCAAGTCGGTGCGCGCAGTCGCTGGCGCCTGCGCCGCCAACCCGCTCGCTGTCGCGATCCCGTGTCATCGCGTCGTCCGCAACGACGGCGCGATTTCGGGCTATCGCTGGGGCATCGAGCGCAAGCGCGCGCTGCTGGCACGCGAGGCCGGCGCATGACGGCCGCACCGGCACGACGCGTCGACGACGACCACGGTCTCGCCGCGCGGGTCGCGGCACTCGATCTGCCGCACCTCGCCGCCGCGCTCGACGCCGAGGGCTATGCCATGCTGCCGGCGCTGCTGACGCCGGCGGAATGCGCGGCGCTCGCCGCAAGCTATGACAGGCAAGATCGCTTCCGCAGCCGCATCGTCATGGCGCGGCACGGCTTCGGTCAGGGCGAATATCAATATTTCGCCTATCCGCTGCCCGAGA
>DATLUE010000118.1:0-2515 GCA_035533255.1 Allostellaceae bacterium | reverse complement strand
CGGTGGCGGCGACATAGGCCGGCTCGTTGCGCTTTCCCCGATACGGCACCGGAGCGAGATACGGCGCGTCCGTCTCGACGAGCAGCCGATCCAAGGGCAGATCGCGCACGATCGCGCGCAACTCCTCAGCGTTGCGGAAGGTCACGATGCCGGAGATCGAAATGTAGAAGCCGAGCTCCAGCGCCGCTTCTGCGAGCGCGCGCCCGCTGCTGAAGCAATGCAATACGCCGGGTGGCGGCCGCTCTTCGCGCAGCATGCGCGCGACATCATCGTCGGCCGCGCGGGCATGGATGATCAATGGCAGCCCGCTCGCTTGCGACGCTTCGATATGCGCGCGGAACACAAGTTCCTGCAGGTCGCGCGGACCGTGGTCGTAATGATAATCGAGCCCGGTCTCGCCGATGCCGACGACGCGCGGATGGGCGGCGAGCGCAGCGAGATCGCCGGCGTTGATCGCGGCATGGTCGGCGGCCTCATGCGGATGGGCGCCAACCGAGCACCAGATGTCGTCGAAGGCTTCGGCAATCGCCTGCACGCCGGCAAACTGGTCGAGCCTTGTGCCGATCGTCAGCATCGTCCCGACCCCGGCGGCATGGGCGCGCGCGACGACGGCATCGCGCTCCGCTGCGAAGTCCGGAAAGTCGAGATGGCAATGGCTGTCGACCAGCATTTCGCGCGCCTCGATGCTCACGCGCCTGCCGCCTCGGCTTCGACGAAGCGCGGAAAGATGCCGTGCGGCGCCGGCAGCGCGCGGCCCGGCGTCAGCGGCTGCGCCAAGTCGGCAAAACGCCGCGCCTCGGTCGCTACCGCCAGCTGGTCGAGCAAGGCCGACGCCGCGTCGGGCACAAAGGGCTGCGTCAGGATGCCGAGATGCCGCAATACCTCGGCCAGCGTGTAGAGGACCGTCGCCATGCGCGCCGGATCGCTGCGTCGCAGGGCCCAGGGCGCCTGCTCGTCGACATAGCGATTGGCTTCGGCGACGACGCGCCAGATCGCCTCGAGGGCGAGATGAAACCCCTCATCGACAATCAGCGGGCGCACCCGCCCGAGCAGCCCCCGCGCCTCGCCGAGCAGCCGCTCGTCGGCTGCGGTGAAGGCGCCCGGCTCGGGCACCGCGGCGCCGCAATTGCGGTTGATCATCGCCAGCACGCGCTGCGCCAGATTGCCGAAATCGTTGGCGAGGTCGCTGTTGAGCCGGCCGACGACGGCGCGGTGCGAAAAATCGCCGTCATTGCCGAACGGCAATTCGCGCAGCAGGAAATAGCGCGCCGGGTCGGCGCCGTATGTGCCGACGAGAAGATCGGGCGGGATGCCGTTGCCGAGCGATTTCGACATCTTCTGGCCCTCGACGGTCCACCAGCCATGGGCGAAGACGCGGCGCGGCGGCTCCAGCCCGGCCGCCATCAGAAAGGCGTGCCAGTACACCGTGTGAAACCGCAGGATATCCTTGCCGACGATATGCACGTCGGCCGGCCAGAACGTCGCGTAATCGCCGGTCTCGGTCTGCGGGTAGCCGAGCGCGGTGATGTAGTTGGCGAGCGCATCGAGCCACACATAGATCACATGGCGCGGGTCGCCGGGCACCGGGATGCCCCAGCTGAAGCTGGTGCGCGAGATCGACAGGTCGTTGAGCCCGCCCCTGACGAAGCTGATCACCTCGTTGCGCCGGCTGCGCGGCGCGATCGCGTCGGGGTGCTCTTCGTAGAACGCCAGGAGCCGGTCCTGCCAGGCCGACAGGCGAAAGAAATAATTCTCCTCTTCGACCCACTCGACCTCGGCCCCGGTCGGCGCGATCCGCGTGCCGCTCGGGCCGTCGATCAGCTCGTCCTCGTCGTAAAACGCTTCGTCGCGCACGCAATACCAGCCGGCGAAGCGCCCGAGATAGATTTCGCCGCGCCGCTCCAGTTCCTGCCACAATGCCTGGACGCCGATGATGTGCCGCTCTTCGGTGGTGCGGATGTAGTCGTCGTAGCTGATGTTGAGCAGCCGGTCCATCTCGCGAAACTTGCCCGAGACGCGGTCGGCGAATTGCTGCGGCGTCTCCCCGGTGAGCTGGGCCGAGCGCTCGACCTTCTGCCCGTGCTCGTCGGTGCCGGTCAGGAATTTTACCTGCCGCCCGTCGAGCCGCATGAAGCGCGCCAGCGCATCGGCCGCCACCGTCGGGTAGGCATGGCCGAGATGCGGCATGTCGTTGACGTAATAAATGGGTGTCGTGACAAAGAACGGCCGGCCAGCGCTCATGATCCTCTCCCGGCCGCAGATATGGCCCCGGACGCGATGCGCTTCTACCGCGTCGCTGCCTCGATCGCAAAGAATGCGCTGAGGATCGTCTGTTTGCGGTCGAGGTTGAGGTCGTCGGTGCGAGTGAAATGGCGGCCGACCTCGTCGCGCAGCTCGGCCCAGCGCGAGGCTGGCAGCCGCATGCCGAGCGAGCGCAATCCTGCGTCTGCGTGGCTGGGATCGTGCGTCTGCTGCGCCGCCGCAACGGCGAGCCGAGCCAGCAATTGCGCCATCA
>DATLUE010000117.1:0-5988 GCA_035533255.1 Allostellaceae bacterium | reverse complement strand
AAACCCAAGGGCAAGCCGCGCATCGGCACCGCGCCCAAGCGCGGCTATCCCGATCTCCACGATCATCTGAAGACGCTGGAGAAAGAAGGCCTCTTGGTCACGGTCGATCGCGTGATCGACAAAGACACCGAGATGCACCCGCTGGTGCGCTGGCAGTTTCGCGGCGGCATCGCCGAGAAGGACCGCAAGGCGTTCCTCTTCAACAACGTCTCGGACGCCAAGGGCAAGCGCTTCAGCATCCCGGTCGCGGTCGGCGTGCTCGCCACCAATCGCGAGATTTACTCGATCGGCATGGCCTGCGACCTCGACCAGATCGACGCAACCTGGAACCGCGCGGTTGCCAACCCGATCCCGCCGCGAATCGTCGAGACCGCGCCGTGCCAGGAAATCGTCATCACCGGCAAGGCGCTCGACAAGCCGGGCCAGGGCTTGGACGGGCTGCCGATCCCGATCTCGACGCCGGGCTGGGACATCTCGCCCTACACCACCCTCTCGCAATACATCACCAAGGATCCCGACACCGGCATCCAGAACATGGGCATCTACCGCGGCCAGGTGAAAGCGCCGCGCCGGCTCGGCATGAACCCGTCGCTCGAGCTGCGGCCCGGCATCATGACGCATTGGGAAAAAGCCAAGGCCAAGGGCAAGAAGCTGCCGGCCGCGGTGATCCTCGGCTGCCCGCCCTGCATTGCCTATACCTCGGCGCAAAAGCTGCCCGAGACGATGGACGAGCTGACCGTCGCCGGCGCGCTGGTGGGATCGCCGATCAACGTCGTCAAGGCAAAGACCGTCGATCTCCTGGTGCCCGCCGAGGCCGAGATCGTGATCGAGGGCTACATCAACACCGAATATCTCGAGCCCGAAGCGCCGTTCGGCGAATCGCACGGCCACGTCAACCTCCAGGAATACAACGCCTTCATGGAGATCACCGCGATCACGCGGCGGCGCGACGCGATCCTGACCTCGATCATCAGCCAGGTGACGCCGTCGGAATCGAGCCTCATCAAGCGGGTCGCGCTGGAGCCGATGTTTTTGGCACATCTCACCAACACGCTCGGCATCAAGGGCGTGAAGAAAGTCTCGATGCACGAGCCGCTGACCAATCTGCGCAAGGTTCTCGTCCTCGTGGTCGACCGCAAAATGCCGAATACCGAGGTCTGGCGCGCGATCTATGGCGCCGCGGCGCTGCATCGCGCCGCCGGCAAATACATCATCGCCGTCAATGACGACATCGATCCCGACAACGCCGATGCGCTGTTCTGGGCGATGTCGTATCGCGCCAATCCGCTTTTGGACATGCACGTCCTGCCGCATCGCGATCAGGGGCACGGGCCGCGCAGCCACCGCAATGGCGGACAGGACGGGTCGGTGCTGATCGACGCGACGCTCAAGGAGAATTTCCCGCCGGTGTCGCTGCCCAAGAAGCCGTTCATGGAGCGCGCCAAGAAAATCTGGGGAGAGCTCGGCCTGCCGACACTGCGGCCCGAGCAGCCCTGGTTCGGCTATTCGCTGGGCGAGTGGTCGGACGAGCTCGACGAAGCGGCCGAGCGCGCGGTCAAGGGCGACTACTTCGAGACCGGCAAGCTGCTGGTCAAGCGCCGCCGCAAAGACGTCGCGATGAACACCGAAGTGCGCGACCTCGATGACGAGAAACCGAAGAAGGCGAAGAAGAAGAAATAGTGTCAGCTATCAGCCGTTAGCCGTGATATTTTTTCGTCATGCCGCGCAAGCGGGCATCCCGTGCGCGCCCTGGATTCCCGCTTACGCGGGAATGACGGTGACGGTTGAGGACTGATAGCTTACGGCTTAAAGCCGACAGCTCCTCTCAATACACATCCAGCATATACCGTTCCTCGCGCGCGAGCTTGGCGATATAGGCTTTGGCTGCGCCCGAGCCCATGTTGCCCTGGCGCGCGACGATCGCGGCGAGCGCGGCATAGACGTCCTTGCCCATGCCGATGCTGCCGCAGGCATAGAGGCAAGCGCCGTCCTCGATCCAGGCCCAGAGCTCTTTCGCGCGCTCGCGCATGCGCTGCTGGACATAGATGCGCTCGGCCTGGTCGCGCGAGAAAGCGAGGTCGAGCTCGGTCAGGAGGCCGTCGCGGCGAAAGCCGGCGATCTCGTCCTCGTAGAGAAAATCGCTGGCGCGGTGCTGATCGCCGAAGAACAGCCAGTTGCGGCCCGTGGCGCCGAGCATGCGGCGCTCTTGCAAGAACGCGCGGAAGGGCGCGATGCCGGTGCCGGGGCCGATCATGATCACCGGCGCGTCGTTGTTCTTGGGCAAGCGGAAGCCATGCGCCTTCTGGACGAAGACCGGCACCGCGGCGCCGGCCGCGGCGCGCTCGGCAAGGAAGGTCGAGGCGACGCCCTTGCGCGCGCGCTCGCGCAGCCGATAACGCACCGCCGCGACCGTCAGATGCACCTCGCCGCGCGCCGCCTTGGGCGACGACGAGATCGAATAGAGCCGCGGCTGCAGCACGCTCAGCGCCGCGATCAATTCCTGCACCGGCGGCCGCGCCGACGGAAACGTCTGGAGCAATTCGAGGAGATCGGCGTTCTCGGGCCCGGCGCCGGGATAGCCTTCGGCGAGCGCCTGCAGCCGCTGCGACTCCGCGAGATCGACCGCGCGCGAGGCCAGCACCTCGACCGCCTCATCGCTCGGCCGGCCGATCTCGCACACCTGCATCAGCACGTCGAAGAGGCTGCGCTGGGTGCCGTCGGGACCGGCGATGTCGTCGCCGGGCCGGGCGCCGAGGCAGTCGACGATCGCGCGCACGGTGTCGGGGCAGTTGGTCGCCCGCACGCCCAACGCGTCGCCGACCTCGTAAGCGAGTCCGGTGTCGGCGATGTCGAACACGACTTGCCGCGTATCCTTGGCCGAAGGCGCGCGATTGAGCGGCGTCGCGCCGTGCAGCCGCGCGAGCACGACATCCTGGGTTGGTCCGCTGACCGGCGCGGCAATTGCGGCGGCAGCGACCAGCACTGGCGCCGCGACCGGCGCCGACGCGGCCAGCTCCAGCACCTCTTTCACCGTCCGCGCGGTTTCCTTGCCGCCCGGCACGCAGCGATTGAGCGCCTTCTCGCTGCCCGACGCGACCGCTTCGGCGTAAGTCTTGCAGAGATAGCCGCATTGGCCGCAATCCTGTTGCGCCATCGCCGCCATCAATTGCTGCGCGAGCGGCTTGCTCTCCGCGAGCCGCATCCTTTGATCCAGGGGCAGCGCCATATCGTGCCACGGGAAATCCTCCTCCGCGGCCGGCGTTTGAACCGGTGCGGCAATCGTCGCGATCGCGCCGCCCGCTTCGCCGTAATAGGCCGCGAGCCAGCCATTGAGCCAGGCGCGTTGCGGCGCGTCGAACGGCGCGCTTTCGGGAATGATCGGCGCGATATGACTCATGTCAGGCGGCCATCTCGGGCCTTTGCGCTGCCAGCGCCTTCAACTCGTCGACCGAATGCCGCGCGGCGAAGCCGCCGAAGGATTCATCCGGCCGGCGATGCGCGAGATAGCCGCGCAGCAGGCTCTCGACCCGCAGTGGCATTTCGGCCATCGGCACGCCGGGGAAAATCTCGCGGCCGATTTTCTGCTCCGACCCCGCGCCGCCGCCGACCAGGATCGCATAGCCCTCGATCATGTCGTCGCCGAACTTGATGCCGAGCAAGCCGATGTCGCTGACCTTGTGCTGAGCGCAGGAATTGGGACAGCCGGTGAGATGGATATTGACGGGTTGGTCGAGCGCGACGCGGCGCTCCAGATGCTCGGCCAGGATCATCGCCTGGCCCTTGGTATCGGTCGCGGCGAATTTGCAGCCGGTATTGCCGGTGCAGGCGACCAGCGCACCGCGGATCGCGCTGGCCCTGGTGCCAAGGCCCAGCGCCGCCAGCGCGTTCTCAACCTCGCCGAGCCGCGTTTCGGGCACGTCCGAGAGGATGAGGTTCTGCCACACGGTGAGGCGCAAACCCGCGCCGGGAAAGCGCTCGGCCAGCGCGCCCAACCCGCGAAGTTGCGCCGCCGACAGCCGGCCGACCGGCACCGCGATGCCGACATAGCGCAAGCCCTCCTGGCGCTGCGCATGAACGCCGACGTGACCATGCTTGGCGACCGGCCCGCGCGGCAGGCACACCGCGAGCGGCAGGCGCGTGAACGGCGCACCGCGCTCCTGCTCGACCGCCGCGACGAATTTCTCGGCACCCCAGGCGTCGAGGACATATTTGAGCCGGGCGCGCTTGCGGTCGGTACGGTCGCCTTCGGCGATGAAGACGCGCACCACCGCGACGGCCGCGCCGAGGCATTCGTCGGGGGTCAGCAGCACGCCGGTATCGCGCGCGAAATCGCCATGCCCGGTGATGCCGCCGAGCAGCATCCGGAAATAGACCCCTTCGGGCGCCGCGGCGCCCGCCGGCACTTTCACCGCCGCAAAGCCGATGTCGTTGGTGTCCTCGAGCACCGACACCGCGCCGCCGCCATCGAACGCGATGTTGAATTTGCGCGGCAGGCCATAGAGCTCGCGATGATTGAGGATGGTGTGATGGAGCGCCCGCACCAGCGGCCGCGTGTCGATCAGCTCCTGCGGGTCGATGCCGGCGGTCGGGCTGCCGGTGAGGTTGCGGATGTTGTCGGCGCCGGCGCCGCGCGAGGTGAGGCCAAGCTCTTGCAGCCCTTCGAGCAGCTCGACGATGCCCGGCGGCTTGATCGCGCGGATCTGCAGATTGGCGCGCGTCGTGATATCGGCAAAGCCGCCGCCCCAGCGCTCGGCCAGATCGGCAAGGCCCTTGGCTTGATAGCCCGACAGGATGCCGTTCGGAATGCGCAGCCGGCACATGAACGAATCCTGCGCCGGCGCGACGTAGAACAGGCCAAAGAATTTGTGGCGGAAGACGTCGATGCCTTTGGGGAAGCGATCCTCGGCCGCCTCGGCGCGCAGCTCGTCCCACATGTCGAGCGGATGCGCTTTGCGCTTGGCCTCTTCCTCCGGCACCAGCTTTTTGCCGGCGGCGAGGAACCGATCCTGTGCCGCGCGATGGATGTCGGCGCCGGCCCCGGCCGATGTCAGAGCGCCGGGAGGCGCGGACGCGCCGCCGCGCCGCGCCGCGATGCCACTCAAAAAGCCATCGAGATATTGTTTCTGCTCGTCGGTGAAGCCGGTATCCATCATACGATTGCCTGTGACCTTGCGCTTCCTTAGCAACTGCAATGCCAACTTCCCGCTCGATTTAATTAATTGATTTATATTGAAAAAATCTTATAAACCGGCGCCCGGTCGCGGCCTCGCCGGAAAGCCGGGGGCGCAAAAGCGGCGTCGTGCATATATTTTATGCAATTATTGCTCTGCACAATTTTGCCGCAGAGTGCCGCGCCTTGCGGCACTCTCTTGCTCCAAGGTCTTTGAATCGCTTAAAAAAACCGCGAGTCGCGCGTGGCACGGTCTTTGCGAAATGGAGCGATGGAACCTCGCCGCAAAGGATCTTGCGATGTATCTCGATACCGTCGACCAGCTCGCCAACACCGCCGTCGCCAAGACCGCTTTCCTGAAGCGTAGCCCGGGCGGCTTCTTCGTCAGCTCGATGATGGCCGGCGCCTATGTCGGGCTTGGCATCATTCTGATCTTCTCGCTCGGCTCGGACGTCGATCCCGCCTATCGCGCGATCGTCATGGGCGCGACCTTCGGCGTCGCGCTGACCCTCGTGATCTTCGCCGGCTCCGATCTTTTCACCGGCCACACCATGTTCATGACCCACGGCGTTTTGCGCAAGCGCATCGGGCTCGGCGATCTGGCCGCGGGCTGGACGATGTCGTGGGTCGGCAATCTCGTCGGCTGCGCGGTCCTGGCGCTGGTCTTCGTCTGGGGCGGCGGCGTCGCAATGCTGCATTCCAAGAGCCAATTTCTCATGGTCGCGGCAAGCGCCAAGATGAATGCCCCGGTGCTGTCGCTGGTGGCGCGCGCGGTCTTGTGCAACTGGCTCGTCTGCCTTGCCATCTGGACCTCGGCG